>DASQEB010000564.1:0-31549 GCA_035633875.1 Thermoanaerobaculia bacterium
GTCACATGCGTCATGGCCTTGCCTCCTTCCAAGGCTGATTCTGGAGGGAGGGGGGAGGGGACGGCAGAGAGGGATGTCAGGAGATGGGGGTGACAGATGTCATCCGGCCGGTTTCGAGCCCCCGCCCGGCATCGCTCCTCCGGGCGGGGAAGGAGTCGAGCCTCAGCAGGCGGCCAGGCAGGCCTGGTACTCCTGCCAGCAGTCGTTCGCGCAGCCGGTGTAGGGGTGGAACCGGCAGTCCAGCTTGCAGGAGTTGTAGTCCGAGAGGCAGAAGTCCTGGCAGGTGTAGGCGGAGCTCGGGACCGGCGCGGAGAGCACGGCACAGAGACCCAGGGCGGCGACGAGGGCGAAGAACTTCTTCATGGCATCTTCTCCTTTCGGGTGAAAGAGGCTGTTCTGCCCTGGTATACGGGGACGCGTCCGGGAGGGTTGGGCCTCCTGGTCCAGTGAGCAAGTTCTTGACAGCCGCCTCTCGCAGTCTGATCCTGCGGAACGCTTCGCAGACAGAAAAGTCCGTTCCGCCATCACTCCGGAGCGCTTTGCGGGACTTCCGATGTGCAAGCGCCGCGTGATCCTGCACATAAGGTGATCCCTGGGACGCCCGCAATCCCGCTCCCTGTGCAGAATTCCGATCGCGGTGTGCACCGACGACACCACGGAACGTTTCGCGAGCGATTTTCTGTGCAGGATCGCCGCGACGGTGCACAAAGAAAGAGCCGCGGAGCGTTCCGGACAAACCGCCGAAGGCGCGGACATCTCCGCAGAGGATTCCTCCGTCACCCTGTTGAGCAGAAAGCAAAGAGTTTTGCACACCAACCCGGCGAGGCAAGCGGGCGCGGGGACGACTTTGCACACCGGTGCGCTCGCGGTGCACAAAGAAACGCCTCGCGAAGGTCCCGGGAAGGCTTCCGGCAGCTACTTTCTGTCTTCGATCCCCTTGCCTCCCACGACGCGCTTGACGAGGCGGCCGGCTGCGAAGCGGGTGGCGGGGTCGGCGTGGTTGGCGAGGGCGACGGTGTCCAGGGGGACGGTGGAAGGGTATTGGCGGTTGAATTCCTCCAGGGTCATGGCCCGGGGGAGAGAGACGATCTCCAGGCGGCGGGGCTGGACGTCCAGGGCCGACCTGTCCGTGAGGCGGCCGAAGGAGGCGAGGGCGGTCTCCGCGGTAGGCTCGTGCCTGGACCAACCCCCGGCCGTGGAGAGCGCGAGGAGCTGAAAGACTTTGCCCTCGTGGGTGAGGAAGACGGCCATGCCCTCCAGATCCTCCTCGCCCTGCCCCCGGTCGAGTCGGAAGCGGTTCCAGGAGGCCGGGGAGCCGTGGATCTCCCGGCGCCAGGAGCGGAGGCGCTCGAGACCCTCACTTTCGAAGGCGGCCTCGGCGGCAGCCTCCACCGTGTCCTGCTCGGCCAGGGAGATCTGGATCATGGCGTCCTCGCCCGGGCTCTGGCCGCTCACCGAGGTCTTCTCGTTGGCCGTCGTCCAGCCCTCGGGGAAGCGGAAACGGAACCGGAGGTCCGGATGGAGGAACTCGCCGCCGCGGAAGAAGCCCTCCCGCGGGTTTTCGCCGAAGGTCATGCCGTCCAGGAGCTGGACGTAGGAGTCCCGGTTGACGGCGGCCCCTTCGAAGCGGGTGCCGGAGGCTTCGAGCGCGGC
Organism: Thermoanaerobaculia bacterium; assembly: GCA_035633875.1. Taxonomy (GTDB): domain Bacteria; phylum Acidobacteriota; class Thermoanaerobaculia; order Multivoradales; family UBA5704; genus DATARR01. The sequence continues at coordinate 1,654 of DASQEB010000564.1, forward strand.
GACCTTCTCCTGGAGGCGGCTGCGCCGCGCGCCGGGGTCCGGGTGGGTGGAGAGCCAGTTGGGCAGGCGCCCCACCCCTTCGACCCGGCTCGCCCGATCGAGGAGGTCGAAGACCTTGGGCCCTTCCCGCAGGTCGAAGGATGCCCGTTCGGTGTAGCGCAGGCCGAGCTCGTCGGCTTGGCGCTCGTCGTCCCGGCTGTACTTGAGGAACACCAGGCTGAGGCCGAGGGCGGCGACGCCGGCCAGGTCGTCCATCTCCGAGGAGAGGAGGGCCGCGACGCCGAGGCCGGCCATGGCGAGCATCTGCTTGCTCATCTGGTTGACGCCGTGTCGGGCCGTGACATGGCCGATCTCGTGCCCCATGACCATGGCGAGCTCGGCCTCGGACTCCAGATGGGAGAGGATCCCCCGGGTCACGTAGACATAGCCCCCCGGCAGGGCGAACGCGTTGATCGCCGGGTCGTCCAGCACCTTGAAGCTCCAGGGCAGGTCCGGCCGTTCGGACCGGGCGGCGAGGCTCTGGCCGAGATCCTCGACGTAGGCCTGGAGCTCGGGATCGTCATAGAGGCCGACCTGGGCGACGATCTCGGCATCGGCCTCCCGGCCCATCTCGATCTCTTCGGCCTCGTTGAAGAAGTTGATCTGCTGCCTGCCCGTGGCCGGGTTGACCGAGCAACCGGTGAACAGCAGCAGCGCTGGAAGGATGGCGGCAAGGGTGCGCACCCAGGTGTGATGGCGGATCATGAGGTCTCTCCACCGGGGACGAGCCGGTCTCTCGTCTGAGGGAGAGATTTTACTGGAAGGATCCGCCCTACGCCTGAAGCTCCGCCAACTCGGTCTCGATCTTCTCCCACTCCCCCATCAACTCCTCGACCTTGGCGGAGAGGGTCTTCTGCTCCCCTTCGAGCTTCTTGACCTGCTCGCGAGGTGTGCGGTCGAAGAAAGTGGGGTCGCAGAACATCTCGTTGATGGCGTGGACGCGGGACTCGGCCTTCTCCACCTCCGAGGTCACCGTTTCGAGGCGCCTGTTCAGCTCCTTCCGGCGTTGCAGGCGGCGGCGCTCCTCCTCGGGGGATTCGACCCGCTTCGCCGTGGCCGCGGCGGCCTTCTTCTGCTCGCGCTTCATGCGCAACACCGCCTCGGCGTCCAGGTGGTCGTCCCCGAGCTTCTCCAGGTACTCCTCGTAGGTGCCGGGGAAGTCGTTGATACCCTTGGGGGAGATCTCGAAGATGCGGGTGGCGAGCTGGGAGACGAACCAGCGGTCGTGGGAGACGAAGATCAGGGTGCCGTCGTACTCCTTGAGACCCTCGACGAGGGCCTCGATGGCCTCGAGGTCCAAGTGGTTCGTGGGCTCGTCGAGGATGAGCACGTTGGGCTTCGTCACCGAGAGCTTGCAGAAGACGAGGCGCGCGGCCTCGCCGCCGGAAAGGTTGCCGACCGGCTTCTTCACGTCGTCGCCCGAGAACAGGACCATGCCGAGGTTGCCCCGGACGAAGCCGATGGGCTCGCCGGGAACGAACTCCCAGAGCCACGCCTCCACCGTCTGCCGGCTCCCCTTGGGGACCTCGTTATGGTCCTGGGAGAAGTAGCCCGGGCGCGCCTCGTAGCCCCACTGGGTCCGACCGCCGTCGGGCTCCACGTCGCCCACGGCGATCTTCAGCAGGGTCGACTTGCCGATGCCGTTGGGGCCGATGATGGCGACGCGGTCGCCGCGCTCGACCTTGAAGGTGACGTCCTTCAACACCTGGTTGTCGCCGTAGGCCTTGGAGATCCCCTCCATCTCGAGAACCTGGCGGCCGCTGGGGCGGACCGCCTTGAACTTGAAGGTCGGGTAGCGGCGGGAGCTCTGGGGCAGGCGCTCGATGACGATCTTTTCCATCATCTTGATCTTGCTCTGGGCCTGCCGGGCCTTGGTGGCCTTGGCGCGGAAGCGGTCCACGAACTCCTTGTGGCGGGCGATCTCCGCCTCCCGCTTCTCGATCTCCGCCTCCTTGCGGTCGCGGTTCTCCACCTTGGCGGCCATGAAGGCGGAGTAGTTGCCCGGGTAGAGCATGATCGTCTCGTAGTCCACGTCCACGATGTGGGTGCAGATGTTGTCGAGGAACCGGTGGTCGTGGGAGATGACGATCGCCGTGCCCTTGTAGCTCTCGGAGAGGAACTTTTCCAGCCAGCGGATGGACAGGATGTCCAGGTGGTTCGTGGGCTCGTCGAGGAGCAGGACGTCCGGGTCCGCGGCGAGGACCTGGGCGAGGAGCACGCGGAGCTTGAAGCCGCCGGAGAGGATGGAGAGCGGCTGGCGGTGGACCTCGGTGGGGATGCCGAGGCCCTCCAGCACCTCGCCGGCCCGGGCCTCCAGGGTGTACCCGTCGTGGCGGAGGATGAGGTCCTCGAGGTCGGCGTAGCGCTCGGAGTCGAACTCCTGGTCGGCCCTGGCGAGGAGCTCCTCCTTCTCCACCATCGCCTCCCAGACCTCGTGGTTGCCCATCATGGCCACCTCGAGGATGGGCATGTGCTCGTAGCGGAAGTGGTCCTGCTTGAGGACGCCGAGCTTCAAGCGCTTCGGCATCGCGACGGTGCCCTCGCTGGGGAGCTCTTCCCCCGCCAGGATCTTCAGGAACGTAGACTTGCCCGAGCCGTTGGCCCCCACGAGGCCGTAGCGGTTGCCCGGGTTGAACTGGATCGACACCCCCTCGAACAGAGTCTGGGGGCCGAAGTTCTTGCCAAGGTCGGAGACGGCGATCATAGAGCCGGGAATGATAACAGGCGGGAGGGGCGGGAAGATTGCAGCGCTCGCGCCTCTGCATGGTATACTCTGAATTGAGGACAAGTTCCTCCGAGGAGACCCGATGAGTGCCTTGTTACGCGACGAGAAGCTCGAGGATGTGAGACGCCGGCTGATTGAGGAGGCCGAGGAGCACACCAAGCTCTTTCGCGGTGTTGAGGAGGGTGAGACCCCCGAGGAGCGGAGGCGCCGCCTCTTCGAAGCAGCGGAAGAGTACCGTCGGAGGCATCCCGTACCCTCCCAGGAGGAGTTGCTCGACAGGATTAGTCGTCGCCGCGAGTCCACTCCCCGGAATCCAGAAGCTCCGGACAGTGTGGATCTGATCCGTGAGGATCGTGATTGTTGAGCCGGGCTTGTGTAGTCGATGCCAATGTAGCTGTCAAGGTGTTCATTGCAGAAGAGCTTTCGGATGTCGCGCAGAAGCTCTTTCAAAACGTGGGACGTCGTGGCCTAGGGCGATTCTTCATCCCCGACCTGTTCTACTCTGAATGTACGAACATCTTCTGGAAGCATGTTCGGTTCCTCGGCTATCCCGCGGCGCAGGCCAGAGAGAGCTTGGAGGACTTGCGTGGCTTGGACCTCATCCAGGTGCCGGTGACTTCCCTGATGCAGGACTCTTTGGAACTGGCTCTGGAGTACGAGATCAGCGCCTACGATGCATCGTATGCCGCCTTGGCGCACGCTTTCTCGCTCCCGTTCATCACGGCCGACCGCAAACTGATCGGCAAACTCGAAGGAAGCGGCATCGAGATCCACTGGCTGGGTGACCTGCCTTTCTGATTCGGCTGTCCCCGTGGAGTGCTTCTTGCACCCCCGGCCTGCTTGACCGCGACCGGTGGAACAGTCCAGACTGGCCCGCGGTTCTCCTCCGCGATGGCCGTACGACGTTCGAAAACCGCTCCCGCCAAGCCTCCCCGGCGTTTTCGCCGGCGCTGGCTGCTGCTCATCACGCTCGCCGTGCTGGTGGCGGTGGGGATCTTCGTCCTCCGGCCGTTCTGGCGTCTGTCGGGCCAATTCGACGACATCACATTCCGTCAGCCGTCCCGGCTCTATGCCCAGGCGACCCGGCTCCATGAGGGGCGGAGCTACCCGGCCGACCTGCTGATCGAGGACCTGAGCGGGGAGGGATATCGCGAGCACGAGGGGAGCTCCCCCCTGCCCGCCGGGCGGTATCGCAGGACCGGCCGGGGGCTCGCCGTCCATCTCCGGAGCTTTCCGCTGCCGGACGGCCAGCGTGGGGGCGGGCTCGTGGAGGTGCAGTACCGCGGCAGCCGGGTGAGGGCTCTGCGTTTGAACGGGAAGGACGTGGACACGGTCTTCCTCGATCCGCCCCTGCTCGCCTCCTACTACGGGCCCGATCTGCAAGAGCGCCGGCCCCTGGAGCTCGGCGAATTCTCCGAAGACCTCATCGCCGCGGTGGTCGCCGCCGAGGACGACAGTTTCTACCGGCACGCCGGCTTTTCTCTCTCGGGCGTCCTCCGGGCGCTCTGGGTGAACCTCCGGGGCGGCGAGGTCCGCCAGGGAGGGAGCACGCTGACGCAGCAGCTCGTCAAGAACATCTATCTGACCCATGAGCGCACGCTCGCCCGCAAGAGCCAGGAGCTGATCCTGGCGGTTCTCCTGGAGCTCCGCTACTCGAAGGAGGAGATCCTGGAGGCCTACCTCAACGAGATCTACCTGGGCGGCGCCGGGGGCGTCTCCCTGCTGGGGTTTGGGTCGGCGTCCCGGGCCTACTTCGGCAAGGACGCGGGACAGCTTACCCTCGCCGAGGCGGCCACCCTGGCCGGGGTGATCCGCTCGCCGGCCAACTACTCGCCTCTCTCGCATCCGGAGCGGGCCCAGGAGCGCCGGGACTGGGTGCTCCAGCGGATGGCGAAGCTCCGGCTGGTCGAGGCCCAGCGGGTCGAGGAGGCGTTGCGGCAGCCCCTGAACCTGGCGCCCGAGCCGCTGGTGCGGCGGCGCGCCCCGTATTTCGCCGACACCGCGGCCCTCGAAGCCCAGAGGCGGTTCGGAATCGAGGAGCTCGCGGACGAGGGCTACGTCCTTTTCTCCACCCTCGACTGGCACAACCAGCAGACGGCCCAGGCGGCGGTGGAGTGGGGGCTCGAGCGGGCCGAGGAGGGATACCAGAAAGGCCGCAAGCAGGAGAGTCCGCTCCAGGCGGCCCTGGTGTCTGTGGATCCCAAGACGGGCGGCATCCTCGCCTACCTGGGCGGACGGAGCTATACGGAGAGCCAGTTCGACCGCGCGGGCCAGGCCCGGAGGCAGGCGGGGAGCACGTTCAAGCCCGTGGTCTATGCCGCGGCCTTCGAGGAGCGGAAGGCCTCGCCATCCTCTTTCCTGGAGGACACTCCGCTCTCCCTGCCCCTCCCGACCCAGACCTGGAGCCCGAAGAACGACGACGGCAGCTACCACGGCTGGGTGACCGTGCGCAGCGCCCTGGAGAAGAGCTACAACCCCGCCACCGCGCGGCTCGCGCTGGAAGTGGGCATGGAGCGGATCGTCCGGCTCGCTCACGCGATGGGCGTCTCGTCCCGGATGGAGCCGTTCCCCTCGATCGCCCTGGGAGCGGTGGAGGTCACCCCGGTGGAGCTCGCCACGATCTACGCCACTCTCGCCGCCGGAGGGGTCAAGCCGCCGGTTCATGGGCTCACCGCCGTCCTGGACCGCTACGGCAAGCCGGTCGAGGGGACGAAGCTCCCCGCGCCGGAGAGGGTCCTCTCCCCGCAGTCGGCCTACATCGTGACCTCGCTCCTCCAGGGAGTGCTGGAGCGCGGCACGGCCCGGGGCGCCGCCGACGGGATCAAGGGAGACCTGGCCGGCAAGACCGGCACCACGAACAAGCGGCGGGACAGTTGGTTCGCCGGCTACTCCCCGGAGCGGACGACCGTGGTCTGGGTGGGCTACGACGACAACTCCACGACCCGCCTTTCCGGGGCCCGGGCCGCCCTGCCGATCTGGGTCCGCTTCACCGAAAAAGTCGCCCCCCGGGCCGGCTTCTCCGTCTTCCCCCAACCCAAGGGCCTCACGACCGTGACCATCGACCCGAGCACGGGCAAGATCGCCACCGAATACTGCCCCTGGGCCTTCACCGAGGTCTTCCGCGAGGGCGAGGCTCCCACGGACGTCTGCGACCGGCACGATATCTGGTCGTCGGTGGAGGTCGCGGAAGCCTCCGGAGAGGATGGCGAGGAACGAGAGGCGGCCTCTGCTGTGGAGGAAAGTGCCGGCGAGGAGAGGGTGGAGGAGGCCGGCGAGAGGAAGAAACCCCATCCTTTCCGGCGTTGGCTGCGGAAGGTGTTCGGGAAGGAGGAGGACAGGAAAAAGGCAGAGGAGCGAGGCGAAAGGCCGCCGTTTTAGGTCAACGCTCCCCCGGGAATTTGCCCCGCCCCGTTCGCGCTATGATGCTTGGCTCCATCCCGGAAGCCTCCGCGGGTTTCCTCCTCTGGAGGGGTGGGCACGAAACGATGTCCGACACTCCTGCGATCCTCGTCGAGCGGGCTCGCACGCACAACCTGAAAGGGGTCGACTGCCGGGTGCCGCACCAGGCGGTGACGGTGGTGACCGGCCCTTCGGGCGCGGGCAAGTCCTCGCTCGCCTTCGACACCATCTTCGCCGAGGGGCAGCGGCGCTTCGTGGAATCGATGTCCACGTACGCCCGGCAGTTCCTCGATCAGATGGAGCGTCCTCCCGTGGACGCCATCCACAACATCCTGCCGGCGGTGGCCCTGGAGGCCAAGAACGCGGTCCGCAACGCCCGCTCCACGGTGGGGACGATCACCGAGACCATGGACGTCCTGCGGCTCCTCTTCACCCATCTGGGCGAGGTGGGGTGCCCGAAGGGGCATGGTCCGGCCGGGAGCTTCTCCCCGGAGGAGGCTGCGGCGGAGCTGGCCTCGGGCCGGGTGGGCGATCCCTTCCTCCTGGTGGTCCGCATTCCCCGGCCGAAGAAGGGGGCGGACGAGGCGCTGGCCGAGCTGATCCGCCAGGGCTTCCAGCGCCGGCTCCAGGGGGACGAGGTGGTGCGCATGGAGGCGGGGGAGAAGTGGCCGGCCAAGCTCGATCCCCTGCCCCTCGTCCTCGGCCGGTTCCCGGCCAGGCAGGAGACGGCCGCCCGCGTCCTCGACACCCTGGAGCAGGGCTACAAGATGAACGGAGGCCGGGTGGAGGCTCGCGGAGGGCTCGGGATCCGCCTCTACAGTCGCGATCTCTCCTGCCCGGAGTGCGGCGAGTCGATCCGCCGGCCCACGCCTCCCCTGTTCTCCTTCAACTCGCCCCTGGGCGCCTGCCCCCGCTGCCAGGGGTTCGGCCGGGTGATCGGCATCGACCGGGAGCGGGTCGTCCCCGATCCCCGGCGCACGCTCTCCGAGCGGCCCATCGCCCCCTGGAACACCCCGGCCTACGAGGAGCTGTACGACGGGCTCCTCGCAGGGGCGAAGAGACGGAAGATTCCTCTGAACGTGCCCTGGGCGGAGCTCTCCGAAGAGGACCGGGAGTGGGTCTGGAGCGGCCAGGGGTCGTTCGTGAACCTCCTGGAGTTCTTCGAGTGGCTGGAGGGGCGGACCTACAAGGTCCACGTGCGGGTGCTCCTCGCCCGGTACCGCGCCTACACCCTCTGTCCCGACTGCGAAGGGACACGGCTCCGGCCCGAGGCAGCCGCAGTGCGGCTGGAGGGAAAGACCCTCCCCGAGCTGACGGCGCTGAGCGTGGAGCAGCTCCGGGCGTGGCTCGCCGCGCGGCGGTGGACGCCCCGGCAGCGGGAGGTGGCAGGGCACCTCCTCGACGAGCTCACCGAGCGGGTCGAGGTGCTCCACCGCGTCGGGCTGGACTACCTGACCCTGGACCGTCAGGCCCGGACGCTCTCGGGCGGCGAGACCCAGCGCATCCATCTGGCCGCGGCCCTGGGGTCCGGGCTCACGAGCACCCTCTACGTGCTGGACGAGCCGACGATCGGGCTCCATCCCCAGGACAGCGAGCGTCTCCTCTCCCTCCTCCGCGACCTCGCGGCCCGGGGCAATACCGTGCTGGTGGTCGAGCACGACCGGACCCTCATCCGCGGCGCCGACCATGTGATCGACCTGGGGCCGGCCGCTGGCGAGCAGGGTGGGCGGGTGGTGGCCGAAGGACCGGTGGAGGCGATCCTGGCGAGCGAGAATTCCTTGACCGGGCGGTATCTCAGGGAACGCCCCCCGACCCCGGCCCGCCGGCACATGGCCCGCTTTCGCCGGGAGCAGGGGTGGGAGACGCTCTCGGAGGAGCTGGCGGCCCTGCCGCGGATCGCGATCCGCGGCGCCCGGGCGCACAACCTGAAGAATGTGGATGTGGATTTCCCCCTGGGGGTCCTGGTGGCGGTCACCGGCGTCTCCGGCTCGGGCAAGTCGACGCTCGTCGAAAACGTCCTCTACGGCACCTACCAGCGCTCCCGGGGGGTGGTGGACGTGGATCCGGGGGATTGCGACCGCCTGGAGGGGCTGGCGGGGCTGGCGGACGTGACCCTGGTGGACCAGCGCCCGCTGGGGCGGTCCACCCGGTCGAACCCGGTGACCTATGTCAAGGCGTACGACGAGATCCGCAAGCTCTTCGCCGGCAGCGCGGACGCCCGGATGCGGCGCATCACCCCCGCCCACTTCTCGTTCAATGTGGACCGCGGGCGCTGCCCGACCTGCCAGGGGACCGGGGTCACCGAGGTGGACATGCAGTTCATGGCGCCGGTCACCGTGGTGTGCGAAACCTGCCAGGGGCACCGGTTCCGCCCCGAGGTCCTCGCCGTGCGCTACCGCGGCCGGACCATCTCCGAAGTGCTGGACCTGACCGTGGACGAGGCCCTGGAGCTCTTCGCGGACCTGAAGCCTCTCGTCAAGCGCCTGCGGGTCCTGGCCGACGTGGGCCTGGGCTACCTGCGGCTGGGGCAGCCGACCTCCACGCTCTCGGGCGGCGAGGCGCAGCGCCTGAAGCTCGCGAGCTTCCTCGACCGCCCGTCCTCCGAGGGGCCGCGGCTCGTCCTCTTCGACGAGCCCACGACCGGCCTCCACCTGGCGGACATCGACCTTCTCTACCATACGCTCCGCCGGCTCGTGCAGCGGGGGGACGGAGTCGTGGTGGTGGAGCACAGCCCGGACCTGATCGCACGCTGCGACTGGATCGTGGACATGGGTCCGGGCGGGGGCGTCCACGGCGGCGAGGTGCTCTCCTCGGGGCCGCTGGAGCTGCTTCTGGAGCGGGGAGAGAGTCCCACCGCCGAGGAGCTGCGGCGGCACCTCAAGTGGCCCGTGGAGGCCACGGCCCTGGCGCACTGAGCGAATTTTCCGGCGGCGGGCGTTGTTACCCCGGAGCGAACCCGTATTGCGGCGGCGACAGAGCGCCGTTAGGATCGTTGGAGATGGAAACCGTAGTCCCCATCAGCGCCCGGACCGAGCCGTCCCGAGCCCCCTCCCACCCCGTGCTGTGGTGGGTGGGGACGTTCGGAGGAGCGTTCCTCGGATGCGTGCTCCTGTTCGCCGTCTGGGCCAAGATGATCGATCCGGCGGCCTTCGCCGAGCAGATCCAGGCCGAAGGTCTGGACGGTCTCCTGCCCGCCCGAGGGATCGCCCTGATCGCTCTGGCGCTGGAGGCCGGCCTGGGGCTCGCGCTTCTCCTGGGCCTGCGCCGGCTGTGGGTGCTCGTGCCGGCCGCCCTCCTGGTGGGGTTCTTCCTGTTCCTGACCGGACGGGCCTGGTACCTCGACTCCCAGGGTCTGCTCGAAAACGCCTCTTCGTGCGGCTGCTTCGGCAATCTGGTGGAGCGCACGCCGGCCGAGGCGTTCTGGCAGGACCTGCTCCTGCTCGTACCGCCGCTCGGGCTGGCCTTCCTCGGCCGGGAACGGCGCACCCGCCGCTTCCCGCCGCTGCGCACCGCCGTCGCCGTCTTCGGCACCGTGGCGGTCCTGGTCTTCGCCTGGATGGCCCCCGGGCTGCCCCTGGACGACCTGGCCACACGTCTGCGACCCGGCGTCGCGGTCGAGAGCCTCTGCGCCGGCCGTGGTGACGCACGGATCTGCCTGGACTCCGTCGCCCCCGAGCTCAAGGAAGGGGATCACCTCGTGGTGATGGCCGACCTCGACGATCCGGAGCTGACCCGGTCCCTGGACGCCCTGAATGCCTACGCCGGGAATCCCGACAACGCCGCCCTCCTGGTCCTCTCTTCGGCTCCGGCCGAGAAGCAGCGGGCCTTCTTCTGGCAGTGGGGTCCGGCTTTCGAAATCCGCGAGGCGCCGGCAGAGATCCTGCGCCCGCTCTACCGCCGCCTGCCGCGCTCCTTCCTGGTCCAGGACGGGCGGGTCACCCGCACCTTCCAAGGGTTGCCGCCCCTTTCCGAGCTCGCGGCCAATCCCAGCGATCCTTCCGAGAGGTCCTCGAAATGATGCAAAAGAACCTTTTGACCCGGGCCGCCCTGGCGGCCATCCTCCTGGCGGTCCTCGTCCCGGCCGCGTCCTTCGCTCAGAAGGGTTTCCAGCCCACCGGGGATTACACGGTGGTGATCGACGGCAAGCAGGTCGCGGCGGAGGTCTACCAGAACCAGACCCCGCCGGCCCTCCTCGTCCTGACCTCCTCCCTGTCCTCACCCGTCCTGCTCACGCCCCGGGCCGGCACAGTGGAGACGGTCAATCTGATGAAGGTGGCGAAGCAGCCGAACGGCTCCGTGGACCTCCTCACCGGCGCCGCGGTGGCGCCGGCCGGGCAGTTCCAGATGCAGGGCGAGAACGTCACCTTCACCTACGAGGGCAAGAAGGTCAGCCTGAACCCCAGGCCGCCCCTGACGGGTCTGCAGAACGCCGCCGCCCTCAAGACCCACAGCCCCGAGTACGTGCGCACCGCCCAGGGGTACAACCCCAACGGTCAGGCGATCGCCGCCCTGAAAAAAGGGACCCAGCCGGTCACCGTGCGGGTCGTCTTCGGCTCCTGGTGCCCCCACTGCAAGGAGCACATCCCCTACCTCCTCAAGGTCGAGGACCAGCTCAAGGGCTCGAAGATCAAGTTCGAGTACTTCGGCCTCCCCCGCCCGCCCGAGGGCTGGAAGCACCCGGAGGTCAAGCGGCTCGGCATCAACGGCGTCCCCACCGGGATCGTCTACGTCAACGGCAAGGAAGTCGGCCGCATCACCGGCAAGGGCTGGGACGCTCCCGAGGTCCTGCTCAGCCGGATCGTGAACGTGGCGAGCGGCCAGCAGGGGCGATGACCTCCGTTCGGCTCCCCTTCCCGAAAACGGCAGGCGCGTTGCCGGCCGTTTTCGTTTATCTCCCCAGCGCCTCCAGGGGATGAATCCCCCCGTTGTGCCACAGGGCGTCTGGGGACTGGAGCTCTCCAGGCGAGACGCAGCGGGAGACACCCAGATCCCGCAGCCGCAGCTCCAGTGCCCAGGCGTCCCGTCCCGCCAGGGCCGCTCCCTGGAGCCGCCCCCGCCAGGGTTTGAGGATCTCCGGCAGCCGGCCGAGGTCTGGCAGCGGATGGACCCGCACCGTCCGCAAGCCCGGTGAAGGCCGGAAGGACGGCTCCGAGTCGACAATCACGGTCCCGGACTGGGGCGAGAGCGGCTCAACCCGGAGCCCCCTCATCTCCGCTTCGAGGCGTAGGTGCTGCACCGCTGCCGATTCGGCCCGGGTCGCCGGCCCGGGCGGCCAGCGGCGGGCGAGGTCAAGGAGAGCCTGTCCCAGGCGCCCGGCCAGGGCCGCCTCGTTCCCCGCCGTAAATACCGCTGCGATCGAGAGGCATCCCCGCTGGTCGAAAAGGGCTATATCACGGGCGATCCCCTCCGCCGCCTCCCGCGGGTCCGCGTCGCTCCCGAGGATCGCCAGGCTGGTCTTCGGGCCGTAGCCCACCACCTTGCCCGACGCCCGGCGTCCCAGATCGTCCAACGCCTCCTGCTCGCCGTAGGCGATCACCGTGTCCATCCCGGCGAGGACCGGCGCCTCCAACTCCCGCTCACCTCCCGGCCAGGTGACGGCGGCGACCGCTCCCGCGAGGCGCGGCTCCCGTTTGGCCAGGGCGGCGAGGAAGGCCGGGGCGAAGAGGGGCTCGGCCGAGGGGGACTTGAGGAGGACCGGCCGCCGCAGGGCCAGGGCCGGCAGCAACGGCTGGACGGCCAGAGCCGGCAGGTTCGAGGCGAGGACCACCAGGACCGGGCTGGCGCCCTCCACCGGCCGCGCTTCTCCGAAGAGGGCCGCGGCCGGCTCCCGCCGCACCCCCCCGAGCACCGCTTCCAAGGCGGCGTCCAGACCCGGCCGGGAGAGCCGGCAGAGACGGGCCAGGGCGGAGTCCAGGGCCCGGCGCTCCAGCGACCCCGGCCGGAGGAACCGCGCCACCGTCTCGCCCCAGGCGGCCAGAAGCTCGTCCGCAGGAATCGAGCGCAGCTCCTTCGCTCCCTGGCGCAACGAAGCGACCAGGATCCCAAGGGCCTCGGGGTTCCAGCGGGCCGAAGCATGACGGACCCCTGCCGGCCTCTCCACCGGACGGAAGAGCGGCTCGAACGGGTGCGCCAAAGGCGGCGGGAGAAAGGCGTCGCGCAGCATCCCGGGGATTATGATCCGCGGAGACCCGGAGCGCTCCCATGCGAGCCACCGTCAGCCACTTCGAGATCCCCGCCCGCGATCTGGAACGGGCTGCCCGCTTCTACCGGGAGGTCTTCGGCTGGACGGTCGAGCCCCTCCCCTGGGAAGGGCCGCCTTATTACAAGGTGCGCGGCTCGGCGGGGGACCCGGGAACCGGCCGGGAAGGGATCGACGGCGGTCTCCTGCCTGCTGGCGGCGGTGTCGACCATCCTCTCTTGGTCATCCATGTCACCGGCGACGCCCTGGAGGCCTGGTTGGAAAGGATCGTCGAGGCCGGCGGCCGGATCGACCTGCCGGCCGTCTCGGTGGGGACCATGGGATTCTGGGCTCGATTCCGTGATCCCGAGGGAAACCTCCTCGGACTATGGCAGCCGCTCGGCTGACGAGGCTCCTTGCAGTTCCTCCACCACCAGCGAGCAGCCCCGGAGCTCCGCCCCGGCGGCGCGGCCCAGGAGGCGGAAGCCCTCCCCCTCCGCCACGCCGAGGTCCTCGGTGAGGACGTGGACCGCCGAGCCCAGGTTGGCGAGGTCGAAGACTGAAATCAGGCCAGGGGTCCCGGCGGGGACCTCCTCCAGCGTTTCCGGGTCCAGGATGCGGACGCGCACCCAATGGGGTGCGACGAAGAGATCCGGGTCTCCGCCGAGGAGAGCCCGGGTATAGCACTGGCTGGTGAGCTCGGTCATCCCGTACTCCCGGACGACGGACCCCGGCGGTACGCCGAGCCAGGCGGCGACACGCTCCAGAAGGTCTTCCCGGGACATCTCCGTGGAGCGGCCCTTGAAGCCTCCGGTTTCGAAGAGGGCCGAGCCCGCAGGAAGGCGGAAGCGCAGGCCCTGCCGCTCCAGGGCGTCCAGCCACTGGGCCAGGGCGAAAGCCGTGGCGAGGACGAGGACGGGCCGCCCCTCCCGCTGCCGCCCGCCCGCCCACGAGCGGGCCTTCGCCGCCTCGACGCCCCGGGCCCCGAAGGCGACGAGGCTCTCGGAGCTGCCGTAGCAGGCGAGGACGTGGTCCGCCATGAACGAGAGGCTCGAGTCCGGGAGCTGCTCCCGCGAGGGGATGAGGGACAGAATCGGCAGCCGTCCCCCCGGCGGGAGGTACGGCAGGCAGAAGCGTGGGAACGAGGCGTCGATCACCTGGCGGTAGAGATCCGGAAAGGGCTGATGGTGCACGCTCCGCCGCTCGCCGTCCGTGGTGCCGCTGCTGCGGAAGACTTCCACGGCCGGAGCCGCCGCCAGCTCCAGGGTTTTGAAGGCGGCCGTGGGGACCGGGGGCAGCCGTCTCCAGTCGGAGATGTTCTCCGGGATGACGCCTCGTCCTTCGCACAGCCGGCGGAACGGCTCGATGCGCTCGAACTGGAAGGCGAAGGCGGCGAGCGCCAGCTCCTCGAAGGAGGCGCTCGCAGGGTCGGTCAGGAGTCGGGAGACGCGATCGGGGATCACGGGCGGATTGTGCCACTCACGCGGTTCTCTGGTACAGTACTCGGGCCAAAGCAGGCGACCCGACCTCCTGGAGACCACCATGCCCGACGCCTTTCCCTATACCAAGAAGATCGAGGTGGACAAGCCGCCGCGCGCCAAGGCGCCGAAGCAGGTCGCGGTGATCGACCAGACCGGTTGCACCGGCTGCGAGGCTTGCATCTCCTTCTGTCCGGTGGACTGCATCGAGATCGTGCCGGGCCCCGAGTACCGCGACTTCATGAAGCTGGTCGAGGTGGACCTGGAGCGCTGCATCGGCTGCCAGCTCTGCGCCCGCTATTGCCCCTGGGAGACGATCGACATGTGGGGGTATGAGGAGGGGATCAACCTCGCCCCGTCGAAGACCGTGCGCTCCCTGCTCTACGAGTACGAACCGGAGGAGATGCACGAGGCCGCCGAGTGGCGGACCCGGTCCGGCAAGTCCTCCCTCCAGCCGGCTCCCTGAGCCCTGAGCAGGCGCCGCCCAGGGCTTTGCGATGGACGTCAATTCGTACCCTGCCTTTCCGGCTCCGTCCGGCGCTCCTTCTGAGGAGGAGCCGGTCACCGGGCTGTTCGGGGATCTCCGACTGGAGCTCGAGCCGCTCCTCGCGCGGTTTCAACTGAGCGAGAGGGAGGTCGAGGAGATCCTCCGCGAGATCCTGCTGCTCCTGGTCTACCGCTGGGAACGGATCGACAGTCCGGAGATCTGGCTCCTCGCGGCGTGCAAGCGGGCCTGCCTGCGCCGGCTCGGTCGGCGGGCGAGGGTGGCGGCCCGATCCTGAGGATCTACCAGCTCCCGCCAACTCTCCGCCGTCCACTCCCGAACCCAAAAAAAGACCCCGCTTCGGCGGGGTTTTGGAGGAGGGAGGTTGGAGAGGAGTGTTGTCTGTCTCGCTTTGTCCGTCTCCATTCACGTATACGGGGTTGGGGGGCGAAGTGTTTAGGGGGAGAGCAAAAAATCCGCCGCCCAGGTGAGAGCGTAAGGGGGTCTCTTCCCTTCCGCGCCGCTTCGGTATGGAATGGAGGAGCATGTGCGCCACGCCGAACATGTGATGATGGTGAGACGACAATCTCGTCCTCGATAGGGGGTGCCCCTTGAACCAACCGAACGAACGTGGACGGAGCTCTGAGGCCAAGCAGCCGTCCGCGGGCTCCGGCTGGACCTTCCTCACCAACCACGCCCACGTCCTGTTCTGCATCGCTCAGGACCCGGATGTCCGGCTCCGGGACGTGGCGGCGCGGGTGGGCATCACCGAACGGGCGGTCCAGCGCATCGTCACCGATCTGGAAGCGGAGGGCTACCTCCATGTCTCCAAGGAGGGTCGGCGCAACCGCTACAAGGTCAACTTCAACCTTCCCCTGCGGCACTCCATCGAGCGCCACTGCTCAGTCAAGGCGCTGATCGATCTCGTCCTCAGTCCAGGGGACTCGCGATGAAGATCGAGACCTGGAACGTGAACTCGATCCGGTCCAGGGTCGAGCGGGTGGCGGCCTGGACGGCCCGGGAGCGGCCGGACGTGCTCTGCCTCCAGGAGATCAAGACCACGGAGGACCTCTTCCCGATGGCCCCCTTCGTCGAGCTCGGCTACCAGGCCGAGCTCGACGGCCAGCGGACCTACAACGGGGTGGCGATCCTCTCGCAGCAGCCCCTCCAGGACGTGGTCCGGAACCTGCCGGACGACGCGCCGGACGCTCCCCGGCGGTTGACCGCGGCGACGGTGGCCGGGGTGCGCGTGATCAACGTGTACGTCCCGAACGGTCAGTCGCCGGAGAGCGAAAAGTTCGTCTACAAGCTGGACTGGCTGGCACGCCTCGGGGACTTCCTCAAGGAGTCGGCCAGCCCGAGAAAGCCGGTCGTCCTGCTGGGGGACTTCAACATCGCCCCGGAGGAACGGGACGTCGCCAAACCCGACTTGTGGCGCGGCAAGATCCATTTCCATCCCAAGGAGCACGAGGCCTTGGCCCGCCTCACCTCCTGGGGCCTGTTCGACCTCTTCCGCAAGCATCACCAGGAGGTGGGCTTCTACTCCTGGTGGGACTACCGGCAGCTCGCCTTTCAACGGAACAACGGCCTGCGCATCGACCTGATCCTCGGCACGAAGCCGGCTGTGCAGCGGTGCACCGCGTGCACGATCCACCGGGACGAGCGCAAGGGGGATTCCCCCTCGGACCACGTGCCGGTGGTGGCCGAGCTCGACTGAATCTATTCCTTCATCCAACGGGCCGCTTCCCACCCGAGATGGCCGTGGGCGTTGAACAGACGGACGACGGGACGCTCCCCCCAATCCACGACGCTCAACGTGCCGGGGTCGAGGAACATACGGCGGGCGGTGGACAGCGGGGCTCCGAGGGCGTGGCAGAGGAGGGCCTTGATGGGCCCGACGTGGCTCACCAGGGCGACCCACTCCCGCGGGTGGACCCGGACGAGGTCGCCGACGAGGGAGAGGATCCGCTCCCGGACGGACTCCAGCGATTCGCCCCCCGGCGGGGCGGAGCCGAGGTCGGCCTCCCAGCGCAGAAGCAGGTCCCGGTCCCGCTCCAGCGCCTCGACCCGGGTCAACCCCTCCCAGGCGCCAAACGACTGCTCGCGCAGCCGCGGCTCGAGGCGGAGAGGCACGTCCCGGGCAGCCGCGATCCGCCGGCCCGTCTCCTCCGCCCGGCGCAGCGGGCTCGTGTAGACCGCGCTGACCGGCATCGGGGCGAGAGCGGCGGCCAGCCCCTCGGCCTGGCGGATGCCGGCCTCCACGAGGGGCTCGTCCCGGGAACCGACATAGCGAAGCTCCCGGTTCGAAGGAACCTCGCCATGGCGGATCAGGAAGAGGCGGAGAGCCGGAGGATTCATCAGGTACAAAATGCAAGAATACCGCGATCTCGCTGTGAAACGGCCTCGCTTCTGTGGCAGTATGAACCATCTCATGGAGTCGCAGAGGACGTTGTCGCAAGCTGGTCCGGGACCCCGTCTGTCGTACCAGGCGGACGTCGGGCTCCGGGAGAGCGAGGAGCGGTTCCGCCAAGTTCTGGAGAGCATCGGAGCGGTCTTCTACCTGACCGAGTGCCCTGATGAACGCGGCCCGGGCCAGGTCGTCTACGCCAGCCCCTCCTACGAGCAGCTCTGGGGACATCCCCTCGCGGGTTTCTACCAGGACACCCGGTCCTGGCTCGAAGCGGTCCATCCCGAGGACATCCCGCGGGTGATGGCCTCCCTGCCCGGCCTGGTGCGGGGCAGCTTCGACCAGCAGTTCCGGATCGTGCGGCCCGACGGAGAGATCCGCTGGGTCCACGACCGCGTTTTCCCGGTCCGCAACGAGCGTGGCGAGGTCTTCCGGGTCGCTGGCATCGTCATGGACATCACCGATCTGAAGCGAACCGAGGCGGAGGTCCAGCGTCTCAACCGGAGCCTCCAGGAGCGGCTCGTCGAGCTCCAGACGGTCATGAACGTCCTGCCCGTCGGCATCGCCGTCGCGCACGACCCGGAATGCCGGGTCATCACGGCCGATCCCGGATTTACCGATCTTCTCGGCCTTCCCCCCGGCAGCAACATCTCCAAGAGCACCGAGGAGGGTCGCGGCCTTCCCTACAAGATTCTCCGCGGCGGCCGGGAGGTCCCGGCCGGCGAGTTGCCGATGCAGACGGCGATCGCCCAGGGGGCTCCCATCCCCGTCGAGGAGGTCGACATCCTGCTGGCCGACGGACGGATTCTCCACTACCTGGTCACCGCTGCGCCGCTCTTCGACGAACAGGTCCGCGTCCGCGGGTGTATCGAGGCGCACTTCGACATCACCGAGCGCAAGCAAGCGGAAGAAAGACTCCGGCAGGCCAAGGAGGCCGCCGAGGCTGCCAACCAGGCGAAGGATCGGTTTCTGGCGGCCCTCAGCCATGAGCTCCGCACACCGCTGACGCCGATTCTGGCGGTCGTCTCGAGGCTCGAGCGCGACGAGCGGCTGGACCCCCTGGTTCGCGAGGAGCTGTCCATGATCCGCCGCAACGCCGAGCTGGAGGCCCGGCTGATCGACGATTTGCTCGACCTGACGCGCATCGCCCGCGGCAAGCTCGAGCTGCACCCCGGGGTGGTCGACCTGCGGCAGATCCTCGATCACGCCCTCCAGACCTGCTGCTCTCCGGATCAGGCGGCCCGCAGGCCGCGCATCGTGACCGATTGCGCCCCGGTCGACCTTCACGTCTGGGGAGACGCCCCCCGCCTGACGCAGGTGCTCTGGAACCTCCTCAACAACGCGGTGAAGTTCACGCCGGCCGAGGGGACGATCACCGTGCGGACGAGGCTCGAGGAGCGCCACGGAACGCGCCAGGTCGCCCTGGAGATCGCCGACACCGGCATCGGCATCGAGCCCGCCGCGCTTCCGAAGATCTTCGAGGGATTCGAGCAGGGGGATCGCACGATCACCCGGCAATTCGGTGGTCTGGGCCTGGGCCTCGCCATCAGCAAGGCCATCGCCGAGTTGCACGGAGGGGATTTGACCGCCGAAAGCGAGGGGCGGGGCAAGGGCTCCAAGTTCATCCTCCAACTGCCGATCGGGGAGGACGTCGCGGCGGCGGGAGCACCGGCGGACAGCCTCCCGGGCGGAGACACGCGGGCCCCCGAGTCAGATCGCGCCCTCCATATCCTTCTCGTGGAGGACCACGCCGACACGGCCGAGGCCATGGCCGATCTGCTGCGGCTCCTGGGACACCGCGTGGAGGTGGCGGGGAGCGTGGCCGCCGCCCTCGCCACGGCGGAGGCGCACGCGCAGGCCGCCTTCGACCTCGTCGTGAGCGACCTCGGCCTGCCCGACGGCAGCGGCCTCGCGCTCATGCGGGAGCTCACCCGTCGCTACGGGCTCAAAGGCATCGCCGTCTCGGGGTACGGCATGGAGGAGGACATCCGCAAGAGCCGGGAGGCCGGTTTCGAGCGGCACCTCACGAAGCCGATCAACCTGCAGACCCTCGAGACCGCAATCCGTCAGGCCACGGCCGCGTCCTGAGGCGCGTCACCGGGCGCGGGGACGGGAGAGAGCTCCTCTCCGCTCAGCCGCTCCTTCAGGGTCGCATACTTCGTATCCAGGAGCTCGAAGACGCCCGAGATCTGCTCCAGCCGCTGGTCGAGGTCGACCGTCCAGTGCTCGTTCTTCACCGGTTCCAGCTTCAGGCCGTTGATGCGGTAGGAGAGGGCGTCGAAGCGCATCGGATAAGGGCCGACGTGGATCTTGGCCGAGAGGATCTCGGCCCCCTCCTCCAGGTAGCGGAAGAGGTCGTTGAGGACCGCGCCCGTCAAGCCGACCTTCGCCTCTCGGGTCACGAGCCGGACGCTTCCGTTCTCCGGCTCGACCATCACCTCGGGCTCTTCGAGGAGCGCTCGGAGAAACCGGCATCCGAGGACCGACTGGCCCGGCTCCCTGGGGATGACGACGTCGCTCCTCTCGTCCAACTCCGAGGCCTCGTCCAGCCAGGGAGCCTTGAAGTCTCCTTCGACTCCCGCCTGACGGAGCAGCGTGAGCACGGTCCCCAGAACGCTCTTCGCCGTGCTGGCGACATAGAGGATCGAGCGGTCGATGCAGCACTCGAGGATCTTGGTCCGCGGTGCCTGCCGGACCATCTGCTCCGCCTCGGCCAGCTCGCGCAGCTTCTTGCGGGTCTTCGAGCCGACGAACGGTTTGCCGGTCGTCTCCATCTCCGTCTTGACCAGCTCCTTGAGACGCTCCTTGACCGCCGTGCCGTCCGGCCGGATGCGATCGATCCGCACCCGGAACGCCCAGCGCCCCTGGGCGACCTCGTAGGGAGCGTCGATCTCGAAGGGAACGACCCCCACCCGCTCCCGCACCTCCGATCCCGGCTCGATCTCCCAGAACCGGATCCGCTCGAAGTCCGGCCCTCCGGGGGGGACGACCACATTGAACCGGGTGACGGCGACCGTACCGCTCAAAAACCCCATCGTGCTACCTCCTGCTCTGCCGACTGCCTGTGGACGGCGGGAAAGGATGGAATCTTAGCCCAAGAGGGGGGAGGAAGGCCGGCGGAAAGTGATTTCACCGCGGCGGAGGGGGACCCGACTCCGGCTCCGGCTCGACATCTCCGACAGGGAGGTCTTCCTCCTCGATGACCTCCTCCTCGAAGACGACCGTCCCCTCCTCCGCCTCCTCGACCGGTGCCTCGGCGGTCGACCCCACGGCCGGAATCTCCTCCACCACGATGTCCTCGGAGGCGACACCCTCGTCGAGGGTCTCGGACACCACGCCGGTCTCCTCCTCCACAGCGTTTTCGAAGATCTCGACACCCTCGGCCGTGGTCTCCTCGACCGGCACGAAGACCTGGACCGCTGGCGCATCGGTCTCCGCCTCCAATCCCGGGAGCAGCTCCGCCGGCTCGTCGAGCTGGGATAAGTCCCCGACCTTGCCGAGCTCCATGACGAAGAGGTGGCCCACCTCCGCTTCGACGTGCAGCTCCTCGACCACCTGATGGGCGGCAGCCCAGTCCGCCTTGTCGGCCGGCTCCGCGTAGTAGCGGTTCCCGACCCACTCGCCGCGCATCTCGTCCGCGGCGATCAGGGCGTTGAGATAGGACTCCAGCGTGAGCGGTGCCGAGGCGATCCGGTGCGCCTCGACGATCAGACGGTTGAGCTCCGCGACGGTCGCCCGGTCCCTCCGCTCCTCCGCCTTGCGGCGGAGCACCTCAAGCCGAGCGGCAAAATCCCTCTGGGCTGCCTGGATCCGCTCGAAACGCTGCCGCTCGCTCTCGCTTAAAGCCCCACCCCTCTCGTGACGGGCCTGCTCGGACCCGTAGCTGCGCCGCAACAGCCGGTACGAGGACGCCAGCAGTGCGAGCCCGCGGTCCACCTCCGGAGCGGTCACTCCCGACCGTGCCCGGATCACCCGCAGCTCGCCCAGCACCACGCTCCCGCGCTCCAGCGACTGAAAGAACCGCGGATCCCGCGCCCGCAGGGCCGTGCCGACCTCTTCGACGGACCGGCCCATACGGTCGAGGGCGGACCTGAACGGCCGGTTCCGCGCCGCCTTCGGATCGAGCCGATCGCCGGCCCATTGTGACGCGCGCATCAGGTTGTCATAGGCGGATTCGACCATCCGCATCAACTGGCGGGCGTTGACCTGGCGGGTTTCGGAGGAGCTCCGCACGGCGGCAGCGGGCCGGGCGAGGCCGGCTCCCAGGAGAAGCACGACGATAGCGAAACGACGGACTCTCTTCATCAGGGATCCTCGGGCAGACGAATGCACTCTGGACCGGTTCCTGAACATACTACGGAGGAGCCGGCCCGAGCGTCCAACCCACTCAACGCTTTGCAGGAGGAGGTCCAGGGACGGGGCTGGAAGAAAGCAAGCGGCGCCGTTGCGGGATCAACGGCGCCGCTTTCAACCCCAAAAAAGGAGAAAGACCATGGACGGGGATAATAACCGTTCGCGGCCCGGGAGGGAAGCCCTCATCGAAATTCTTTTCTGCCTTACTGCCAGAAGATGAGCGGCCGGGGCTCCAGGATGAGCTGGTTGGCGTGCGCCCGGCGGTAGAACTCCTCCAGGCCCGCGATCTCATCGCGGCGAAGAAAGAAGGAGAGGTTCTCGGTGAGATAGGCGCGGATCTCGGAGCTGTCGAGGTCCAGCTCGGCGGCGGCCTCCCGCGCGAGGGTATCCACGGAGGAGAGCCCGTACCGCAGACTGCTCTTGAAGTAGAAGGGGAGATCGGGGATCTCGACCTCAGGCCGCACCGCCCAGACCGCAAAGACGAACGGCAGACCGGTGAGCTCGCGCCACTCAGCGGCGAGATCGGTGACGATGTAGCGGTCGCGGTCCACCTTGAGGGCCGGATCGCCGATGAGCAGGGCTGCGTCGGCCTCGGAGAGCATGCGCTCGGCGTCCGGGCGCTCGTGCAGGTACTCGGGGTCGAGGCCGTAGCGCTCCCGGAGCAGGACGCGCAGCAGCGCGACCGACGTCCGGCTGTTCTGGTCGAGGGCCACCTTCCGGATCTCGGCCAGGGGGCAGCGCGATGCCAGGATGACGCTGCGCACCTCGTGGCTCGCCGCCACGCACAGGTCGGGGAGGATGCGCAGGTTGGGGATGCGCTGCACCTCGATCGACGGGATCAGACCGATGTCGAGGTTCCCCTGCCCCAGCAGCCTGGCCACCATGGCCGGCGGGTGATAGCTCGGCGCGAACAGGTCCGCGTGGTGCCCCTTGAGAAAGCCCCACGCCAGCGGTTTGCTGTTCAGGTAGTTGACGATGCCGACACGCAGCTTGGGCAAGGGCCCCTCTACTTGGACATCGCGTTCAGGAAGTCCTGGTTGGTCTTCGCCTTCGACAGCTTGTCGAGCAGCAGCTCCATGCTCTCCACCGTCGACAGCGGGTTGAGCACCTTGCGCAGCACCCAGACGCGGTGCAGCTCGCTCTCGGGCATCAGCAGCTCTTCCTTGCGGGTCCCCGACTTGTTGATGTCGATGGCCGGGAAGACGCGCTTGTCCACCAGCTTGCGGTCGAGGTGGATCTCGCAGTTGCCGGTGCCTTTGAACTCCTCGAAGATGACGTCGTCCATGCGGCTGCCGGTGTCCACCAGCGCCGTGGCGATGATGGTCAGCGACCCGCCCTCCTCGATGTTGCGCGCGGCGCCGAAGAACCGCTTGGGCCGGTGCAGGGCGTTGGCGTCGATACCGCCGGAGAGCACCTTGCCGGACGGCGGCTGGACCGTGTTGTAGGCCCGGGCGAGACGGGTGATGGAGTCGAGGAGGATCACCACGTCCTTCTTGTGCTCCACCAGGCGCTTGGCCTTCTCGATGACCATCTCGGCCACCTGGACGTGCCGGGTCGCCGGCTCGTCGAAGGTGGAGGAGACGACCTCGCCCGCCACCGACCGCTGCATGTCGGTCACCTCTTCCGGCCGCTCGTCAATGAGCAGCACGATGAGGATCGCCTCCGGGTGGTTCTTCTCCACCGAGTGGGCGATGGACTGGAGCAGCATGGTCTTGCCGGTGCGCGGCGGCGCCACGATCAGGGCGCGCTGGCCCTTGCCCATCGGCGTCGTCAGGTCCATGACGCGCGACGACATGTCGCCGCCGACCTCGAGCTTGATGCGCTCCTGCGGGTAGAGCGGCGTCAGGTTGTCGAAGAAGATCTTGTTGCGGGCGACTTCCGGATGCTCGAAGTTGACCGCTTCGACCTTGATGAGGGCGAAGTACCGCTCGCCCTCCTTGGGCTGCCGGACCTGGCCGGAGATGGTGTCCCCGGTGCGCAGGTCGAAGCGCCGGATCTGGCTCGGAGAGACGTAGATGTCGTCCGGACCGGGCAGGTAGTTGTACTCCGGGGCGCGCAGGAAGCCGAACCCGTCGGGGAGGCACTCGAGCACCCCCTCGGCGAAGATCAGGCCGCTCTTCTCGGTCTGCGCCTGCAGGACCTTGAAGATCAGCTCCTGCTTGCGCATGCCGGTGGCGCCCTCGACTCCCAGATCCTTGCCGATCTGGGTGAGCTGGGAAATGCTCATCTCCTTGAGCGCCCGGATGTCGAGCGCCTCGACGGCAGTTCCCTTCTCCGCTTGATTCTGCTGTGGCTTTGCCATGTTGTTCCTCTTCGTTTCAGTCATCTTGCGCTCGTCTGCAACTGGGGCGCGAGGGCGCTCCAAAGCTCCTTCATCCCGACTCCCGAGCGCGCCGAAACAGGGATGAGGGGGATCGAATCCGTCAGATCCAGCGTCGTCCTGATCTCCCGCAATGTCGCCGGCCAGCGGCCGCGCGGCACCCGGTCCATCTTGGTGGCGACGACGACCACGGAGGCTCCCAGCCCGGTCAGGTACTGGTACGCCTGCAGGTCCAGCGGGGTTGCCCCCACGTTGCCGTCCACCAGCATCACCACCCGCGCGGCCGGCAGGGCGTGCCGCAGGTAGGCGTCCACCCGAGCCGCCCACTCCTTCCTCTCCTCCTTCCCGGCTCTGGCGTATCCATAGCCCGGCAGATCGACGAAGTAGAAGCGCCGGTTGACCAGGAAGTAGTTGGCGGCCTGGGTCCGGCCCGGAGTGGAGCTGGTCCTCGCAAGGTCCCGCCGGCCCAGGAGCCGGTTGAGCAGGCTCGACTTGCCGACGTTGGAACGACCTACGAACGCGACCTCGGGGCGCCCGTCCCGGATGATGTCTCCGCTCCCGTGAGCGGACCGGATGAACTCCGCGGTCTCGACCTTCACTCGTTCCCTGCTTTCGCGGGGGTAGACGGTCCGATCACGGGAACCCTGGACGTCCGGTGGCGGAGGCCACACGACGCAACAAACTTTTCAACCTGAATTCCGGGGCCGCGGGACCCGTTGTGGATCCCGCGGCTCCGACGAGGTGTCAATGGGCCAGGGAATCGGACCCGACGGGAGGAGGCTCGGTGGCCGCCTCTGTGAACTTCCCATCCTTCTTGGCAAGCGGGGAGATCTCGCCGTCGAGGGCGAGGCGCAGGACCTCGTCCATCGACTCCACGAGATGGAACTCCATCGCTTCCCGCACCTCCGCCGGGATCTCCTCGACGTCCTTCTCGTTCTCCTTCGGAAGGATCACCTCGTTGATGCCGCCGCGGTACGCGGCGAGAACCTTATCCTTGATCCCGCCCACCGGCAAGACCTTGCCCCGCAGGGTGATCTCGCCCGTCATCGCCACGTCCTTGCGGACGGCGATCTTGGTGAGGGCCGAAACGAGAGCCGTGGCCATCGTGATGCCGGCGGAGGGACCATCCTTCGGGATCGCCCCCTCGGGCACGTGGATGTGCACGTCGATGCTCTCGTTGAAGTCCGGCTCGATCCCCAGCAGGTCGGCGCGGCTGCGCAGGTACGACACCGCGGCGCGGGCCGACTCCTGCATCACCTCGCCGAGCTTGCCGGTGAGCGTCAGCTTGCCCTTGCCGGGCATGACGCCGATCTCGGTCTCCAGGAGCTCGCCTCCCACCTCGGTCCAGGCCAGACCCGTCGACACCCCGATCTCCGACTCCTCGTTCTTGCGCCGGGCCCGGAACTTCGCCTTGCCCAGGAAGTCGTAGATCATCTCGGGCTTGACCGTGAGGGAGAGCTTGCCCTCCTTGACCACCCGGCGGGCGATCTTGCGGCAGATGGAGCCGATCTCCCGCTCCAGGCTGCGGACGCCGGCCTCCCGGGTGTAGCTCTCGATCAGGACCCGGATCGCCTCCTCCTCGAACTTGATGTTGTCGGGGGAGAGGCCGTGGTCCCGGAGCTGCCGCGGCACCAGGAACTGCTGGGCGATCGCCAGCTTCTCGTTGAGCGTGTAGCCCGAGAGCTGGATGACCTCCATGCGGTCCTTGAGCGCCGCCGGAATCGTGTGGGTCACGTTCGCCGTGGCGATGAACATGACCTTCGACAGGTCGTAGTCCACGTCGAGGTAGTGGTCGAGGAACGAATCGTTCTGCTCGGGGTCCAGCACCTCGAGGAGCGCCGCCGACGGGTCCCCCCGGAAATCCATCGACATCTTGTCGATCTCGTCCAGGAGGAAGATCGGGTTGATCGTCCCCGCCTTGCGCATCATCTGGATGATCTGGCCGGGGAAGGCGCCGATGTAGGTCCGGCGGTGACCGCGGATCTCGGCCTCGTCCCGCACGCCGCCCAGCGACAGGCGCACGAACTTGCGTCCCGTGGCCCGGGCGATGGACTTGGCGAGCGAGGATTTGCCCACGCCCGGAGGGCCGACGAAGCAGATGATCGAGGACTTGGTCTGCCCCACGAGCTGGCGCACGGCCAGGAACTCCAGGATGCGGTCCTTGATCTTCTCGAGCCCGTAATGGTCCTCGTTGAGGACCCGCTCGGCGTGGTCGAGGTCCTTCCTCTCCTTGCTCTTCTTGCGCCAGGGGACCGACACCAGCCAGTCGATGTAGTTGCGCGAGACCGTGGCCTCGGCCGAGACCGGCGGCATCGCCTCCAGCCGCTTGAGCTCCTGCTCCGCCTTCTCCTTGACGTCCTTGGGCAGACCGGCCTTCTCGATCTTGTCGCGCAGCTCCTGCAGCTCGTCGCCGCGGTCGTCCTTGCGTCCCAGCTCCTGATGGATGGCCTTGATCTTCTCGTTGAGGTAGTACTCCTTCTGGGCCTTCTCCATCTGCTTCTTGACCTTCACGTTGATCCGCTTGTCGATGTTGATCTTCTCGATCTCGATGTCGAGCAGGTCGTGAAGGCGCTGCAGCCGCTCGTATGGGTTGAGCAGCTCGAGCAGGGACTGCTTCTCGGCGGTCGCCACCATGAGGTGGGCCGAGAGGATGTCGGCGACACGGTCGGCGTCGTCGAGCTTCAGGGTGGACATCAGGCCCTCGAACGCCAGGTGATGGGACATCTTGGCGTACTGCTCGAAGGCGGAGAGCACCTTAGTCATGTAGACCCGGAGCTCCTCGCTCATCGGGTAGTTGATCTCGAAGACCTCGGCCTCGACGTTCAGCGCGCCCTCGCCCTCGGAGACTTCGAGGATTTTGCCGCGCTGGACCCCCTCCACCATCACCCGCACGTTGCCGTTGGGCAGCTTCAGGTTCTGGATGACGGTGGCGACCACGCCCACGTCGCAGATGTCGTCGCGCAGGGGATCGTCGATGCGGGGGTCCTTCTGGGCCGCGAGGAAGATCCGCTTGCCGGGGGTCGAGAGCGCCAGCTCCAGCGCCCGGACGGAGCTTTCACGGCCCACGATGAAGGGGGCCATCATATGGGGGAAGACCACCATGTCCCGCAGGGGGACGAGCGGCAGCCTCTCGCGCTTTCTGGTGATGAATGGAGCGGCCATTCTCTTCTTCCGTCCTCTCTTCTAGCCGGCCTTCTTGTACAGCATGATCGGC
The DNA here is from genome assembly GCA_035633875.1 of Thermoanaerobaculia bacterium. GTDB lineage: Bacteria > Acidobacteriota > Thermoanaerobaculia > Multivoradales > UBA5704 > DATARR01. Next base: position 28,251 of record DASQEB010000564.1, read on the forward strand.
TGGACCCGGCTCGCGACGACCTCTTCGTTGATGACGCACTGCTTGACGTCGCGCTGCGATGGTACGTTGTACATCAGATCGAGCATCAGCTCTTCGAGGATGATCCGGAGACCCCGGGCCCCCACGTTGCGCTTCAAGGCCTCGCTGGCGATCGCCCGCAGCGCCTCGTCGGTGAACTTCAGCTCGACCCCTTCGAACTCCAGGATGGTCTGGTACTGCCGGATGAGACTGTTCTTGGGCTCGTGGAGGATGCGCACCAGCGCCTCCTCGTCGAGCTCCTCGAGCGTCGCGATCACCGGCAGACGGCCGACGAACTCGGGGATGAGGCCGTATTTGATCAGATCCTCGGGCAGCACAGCCTCGAGGAGCTGGTTCCCCTTCTTCTCGCGCTTGCCCTTGATCTCCGCCCCGAATCCCAGGGACTTCTGGTTGATGCGGCGCTCGATCGCCTCTTCCAGGCCCACGAAGGCGCCGCCGCAGATGAACAGGATGTTCGTGGTGTCGATCTGCAGGAACTCCTGGTGGGGGTGCTTGCGCCCGCCCTGGGGCGGCACGTTGCACTGGGTCCCCTCGAGGATCTTGAGCAGCGCCTGCTGCACGCCCTCACCGGAGACGTCCCGCGTGATCGACGGGTTGTCGCTCTTGCGGCAGATCTTGTCGACCTCGTCGATGTAGACGATGCCGCGCTGCGTCTTCTCCTTGTCGTTCCCCGAAGCCTGGTAGAGCTTGAGGATGATGTTCTCGACATCCTCGCCGACGTAGCCCGCCTCGGTGAGGGTGGTGGCGTCGGCAATGGTGAACGGCACCGAGAGCAGCCGCGCCAGGGTCTGGGCGAGCAGCGTCTTGCCCGTGCCGGTCGGGCCGATGAGCAGGATGTTGGACTTCTGCAGCTCTACGTCGCCGTGCGACTTCTCGGCGAAGTCGATCCGCTTGTAGTGGTTGTAGACCGCGACGGCCAGCTTCTTCTTCGCCTGCTCCTGGCCGATCACGTACTCGTCGAGGAGCGCCTTGATCTCCTTGGGCTTGGGGAGCGTCGTGTCCTGCTGCTGCTCAAGCATCCGGTCCTCGGCGATGATGTCGAGGCAGATGTCGACGCACTCGTCGCAGATGAACACGGTCGGGCCGGCGATGAGCTTCTTGACCTCCCGCTGGCTCTTGTTGCAGAACGAGCACCTCAGGACTTCATCGCCGCTGTCTTTCTTCGGCATTTCTCCTCCATTGGGGCGGGCTTCCGACAGGGATCATCATCGATGCCAGGACGGGGACACAACCCCTGTCAACGCCTTGCCCTGTAGAACAGGCCCTTGCGCGGGCGCTATTCCGCCGCGTTCCGCCTTTCGGGCCCACCGGCCCTTCCCTTCGTGGCTCCTCTCTATCACAGGTGCCGCGACTCCCTCCAAATGAGGTCACCCTGCCCGAAGTCACCGCGGCGTGAGGCCTTCCCGCCGCCGCATCATGACCCGGTCCACCAGCCCGTATTCGACCGCTTCGTGCGCTGCGAGGATTCTATCGCGCTCCGTGTCGCGATGGATCTCCTCCTTGGACTTGCCGGTGTGAAAGGCCAGGATCTCGTCCATCCGGTCCCGCATCATGAACATGTCCTTGGCGTGGATCTCGATGTCCGACTGCTGACCCTGGAGGCCGGACAGCCACGGCTGGTGGATCAGCACCCGGCTGTTGGGCAGCACCGTCCGCTTACCCTTGGTTCCCGCCGCCAGCAAGACCGCTGCCATCGAGGCCGCCTGGCCCACGCAGTAGGTCGCCACGTCCGGCTTGATGTACTGCATGGTGTCGTAGATCGCGAGGCCGGCCGAGATCGACCCTCCCGGGGAGTTGATGTAGACGGCGATGTCCTTCTCGGGGTTCTCCGCCTCGAGGAAGAGCATCTGGGCGATGATCAGGCTGGCCACGTCGTCGTCGACCGGCCGGCCGAGAAAGATGATGTTGTCCTTGAGCAGGCGCGAGTAGATGTCGTAGGCGCGCTCGCCCCGGTTCGACTGTTCGACAACCATCGGAATCAGCATGCGTCTCAAGTCTCCTGACTAGGTCTCGGCCGCCACGGCGGGGGCGGGGGACAGGGCCTCCTCCTCGCCGAGCAGGTGCCGAATGGTCTTCTCCCGCCGGAGCTGCGCCCGCAGCGTGGCGAGCCGGCCGTCCTCATCCAGCGCCCGGCGCAGGGCCGGCGTCGAAACCCCCTGCGCCCGGGCGAGAGCGGCCAGGGTGCGCTCGAACTCTTCCTCGGTCACCGCGATCTGCTCGGCCTCGGACACGGCATCGAGGAGCAGCCGCGCGTGCACGCGCCGCTCCGCGAGCGGCATCATCTCCTCGCCGACGCGGTTCCAGTCGATCCCGGCATTCTGGACGTCCATCCCCCGCTGGGCGAGCCCTTCGGCGTAGTCCTGCACGAGCTGCTCCACCTCACGGCGGAGCACGCCCTGCGGCAGGTCGATCGGGTGGCGCTCCCTGAGCTGGTCCAGGAGGGCCTTCTGCCGAGCCTCCCGCCGGGCCTCGACCCGCTGCTCCCGCAGGCGCCGGACCACCGCCTCCCGCAGCTCGTCGAACGTCTTGAAGTCGGGCGAGACCTTGGCGGCGAAGTCGTCGTCCAGGGGCGGCAGGTCGCGCTCCTTGATCTCGTTCACGCGCACCCGGTACCGCTGCTCGTGGACTTGCGGGGCGCCGCCCTCCTCGGCCGGCGGGTGCTCGTGCCGGTGCTCGAAGGTCGTCTCCTGCCCGACGGAGAGCCCCTGGAGGGCCGCCGACAGCTCCTCCCAGACGTTGGGATCGCCGACCTCGACCTGGATCGGGTCCGTCCTCTCCTCCGGGTGCTCCGGGGAGGCGAGAGTCGTGATCTCGATCCCCACCTGATCGCCCCGCGAGGCCGGCCGATCCACCGGCACCCAGCCGCCCGCCTGACGCCGCAGGTTCTCGATCGTCTCGTCCACCTCCATCGTCCCCGGCTCGACCGAGGGATCGGGGAGATCGAAGTCCCGGATGTTGCGCAGCTCGATCTCCGGCCGGGTCTCGACCGTGGCCACGAAGGTGAGGGGCGAGCCGGGCTGCAGCTCGGCGACCTCGTCGACCTCGGGCGGCAGGAGCGGCTCGATCGAGCTCTCCGCCTGCGCTTGCCGCCAGTAGCGGGGCAGGAGGCGTTCCTTCACCTGGTCTTCGATGTCCTTGGCGAACCGGCGGCGCAGGATCTCCCTGGGGATCTTGCCCTTGCGGAAGCCCGGAATCCGGGCGCGCGCGCCGAGATCCTCGAGCACCCGCTGCGTCTCGGCCTCCACGGCCGGCGCCGGCAC
>DASQEB010000565.1:0-19170 GCA_035633875.1 Thermoanaerobaculia bacterium
ATTTCAACCTGGGGATCGCCTACCGCGAGATGGGCCTTCTGGACGAGGCCATCGGCGAGTTCCAACTCGCCTCCAAGGACCCCTCGCACCTGGTCCTCTGCTGCTCGATGCTCGGCCTCTGCTTCTTGGACAAGGGACTCCCCGAGCTGGCCGTCAAGTGGTACCGCCGGGGCCTGGAGGCTCCGGGCCTCGCCGAGGAGGACAACCTGGGGCTGCTCTACGACCTGGGCTGCGCCTACCTCGCGGCGGGCGACGAGAGCTCAGCCTACAAGACCTTCGTCGAGCTCTACGGGATCAACACCAACTACCGCGACGTGGTGGCCCGGATCGAAGAGCTGGGGCGGCGGTAACGGCTCCGTTGCCTTCGCCGGGCCGATCCCGATACCCTTGCGCGCCATGAGCGCGCATCACCCCGAGCACCCCCACCACCCCCGGGACCCTCACGGCAGCCCTTCCGTGCGTCGGCGGATCGACGTCCGCCGCGTCGACGAGTGCCAGACGCTGGACGACATCCTCCGCTTCTGCCTCCCCGCCTTCGGAGGGGCGTACCTGCGGCGGCTGTACACCATCCTGGACGACGCCATCGGGTCGGGCTGCCCGCTCACCCTGGCGATCGCCGGACCGGTCACCGTCTCGGGGCAGCACCAGGCGTGGCTCATCCCACTTCTCGAGACCGGCTGGGTCGCCTACATCAGCACCACCGACGCCGTCTGCTATCACGACGGCCACCGCAGCCTTGACGATCACAAAGACCCCATCTACGAAGTGCCGATCTTCGGCGACGACGCCGCCCTGCGCGACGAGGGGACGATCCGCGTCACCGATATGGCCTTCGACGAGGACGTGCTCTTCGAACAGGACCGCTTCATGACCGCGGTCCTCCTGCGGCCGGAGTTCCAGAAGCGGATGTCCGGCACGGAGCTGCGCTACCTCCTGGGCCGGATCTACGCCGCCCAGGAGGAGAAGAACGGGATCGTGCCAGGCCTCCTCGCCACCTGCCACCGGCTCGCCATCCCCCTGCTCGTGGGCGCCCCGGCGGACGGCAGCCTGTTCCTCAACTCCATGAAGCTGTGGGCGATGCGGGAGGCAGGGATGATCGAGCGCTACGACTTCTCCCTCGACCTTCATGCCGAGGTCTTCGAGGCTTGCGCCTACCACTACTGGGGGCTGTTCACGAATCCGGTCCGCTCCCTCGCCACCCTGATCCTGGGCGGCGGCGTGCCGAAGAACTACAACCTCCAGCCCGAGCCGGCGCTGGGGCAGGTCCTGGGGCTGCCGGACATCCGGGGCTACACCTTCGACGTCCAGATCGTCACCGCGCCGGTGACCGAGGGCTCCCTCTCCTCTTGCCCGCCGGCCGAGGCGGTCACCTGGGGCAAGGTGGACAAGGAGACCTACCGCCAGTCCACGGAGAGCCTGCCCGCCGACTACTCGATGATCATGCCCTTCCTGGTCAAGGCCCTCCTGGACAACCGCGAGCGCTACGCCCGGCGGGCGGCGGAGATCGGCGAGGAGGTCCTGTTCAAGGAGGACCCCAGGGCGGCCGGCTACCTCCGCCCCCGGGAGGGCTACCGCCTGTATGAGCAGCGCGTGCGGCTCGTCCAGGACCTCTCCGGGAGCGTCCGCGACAACGGCGAGTGGCTGCGCAAGACCCTGCGCTACCCCCTCGCCCTCGACGGCGGACGCTGAGCGCGGAAGGGACGAGCCCCTCTTTCACGGTATCGATGGCACTGAATTTGCGCACTCCTCAAATTGTGTTGGGGCAACGGGGAACCGAAACCCTCTCAACCAAAGGAGTGCAGCATGATCGGACCACGATGTTTCGGCCTGGCCCTCGCTCTCGGTCTTGCCTTTTCAGGTTCGGCCGAGGCCTATCTCACCTATACGCTCTCCTCCGAGCTCAAGAAGGCGAGCTGCTCGGGGGATGTCGACAACGACTGCCTGGACAACAACGAGGAGAACAACCTCGCCTGGGCGGCCGCTCCCTGGTACTTCTATGACGAGGACGAGGACTGCAGCGCCTGGGAGAACCGCTTCGGAGCTCCTTCCTATCACTTCGCCCGCCAGGACTTCGTCCAGGTCCGGCCGGACGGCCGGAATATCCGGAATTGGAGCCCCGCGGACGGCCAGGCGAAGTGGGTGAGGATCACCTACTATTTCGTCTACCCGCACGACTGCAAGAACCTGTTCGAATTCGGGGGAGGCCACCAGGGGGACCCCGAGCAGATCCGGGTCGACCTCTACAGCTACGACCTCAGGACCTGGTACCTCGCCGGGGCGTCCTACCCGGCACACGGCCACACGCCAGTGCCGTACTTCTCGGGGACCTATCTGGAAGACCGGGCGCGGGCGCTCGGGACCTCCTGGATCAGCGTCGCCGCGGACGAGGATTCGCACGGCTCCTGGCCGGGCCGGGAAGTGACGTCGAGCCACTGTGCCGGCTCCGAGGATGACTACTGCGCCAGCACCTGCGATTGCTTCCAGAACACCTGGCAGTGGGATTTCAACAACGGCTACGTCGAGGCGGTCAGCGCCGGCCGGAACATCGGGGGGCCTAGTCCTGAGGCCTGGAATCCCTCGGTTCTCACCGTGTCCGGCGGCGAGGCGTATACCGAGCTGGACGTGGGCCATGGCCTGAACCGCGAATACTGGACCCCGCGCTCCGGCCAGTTCCAGAAGAACTGCGGCTGGGAGTGCCCCACCGCCAATCGGCAGGCCGACGGCAACTGCTCGCTGACCATCCATGACCGGAGCGGCTGCTCGGCCCATCTGAGCGAGAAGGTGGACCGCGTAGGATCCTGCTACGAGCCCAACGTGAACCATTGTGGCGGCGCCGGCGTCGGCGGGGGCTGCTACTGCGACCCGAGCTGCGTGACCTACGGCGACTGCTGCGCGGACGCCTGCTCGATCTGCGGCTCTTGCTAGAGAGGAGGCCAGAGATGACACACCGCCATCGATTCGTCCTTCCGGCTTGTTTCCTCGCGGTCTCCCTGACCGCCTCTCTCACCGGCTGCGCCACCGGGTCTCCCTCGGGCCTGGCTCCAGGGGGCGCCCTCGGTCTGGCAGCGCAGACTCCCACGGCCCTGCCGGGGAACGCCCCGCCGCAGGTGGAGGGGCTGGTCCCGTGGTTGTCCGGCCTGCCTCCCCAGGAGCAGCTCCGGACGGTCCGGTGGATGCTCACCGTCTCCGACGACCGGCGGCTCGTCACCCTCTTCGAAGATCTCCGCGATCAGCGGGATGTCGATCTCGAGGAGCGCGCGGCAACAGCCCGGCAGCGTCTCGAAGGCATGGTGACCGGGCTCGAGCGGGCCGGCCTGCGGGTTCCGGAGGCGGCCCGGGGCTTCCGGCTCGACGGCATCGACGAGAACGCGCCGCCCCCCAACAACTTCCCGCCGAGCGTGAAGGGCGAGCCGGAGCGCCATGCGGACGAGCCCCAGGCCGCCCAGGCTCTGGAGGCGGCCCGCCAGACCCCCGTCCGTCCTCCCGGCCGCTGAGCCCGTGATACCCTACCCCCGCCGTCCCGGTCCCGGGGCGGCGGGGAGGCGGCCGCGGGAGAGTCGCCCTTCGCAATCCTCATCTGGGAGCATGCTCCATGAGCAAGACGACAGTCACCCTGATCCCAGGCGACGGCATCGGTCCGGAAGTCAGCGAAGCGGCCGTGCGGGTGCTCGACGCCGCCTGCTCGGACCTCGAGTGGGAGCGCCACATCGCCGGCGCCGAGGCCCTGAAGAAGTACGGCAACCCCCTGCCGCCGGAGGTCCTCGAGTCCATCCGCCGCAACTGCGTGGCCTTGAAGGGCCCGATCACTACCGAGGTGGGCAAGGGCTTCAAGTCGATCAACGTGCAGCTCCGCCAGGAGCTCGACCTCTACGCCAATCTGCGGCCTTCACGGTCGCTGCCGAGCATCCCGAGCCGCTTCGAAAACGTGGACATCGTGGTCGTGCGGGAGAACACCGAGGACCTCTACAGCGGCCTCGAGCACACGGTGGTCCCGGGGGTGGTGGAGAGCCTCAAGATCATCACCGAAAAGGCGTCGCTGCGCATCGCCCGCTTCGCCTTCGACTACGCCCGCCGGCACGGCCGCAAGCGGGTCACCGCCGTCCACAAGGCCAACATCATGAAGCTCTCGGACGGCCTCTTCCTCGACTGCGTCCGCCGGGTCGCCACCGAGTACCCGGACATCCAGTCGGACGACAAGATCGTCGACAACATGTGCATGCAGCTCGTCATGCGGCCCGAGGAGTGGGACGTGCTGCTCCTCGAAAACCTCTACGGCGACATCGTCTCGGACCTCTGCGCCGGGCTCGTGGGCGGCCTGGGCGTGGTGCCCGGGGGGAATATCGGCTACGACGTGGCCATTTTCGAGGCGGTCCACGGCAGTGCCCCCGACATCGCCGGCAAGAACATCGCCAACCCCCTGGCGCTGATCCGCTCGGGAATCATGATGCTCTATCACCTGCACAAGGACGAGGCGGCCGAGCGGGTGCGGGCGGCCCTGCGGCAAGTCATCGTCAAGCAGGGCATCAAGACCCGTGACCTGGGCGGCGAGGCGAGCACCACCGAGTTCACCGACGCGATCGTCAAGGCCCTGGAGACTGGGGCGGGAGCGGGGGGAACCTTCCCGTAAGCCTCAACCTGCCGGGAGAGGAGATAGAATCTCGTTCATGGCCGATCTCTTCACTCCCGGTCCCCGGACCCTCCCCAGCGCCTGCCCGCTCGATTGCCCGGACACCTGCAGCCTGGAGGTCCAGATCGAGGACGGCCGGGTCGTCAAGGTGGACGGCAGCCATCTCAACCCGGTCACCGACGGCTACATCTGCGCCAAGGTGCGGCGCCTGCCCGAGCACCTCTACGGGCCGGGCCGGCTGCTGTACCCGGCGATGCGCCGGGGCCGGAAGGGGGAGGCGACCTTCGAGCGGATCTCGTGGGACGAGGCCCTGGACCTCGCGGCGGAGAAGATGCGGGAGGCGCGGGAGCGCTGGGGCGGCGAGTCGATCCTGCCGTTCTCCTACGGCGGCTCCAACGGCCTCCTGACCCAGGATACGACCGACGCCCGCCTGTTCTGGCGTCTCGGCGCCTCGCGCCTCGACCGCGCGGTCTGCGCTGCCGCCACCGGCCGGGCGACGGCGGCCCTCTACGGCAAGATGGCGGGAGTCGCCTTCCCGGACTACGTCCACGCCCGGCTCATCGTTCTCTGGGGCGCCAACCCCTCGACCTCCGGCATCCACCTCGTGCCCATCGTCCAGGAGGCCCAGCGCCGGGGGGCGCGCCTGGTGGTGGTGGACCCTCGCCGCACGCCGCTCGCCAAGAAGGCGGACCTCCACCTGGCCGTCCGGCCCGGCGGGGACCTGCCCCTCGCCCTCGCCGTGATCCGCTGGCTCTTCGAGGAGGGCCGCGCCGACCTCGCCTTCCTCTCGGCCCACGCCACGGGGGTGGACGAGCTGCGCCGCCGGGCGCTCCCCTGGACGCTCGACCGGGCGGCCGAGGCCTCCGGCGTGCCCGCGGCGGAGATCGAGACCTTCGCCCGGCTCTACGCCGACTCATCCCCCGCGGTCGTCCGGTCCGGCTGGGGCCTCGAGCGGAACCGCAACGGCGGCTCGGCCGTGGCCGCCGTCGTCGCCCTGCCGGCCGTGGGCGGGAAGTTCGGCGTCCGCGGCGGTGGCTACACGATGAGCAACTCGAACGTCTGGACGATCGACTGGGATGCGGCCATCCGCGAGGCCGAGCCCTCCACCCGGATGATCAACATGAACCGCCTCGGGGAGGCGCTCCTGGAGGCCGACGATCCTCCGGTCCGGGTCCTCTTCAATTACAACTGCAACCCGCTGGCGACCATGCCGGACCAGGAGAAGGTCCGGCGGGGTCTCGCGCGGGAGGACCTCTTCACCATCGTCCTCGACAAGGTGTGGACCGACACGGCGCGCTGGGCCAACCTCGTCCTGCCCGCAACGTCGTTCCTCGAGCATCCGGAGATGATCCGAGGCTACGGCTCCTACATCTTCTACGACACGGATTCCGTGGTGCCTGCGGCGGGGGAGGCCCGTTCGAACACCCGGGTCTTCGCCGACCTCTGCCGCCGGCTCGGGCTCCACCGTCCGGGGGAGCCCGAGACCGCCCGGGAGCTCGCGAGCGCCCTGCTGAACGGCGGCGGGCGCATCCGCTCCGAGCTGGACGAACGCGGCATCGCCACGCCGGACTGCGGCCCGGCGCCCGTCCAGTTCGTCGACGTCTTCCCCGGGACCCCGGACGGCAAGGTCCACCTCGCCCCTGCGGACCTCGACGCCGAGGCGCCCCGGGGCCTCTATGGCTGGCAGGAGGACCCGGCCACGGAGCGCTTCCCCCTCGCCCTGATCTCTCCGGCCATCAACCGGACGATCAGCTCGACTCTCGGGGAGCTCTATCGCGACCAGGTCTCCCTGGAGATCCACCCCGCGGATGCCGCCGCCCGGGGCATCGGTCCGGGGGACACCGTCCGCATCTGGAACCAGCTCGGAGAGGTCCGGGTGAAGGCCCGCCTCAACCCCGATCTCAAGCCTGGCGTCGTGTTCCTGCCCAAGGGGCTGTGGAGCCACAACACCCTTTCGGGCAGCACCGCAAACGCACTCGTGCCGGACACCCTGACCGACATCGGCCAGGGCGCCTGCTTCAACGACGCCCGGGTGGAGGTGGAAAAGGCCACCCCGGCCTGAGATGCCGCGCACCCTCTTCGACGACCAGGAGCCGGCGCATCCCTCCTCCGAGCGACGGGATGAGCCTGCGTCCTCTCTGGCGGGCTCCCCCCTCGCCGAGCGCATGCGCCCCCGAACCCTCGACGAGCTGGCCGGTCATCGGGAGGTCGTGGGCGAGGGCGGGTTCCTCCGCCGGGCCATCGCCGCCGACCGGGTGCCGTCGCTGATCTTCTGGGGACCTCCGGGGTCGGGCAAGACGACCCTCGCCCGGATCATCGCCACCGAGACCGCGTCCCGCTTCGTGCCGTTCTCGGCCGTCACCTCGGGCATCAAGGAGGTCAAGGAGGTGATGGCCGAGGCCGTCCGCCTGCGCAAGGCCCAGGGGCGGCGGACCCTCCTCTTCGTCGACGAGATCCACCGCTTCAACCGGGCGCAGCAGGACGCCTTCCTCCCCTATGTGGAGCGCGGGGACGTGGTCCTCGTGGGGGCCACCACCGAGAACCCCTCCTTCGAGCTCAACGCAGCGCTCCTCTCCCGCTGCCGGGTGATCGTGCTGAACCCTCTCACCCCCGCCGACCTCACCGAACTCATGCGCCGTGCTCTCGCGGATGCCGAGCGTGGGCTGGGAGGCTCCGGCGTGGAGGTGGAGGAAGACGCCCTGGAGACCCTCTCCCAACTCGCCTCCGGAGACGCGCGCAAGGCGCTCAACCTCCTGGAGCTGACGGTCTCGGACGCCGGGGAGGGCAGGGTGGACGCCGAGGTGGTCCGGCGGGTGGCCCAGCGCAAGGTCCTCCTCTACGACAAGTCCGGGGAGGAGCACTTCAACCTGATCTCGGCCCTCCACAAATCGCTGCGGGAGAGCGACGCCGACGCCGCGCTCTACTGGCTCGCCCGCATGCTCGCCGCCGGGGAGGACCCGCTCTACGTCGCACGGCGCATGGTCCGCTTCGCCAGCGAAGACGTGGGCCTCGCCGACCCCCAGGCCCTGCCCCAGACCCTCGCCGCCTGGGACGCCTACCACCGCCTCGGCGCCCCGGAAGGGGAGCTCGCCCTCGCCCAGGCCACCGTCTACCTCGCTCTCGCCCCCAAGAGCGTGGCCCTCTACGAGGGCTACGGCAACGCCCGCCGGACCGTGGAAGAGCGCCCGGCGGACCCGGTGCCGATGGCGATCCGCAACGCCCCCACCCGCCTCATGAAGGACGTGGGCTACGGCACCGGCTACGTCTACGCCCCCCACACCGAGGAGGGAGTGGGAGGGATCGACTGCCTGCCGGAGTCGCTCCAGGGGACGCGCTTCTACGAGCCCCGGGGGCAGGGGTTCGAGGCGAACTTGAAGGAGCGGCTGGAGAGATACCGGGGTCTGCGGGAGGAGGTCAAGCGAAAGGCAAGCTCTTAGACGATCTCAACTTTCCGGCACTCCCCACCGTATACAAGCATTGCTTGACCTTGTACCCAGATTCCTTAAGGTGTCGGAAAACAGACGGAGTCCCACCATGTCTTGACGTAACCTGCCTTTCGCCCTCCTGGGTCTGGCCCTTGTCCTCCTTCCCATCCCCGGTGCGGCCGCCACCGACCCGACCTACGCCGAGCTGCGCGCCGCGCGGCCGGATGGGCGCTCGGTGGCGGTGCCGGCCAAGGGATCGTGCTGGAGCGCGACGTCTTTCGCTTCCAGTTCGACTCCGGGGCATTTCTCTTCCTGAAGCCCGCCTACGACAAGTTCTGGAAGGAGCGGCGCAAGGAGATTCTGGAGAAGACTCCGGGCAACGCCTTCGCCCCCCTACGAGGCGGGCCCCATCACGATGGGCTTCCGTCTAACCACGGCCCGGACACCCTCGGCTGGCGGCATGATGTACCCCAAGGGCGGGTACGTGCTTCACATGCTGCGCATGATGCTGCACGACCCCGGCTCGAAGGACCCGGACGCCCGGTTTAGCGAGATGATGAAGGACTATACGAAGACCTACGGGGGCGGCAACGCTTCCACCGCGGACTTCCAGAAGGTCGGGCGCCCCTGGGTGGGCGCCCGGCTCGGCTTCAGAAGGCCTGCGGCGCGAGAGATCCTCCCGCTCCGTTATACTTGTTGCACAGGGGAGCTCTTTGGGATGAGGTCAGTTGTCGTCTTCGGTCCGGGCTCGACTCTCTGGAAAGGAGACCTGAGTGGCGAACGATCCGCTGCTCGCGAGCCCTGAGGCGGAGCGTGCTCTCCTCAAGGCGGTCCTCCAGCACCTGCCCGCAGGCGTCCTCATTGCGGAAGCCCCTTCTGGCCGTCTGATCCTCGGCAACGATCAGCTCTCCCGCATCCTCCGCCGGCCGTTCGTACCCTCCACCTGTTTTGCGGAATACGCCGCCTACGAGGGCTTCGACCCGGTCGGCCGTCCATACCAGCCGCAGGAATGGCCGCTCGCCCGGTCGATCCTCCAGGGCGAAGAGGTCATCGGCGAAGAGATCCACTTCGTGGCGGGGGACGGCAGCATCGTGATCGCTTGCTGCAACTCGGCTCCGCTTCACGACCAGGAAGGACGGATCATCGCGGGCCTCGCGGTCTTCTTCGACGTCACCCGGGAACGTCGCGCGGAGGAGGCCCTGCGGGCGAGCGAGGCGCGAACCAACCGTCTCTTCGAGTCCAACATCATCGGCATCCTCTATTCCGACGCCGACGCCCGGATCACGGACGCCAACGACGCCTTTCTCTCCATGATCGGCTGCAACCGGGAGGATCTGGAACAGGGCACGCTGAACTGGATGGAGATGACCCCGGAGGAGTGGCGCGAGGCGGACCAGCGGGCCGTCGTCGAGCTGATCACCACGGGGATCTGTACGCCCTATGAAAAGGAATACGTCCGGCGGGACGGCTCCCGGGTGCCGATCCTGCTCGGCGCGGCGATCCTGCCCGAAACCCAGGAGGCGGTGGGATTCGTCCTCGACCTGACGGAGCGCAAGCGAGCCGAGGAGCGGATCGCGCTGCTGGCCGAGGCCGGCCGCGCCCTCTCCCAGTCCCTGGAGCACCAGACGACGCTCTGGAACCTCGCCCATCTGGCCGTTCCCCGCTTCGCCGACTCCTGCCTGATCTTCGAGCTCCAGGAGCAGAACGAGCTCCGGGCGATGGCCTCGAAGCACGCCGATCCGGCCAGGGAGCCCCTGCTCCGACGAGTCGCGGAGATCTACCAGGGCTCTCCCGAGAACCCCAACAGCTCGTTGTGGCGCGTCGCCCGCACCGGCTGCAGCGAGCTGGTCCGGGACGTCGCCCCCAACCTGGCGGAAACGGTCACGAGCGACCCCGAGCTCATCGACCTCTTCGACCGGCTGGCGGCATGGTCCTTCATGGTCGTCCCCCTGACGACCCGGGGGGAGATCCTGGGTGTGATGCTTCTCGCGACCACCGCCGGGTCCGGGCGCCGGTTCGGAGGTGCGGACCTGGCCCTGGGGGAGGAACTGGCCTCCCGCGCCGCCCTCGCCATCGACAACGCCCGGCTGTACGGCCGGGCCGAGGCCGCCAGCAAGGCGAAGGACCACTTCCTCGCGGCGTTGAGCCACGAGCTGCGTACCCCCCTCACCCCGGTCCTCCTCAAGGTGGCGGAGCTGCGGCAGGAGCCGAACACTCCCTCCTTCCTCCATGCCGACCTGCGGATGATCCAGCGCAACGTGGAGCTGGAGGCGAAGCTGATCGACGACCTCCTGGACCTCACCCGGATCACCCGTGGCAAGCTCTCTCTCCACCGAGACATCACGGACGTCCACCATCTCCTCCAGCAGGCGGTGGGGATCTGCGCCGACGAGGCTGTCGCCAAGCGGCTCCGGATCGACATGTGGGGCCGGGCCGCCGAGCACCACGTGTGGGGGGACGAGGCCCGGCTCCAGAAGGTGTTCTGGAATCTCCTCAAGAACGCCGTCAAGTTCACCCCCGCCGGGGGCGCGATCGAGGTGCGCACGGACAACGAAGAGCCCGGCCGAATCCGGATCGCCGTCATCGACCGGGGGATCGGCATCGAGCCCGGGACCCTGCCGCGCCTGTTCAACGCCTTCGAGCAGGGGGACCCCTCGATCACCCGCACCTTCGGGGGGCTCGGCCTGGGCCTCGCCATCTCGAAGGCGCTGGTGGACCAGCACGGCGGCACGCTCACCGGGGTGAGCGCCGGCCGGGGCAAGGGAGCCACCTTTACCGTGACCCTCGACACCGTGCCCCCGCCTCCGGCGGGAGATGTGACGGCCGCCGCCAGGTCGGCGCAGGAGCCGCGATCCCTCCATCTGCTCCTCGTGGAGGACCACGAGCCCACGCTCGAGGTGATGGCCGCCCTCCTCGAAGCAGCCGGCCACGACGTGAAAGTCGCCCGGAGCATGGCCTCCGCCCGGGCGATGGCGGAGCAGTACGAGCTCGACCTGGTGGTGAGCGACCTGGGGCTGCCGGACGGCAGCGGCCTCGATCTCATGCCTGAGCTCCGGGAGCGGTTCGGCCTGCCGGGGATCGCCGTCAGCGGCTACGGCATGGAGGAGGATCTGCGCCGCAGCCGGCAGGCGGGGTTCGAGGAGCACCTGGTCAAGCCGGTGGATCCGGACAAGCTCAAGGCGGCCATCGCCCGTGTGGCCGCGGCGTCCAACCGCTGAAGCGCGTTCCCACGGACCGTTCCCCTCCGGGGCTGCGGCACAGGCGTTGCACGGGAGAGCGTGGTATGGCGCGGGAGACCTTCATCGAAGACAAGGTCGAGCAGAGGACGGCTCCGCCGCCCGAAAGGCGCGGACCCGAGCCGGGGCAGATTTCGGGAGCGACCCGGGCGCGCCTCCTGGCCGTGGTCGCCACGGTCCTGGTGATCGCGTTCCTCAAGTGGAGCCAGGTGGCGACCATGCCCCTGGCCTTCGCCCTCTTCCTCATCGCCCTCGCCTGGCCGCTCCAGGAGTTGCTGGAGAGGCGCCTGCCGCGTTGGGCGAGCTTCCTCCTCACCGCCCTCGCCCTGCTGCTGGTGATCGGCCTCTTCATCGGCGCTCTGGTGTGGAGCGGTGAGACCGTGGCGGACAGGGCCCCCCAGTATGCGGCCAAGGTCCAGGCGCTGTACGGTCAGTTGCAGAGCCGGGCTCGCGGCATGGGCCTGTCTCTCCCCTCCGGAGGGGGTGGTGGTCTCGCCGGAGCCGAGATGGCCAAGACCGTCGTCAAGGCGATCACCTCGTCGATCAGCCTGATCCTCCTCATCGTGGCCTTCGCGATCCTCGGCCTTCTCGAGGTCCGGGACTTCAAGGCCAAGACGAGGAAGGCGTTCCGCGACCGCAATCAAGGCGAGAAGATCGCCGACACGGTGCGGACCATCGTGGCCAAGTACCAGCGCTACATGGTGGCGCGCACCATCGCCGCCGTCCTCCAGGGGGTGTCGTACTGGCTCTTCGCTCTCCTGGTGGGGCTCGACTTCGCCTTCCTCTGGGGTCTTCTCGCCTTCCTTCTCAACTACATTCCCAGCCTGGGCTCCGCTCTGGCGGTGATCCCGCCGACGCTCTTTGCCCTCGTGCAGTTCGACGGCTTCGGCCGGCCGCTGCTGGTCTTCGCCGGGGCGGCGCTGCTCCAGATCCTGATGGGGAACTACCTCGACCCGTACATCGAAGGCCGTCTCGTCTCCCTCTCCCCCCTGGTGGTGCTGGTCTCGATCATCTTCTGGGGATGGGTCTGGGGGATCCCCGGCGCCTTCCTGGGCGTGCCGATCACCCTCGGCATCGTGATCGCCACCGATCACTTCCCCACGACCCGCTGGATCGCCTGCATGCTGTCCGACGTGCCGAAGGAGAGGGAAGCGTAGCCTCAGACGGGGATCGCCCCCAGCCCCCCGTCGAGAAACGCCAACTGCAGCCGCATCTGGTCCCGGAGGGGCATTCCCCGGACACCGCTCCGTTCCGACTCGGCCCGGACCTCACCTGGGTCCCTGCCGGCGACACGGTCGAGGAAGGCGCGGAAGCGGGGGTCGTCCGGCCGTCCGGTCTCTCCTTCCTCCAGGGGGCGGAGGAAGAGGGGCATCTCGGATACGATCGTCAGGGGATCGCCTCCCAGGGAGCGGACGTACTCCATGGAGCTGGGACGGAAGAGGGCTGCCATGGCGGAGTCCCCCCGGCTTTCGAACCAGGCCCGCATGGCCACGGAATTCGGGCGGGTGGTGAAGCCCTCGTCGATCCGCCGGAAGCCCTTCTCGCCTCCGCGGTCCACGTCGAAGACGCGGTAGCCCATCTCCCGCACGCGGCGGCGAAGGGCCTCCCGCAGGTCCGCGGTGCGGTCGATCCACGCCTCGTCGAGGAGGAACCAGGGACCGGAGGCGAAACCCATGCCGTGGAAGCTGCCGTGGAGGACGAACGGCGCGCCCCCGGCGAGGAAGGCGGCCACGGCCAGGTTCTCGGGTCGCACCCCGCCGTCGCTCCGGTCCCGGGGAAAGCCGAACTCCATGTCATCCCCGGGCTTCTCCCGCACCGCGTGGTGCAGGTAGAGGGAGAGGTCGTAGGCGCGGTCCTCCTCCCCGAGGTGGTCCACCGTGGCCAGGGTGACATCGCTCCAGGCGGCGTTCCTCGCCTCGCCGTCCGGATTGACGTGGGGGACGACGTACCAGGTGAACCTGGACAGCAGAGGGTCGTCCGCCGGCCGGGAGGAGAGGAACGCCGCCAGCCGCCGCAGCATGGCCGGCCCCACCGGTTCGTCCGCGTGGCATCCCCCGATGGCGCTCACGCGGAGACCGCCACGGCCGAGGACATAGCCGGCGATCTCCCGTCCTTCCCGGGAACGGCCGATGGTCCGGCCGGGTGGGGGAGCGGGAGAGGGGTGGGAGAGGATTTCGTCGATCGGGAGCATGTGCCGATTAGAGCATGGCTCAGCGGGAAGCCGCCTTGCCACCCTGAGCGGCTTGCCGAACCTTGTCCAGTTCCGTCCGCGCGCGTTCGAGAGCCTTGTCCGCCCGTTCCACTCTCTCTCGGGCAAGCTCGGCCTCTTCCTCGGCCGCTTCTGCGCGCCGCTGGGCCTCGGCGGCCGTTTTCTCGGCCTGCTCGGCCTTGCGCCGGAGGAAATCCGCTTCGGCCGCGGCCTGTTCCACCCTCTCCTCGGCCCGGGCCATCTGTTCCTGGAGCTTCGCCGCCGCCTTCTCCTCCCGTTCCCGCACGGCGGCCTCCCGACGTTTCTGAGTCTCCTCGCGCCGGCGCTCCGCCTCCCGCTCTGCCTTGGTCGGAGTGCGGATCGGCTCCGGCCTGGGTGGAGGGGGAGGGGGCGCCTTCGCCGGTTTCGGCGCAGGCGCCGGTTCGGGGCGCGGGCGCCGGGTCGAGATGTCCACCACGCGCTGGGGGATCCGCAGGCCGGAGAAGACTTCGAAGCCCGGGGGCTCCAGGTCGCTATCGAGCCAGCCGCGCTGCGCCGCCTCGGCGGCGGACGGGCTAAAAGCGAGGGACTGGAGGTTCGTCGCGATGCGCTCGGACACCGCCCGGCTCGGATTCCGTCCGCCTCCCTCGGACAGGATCGTCTCGGCGCGGCGGCGGAGGTCCTCGATCAGGATGCGGGCGGCACCGATGGCGTCCCGCAGGGCCTCGGCCCCGGCGCCGGCCACGGCCTCCCCCTGGGCGATGCGGGCCCGCCGGCCGGCGTCGAGGAGGATGTCCATCCGGTCCCGCTGCCTCTGGAACAGCATGTTCACCGCCCAGGCGGACGGCGTCGGCTTGGGTGACCCCTCCACGGTTTCGGAGTCGTCCTCCCGGCCAGCCTTCTTCAACCGTTTGGCGAGGGCGTTCCGCTCCTTCGTGAACTCCCCCAAGGGCAGGCTGTAGAGGCGTTGGATCTCGGCGTCCAGCTCTGATCTTTGCGGTGCCATCCCGGGCTCCCTCCTCGGAGAGCTTCCTTTTCCCGAACTAGAGCAGCAAAAAACGAACCGGGGCAAGTCTAGGATTCACCTGGGGCACGATCGTCGCAGCCCCCTGAACCTTTTTCCGGCGTTTTTCGTTTGAGTCACTGACGAGCAGGACGAGGGTGGCGGCGAACGCCGTGAGGCCGGTGCTTCAGACAGGAGATCTCATCATGACGACTCGAGTCCGCCGCTGGAAGCCGTTTCTTGCTGGATTGGCGCTGGCCGTCCTGGCCTGCGGCCCGGCGGTCGGGCAGGGGACTTCCCCGACGCCGGCCGCGCCGCCCACCGTGACCGTCCGCCCGCCGATCCTGTTTGGGGAAGTCGCCGCGGACCGGACGCACATCGTTTTTTCCTTCGCCGGAGATCTCTGGCGAGTGTCCCGGGAGGGGGGCGAGGCCGAGTGCCTGACCGACCATCCAGCGGACGATCGGTTCCCGGCCTTCTCCCCTGACGGCTCCACCCTGGCCTTCACCCGTCAGAGCGGCGGCAACGAGGACGTCCATGTCATACCACCCCAGGGGTGAGAGGCACGCCGGCTCACCTGGCATCCCAAGGCCGACGTGGTGCGCGGCTGGACTCCGGACGGCAAGGGCATCCTCTTCGCCTCCAACCGGGACGGCGACGGCTTCTGGCGGCTGTATACGATCGCCCGGGACGGGGTGATGCCCTCGATGCTGCCGTTTCCTGAAGCGTCCACCGGGTCCTTCTCCCCGGACGGCACCCGGATCGCCTACGTCCCCTTCGCGGTTTCGTGGGATTCCTGGCGGCACTACCGGGGCGGCTCGACGAGCCCGATCTGGATCGGCGGGCTCGCGGACAGCACCCTGGAGAAGCGGGAGGCCCTCTCCCGTCCGGACGCCAACAACCGGGCTCCCCTCTGGATCGGCGAGACCCTCTATTTCCTCTCGGACCGCACCGGGACGCCCAACCTCTTCTCCCACGACCTGCAGAGCGGCCGGACGGAGCAACTCACCCGCTTCGCAGGTCACGGCATCCGGGCCGCCGCCGCGGCCCCGGACGCCATCGTCTTCCTCACCGGCGGGGAGATCCACCTCTACGACCTTGCCCTTCGCGAAGATCGGAGGATCGACGTCCGGCTGACCGTCCCTGCTCCGGAGCTGGGCCGCCGAACGGTTCCGGCCGCCCGGTTCCTCGAACGCATGGTCCCCACCCCCACGGGGGACCGGCTGATCGTGAGCGCCCGGGGCGAGGTCCTCTCCTTCGATCCGAAGGCGGCCAGGGCGGAGAACCTCACCCGGACTCCGGGCGTGGCGGAGCGCTCCGCTGCTCCCTCTCCGGACGGCCGCTGGCTGGCCTGGTTCTCGGACGTCTCGGGCGAGTACGAGCTCCATGTGGTGCCGGCGGGCGGGAGCGGCGAGCCGCGCCGGGTCGCCGTCGAGGAGCGCCCTTCCTTCTACCGCGAGCTGACCTGGTCGCCCGACGGCCGCCGGATCGCCTTCTCGGACAAGCGTCTCGCCCTCTGGGTGGCCGACTTGGGAGAGGCCCGAGCGGAGCGCGTCGCGACCTCGTCCCACATCGGCCAGGGCGAATACCACCCGTCCTGGTCGCCGGACGGCCGCTGGCTCGCCTGGTCTCAGGCCCTGGACAACCGCATCCGGACGGTGTTCCTGTGGGACGCCCGGGAGGGCCGCTCCCATCAGGTCACCGACGGCCGGGTCCAGGCCGAGCACCCGACGTTCGACCGCTCGGGCAGATACCTCTACTTCACCACCAGCGCCAATGCCCGCACGGCCACGGCAGACGACCTCGATTGGGGCGTGATGTCGAGCTCCCTGGCCCGGCCTCTGGTGGTGCGGCGGCTCAACGCGGTGGTCCTGCGCAAAGGGGAGGCTCCGCCGCTCCTGGCGATCGTCGGGGAACCCCACCCGAGGGCGCGCTGGGAGCCCGTGGCGGGGGAGGTGGATGTCGCGGGAATCGGCGACCGGATCGTCCCGGTCTCGGGGGACGAGCGCGACTTCGCCGGGCTCGCCGCTGGCCGTCCGGGGGTGCTCTTCGCCCTGGTCAACGAGTGGCCCGCCACTCCGGGAGCCGATGAAGATCCCAAACCGGTCCTCTATCGCTACGTGTTGTCGAAGGGGGGCCAGCCGGAGAAGATCGCGGAGGGAGTGGTCGATTTCTCTCTCTCGGCCGACGGCTCCACCCTGGCCTACGGTACGGGCGGAAGGGGCGGTCCGGTCGTGACGATGCTGGCATCCGACGCCCCGGCGGACGCCGAAAGCAAGCCCCTGGACCTCGCCGGCCTCACCGTGGAGGTGGACCCGGCGACCGAGTGGCAGCAGATCTACCGGGAGGTCTGGCGGATCGCCCGGGACTGGTTCTACGACCCCGGCCACCACGGGCAGGACCTGGCGGAGCTCGAGCGCCACTACGCCGCCTTCCTCCCGGGCGTCGTCCGCCGGGCGGACCTCAACGACCTGTTTGAGCGGATGCTGGGCCACCTCTCGATCTCGCATCTGATCGTCGGAGGGGGGGACCAGCCCTCTCCGGGCGGTCCGCCGGAGCGGACCGGCCTCCTGGGCGCGGATTACGAGATCGACCGGGGCCGTTACCGCATCTCGCGCATCTACCGCTCGGGCCATCCCAATGCGGGGAACCCCCTGCTCCGGGCCCCTCTCGATCAACCGGGTGTGGACGTGCGGGAGGGGGACTACCTCCTCGCCATCGACGGCCAGGAGGTGCGGGCGGACCGCAACCTCTACAGCTACCTCGTGGGCAAGGGAATGAAGCCGGTGGAGATCCGGGTGGCCGCCGATCCCGCGGGCAGGGAGGTCCGTGCCGCGACCGTGGTGCCCCTCCCCGGCGAGAACACCCTGCGCCGGATGGACTGGGCGGAGCGCAACCGCAAACGGGTCGAGGAGGTCTCCGCAGGCCGCCTCGCCTACGTCTACCTCCCCAACCAGGGCGGCCCGGGTTACGAGGAGCTGCTGCGGGGGCTCCTCGGCAGCCTGGACGCCGACGGGGTGATCATCGACCAGCGCTACAGCCCGGGCGGGATCGTCTTCGACTCGGTCATCGAGATGCTCCGGAGCCGGCCCCTCTACGCCTACGCCTGGCGGGAGGGAGGCGATCTGCCGATACCGACCAACACCGTGGCGGGCTCGAAGGTCCTCCTGATCAACCGCCAGAACGGCTCGGCGGCCGAGACCTTCGCCCATATGTGGAAGCTCGCCGGCCTCGGCCCCGTCCTCGGCACCCGCACCTTCGGCGGCGGCATCGGCGGCGCCCTCTTCAGCCCGCGGCTGATCGACGGCGGCCGGATCACCATCCCCAACCGGGCCTCCTACGCGCCCAACGGCACCTGGGGGATCGAAAACGACGGCGTCCACCCGGACGCCGAGATCGAGTGGGACCCTGCGGCCTGGCGCGCCGGCCGGGACCCGCAGCT
The DNA here is from genome assembly GCA_035633875.1 of Thermoanaerobaculia bacterium. Taxonomy (GTDB): domain Bacteria; phylum Acidobacteriota; class Thermoanaerobaculia; order Multivoradales; family UBA5704; genus DATARR01. Next base: position 17,922 of record DASQEB010000565.1, read on the forward strand.
CGAGGCGGCGATCAAGGCGGTGCTGGAGGAAGCGAAGAAGGTGAAGCGATGGGCACCGAAGAAGCCGGGATATCCGAAGTATCCGTGAAGCCGGCGGGGGGACCTACTCCCGCCCCCCGCCTCCCTCGTACCACTCCGCCGGCCGCACCAGCTTGAAGTCCCGCTCGCGGTCCCGTAGCTCGATCCCGGCACCGGCCGTGAAGCGGCCCCAGCAGGCGAGGAGGGCCGGCACGAGGGTGACCGTCGCGGCAAAACAGACGAAGAGGCTCAACGCGAGGAGCCCGCCCAGACGGACGTTGGCCGGGACCTGGGAAACGAGCAGGGTCGCGAAGCCCAGGCCCACAGCGAGGGTGTCGATCAGGATGGCCGGGCCGGAGGAGCCCAGGGCGGCAGCCAGGGCCGCCCCACCTGCGAGCCCCTCAGCTCGGGCTCGGTCGAGCCGGGAGAGGAGGTGGATGGCATAGTCGACCCCGATTCCGAGCGTCATGCCGGCGAACATGGAGGTGGCCACCCCCAGAGGGATGCCAAGCCATCCCATGACCGCGAAGTTGAGGAGGACCGCCAGGGCCGATGGCAGCACGCAGTAAAGCCCCCACCGGAAGGACCGGCCGAGGAAGGCCGTCATGGCGAAGATCCCGGCCAGGGCCAGGACGAGGGAGCCCGCCTGGGTGGAAACCACACCGCGGATCATGGCCTGGCTCACGGCCACGTCCCCGGCGAACCCGAGGCGGATGCCGTGCGGCGCCAGGTGGTCCTGCTCGTACTCCCGGACCTCCTCCATGAGCCTCCGGGTGCCGGCGAAGTTGGAATCCCGGAGGAACACGGTGATCAATCCCTGGGAGAGCTCCTCGTCTACCAGGAGGCGGAGCCGCTCCGGCCCGCGGACCACCTCGGAGTTCCGCCACAGGAACCGCGCCTCGTCCGGCCGCCCGGGAAGCGTTCGGGACCCGGGCCGGTCCGGCGCGGCGAGGAAGCTCGCCGTCTCGAGGAACCGGGCCGGGCCGAACACCCCTCCTACGCCGGGCCGCTGCGCGAGAAAGGACTCCAGGCCGTCGATCCGGCGCAGCGTCGTCGGCACCGTCAGCGGCTGGAGCCGGATCTCGTAGCCGACGCGGCTTCCCGGAAGGGGCCGGAGAAGGAACTTCGGAGACCCTCCGGTCACCGGCCAGGCGAGGACGAGCCGGCCGTCCTCCAGCGAAGCGGTCTCCACCCAGGAGGTCCACGGCCCCGGAGAGCCCTCCCTGGCGCT
>DASQEB010000566.1:0-9613 GCA_035633875.1 Thermoanaerobaculia bacterium
TGATGATCCGCTCGCCGTCGAAGCCGCGGAAGTTGTAGGAGATGTTGGGCTCGTTGTGCATCGCCTTGTAGTCCCGCAGGATGCTCACCGCCATCCTCTGGCCGAGGCGCAGCGACTCGTAGGCGTCGCTGCGCCAGTGGACGCCGGAGGCGTTGCGGCCGGTGGCGACGTTCGAGGCGATCTTGTTGAGCTCGCCCTCGACGGTCAAGGTCTGGCCGGTGTAAGGCTCCAGCGCCAGCCCGTCGGAGGTGGGGACCACCGGGTTTGGGATCGGGCGGTTCTCGGTGTCGAAGACCGCCTTGAGGATGGTGACACAGGCGCCCGCGACGGTGGCGTGGCCGGCGGTGTAGGACGGGTGCGTCGGGCAGCCCTCGTGGTGCGCCATCGGCAGCAGGAGGGTGCCGCCGTTGTGCGACTCGATGCGGTCGAGGACACTGGTGCTGAAGAGGCTCGAGTGCAGCGCGCCGTTGTAACGGCCCGGCGACCGGTTGACGTGCACCTCGACGCGGGCCGCCATGTGCTCGGGCCGCAGGCGGCGGTGGACCTGCCACTTCTTGTGCCACGTGGTCTTGACGGCGCGGGACGCGACCTCGCAGAGCAGGGCCTTGACGGCGGGGGGGCCGAAGGTGGCGAATCCGTTCTGCGTGGGGTTGCCGTTGTAGGGGTTGCCGGCGTTGAACGGAACGCCCAAGCCGCCGCCGATGTCCGAGCCGTCCGGCGGGGTCATCATGATCAGGCAGGCGTTGAAATATGCCTGGAAGAGGACGTCGATGTGGACCCACTCGGACAGGTCGCGGCCGTTGGTGATGTACTTGCGCGAGCCGAGGAAGCTGGGTGCCTCGACGATGATCCCGTTCTGCGCCGCCAGGTAGTTCGACCAGCTCTGCAGGTGGTCGACGCCCGGCGCCTTCGTCCACATCTTGCGCTCGACGAACTCGACGCCGAACGGGGTGGGGAGCCACATGAACTGCGAGATGTAAGGGCCGACCGTCGTGCCGGGGGCGATGTCGCGGAACACCGTCTGCGTCGTGGCCTGGCCGCCGACCTTGGGAGCCTTGTAGTCGGCGCCGAAGGCGTTGAGGTCGGCGACGGCCTGCGCCACGAGCGGCGAGGAGCCGTAGTCGAGGTAGTTGACGTCGCGCAGCAGCGCCATCCAGTAGTTCTCCGTCATCTCGGCGGCCTGCTCCCTGCTGGCCAGGGCCGGCGGAGCCGGCACGGCCAGGGCCTGGATGTCCGCCCCTTCCATGTCGAACGCCAGGCCGCTCTGCGGGTTGGTCAGCTTGATGCTGCCGGGGGCGAGGATCATGTTGTTGAAGTCGTCCGGATTCCCGGAGATGCAGGCGGCGAGCATGCTGTTGTACGCCGCCTGGTCGACCTCACCGAGCGAGTTGTGCGGCAGGCCCTTGCTGTAGTTGGCGATCCGGTTCGGGTAGCGCTCCTCGTCGCCGTTGGTCGGATGGGTGGCGACGGGCTGTGACTTCCAGAAGTCGGCCGCGTCCTTGCGGACTTGCCAGGCGCGATTGCGGCGGGCAATCCCGGCGGAGGTGCTGTTGCTGGCCTCGGCCGTGGCCGCGGCGTCCATCAGCGGCTCCAGGCCGACCACGCCCGCGGCCATCGTGGCCGCTGCGGCGCCGCCGAGCCCGCCGAGGAACTTGCGCCGGCTCAGGCCGGACAGATCTTGCGGTTCGGCTTCATTCGTACTAGACTTGAGGGCGTCATTCTCGGTTGTTGACATAGAAGTCCTCCTGAACTGGTTGGGTGTCCTGCGGCTTCCACCTCGTGCACTCAGCCGGTCCCAGCAGTGGTCCCCGCTCCAAGTTCTGCCCGACTTGGTGAAAGGGGACCAATTTTTTTTCCGGCTGGACTGCTCGAAACTACGCCTACCGCCATCAGTGCTCGCCGCTTCAGAAAGCGTGACAGAAGGAGCGGCAGCGATCGCAGACGCTCCAGCGAGCAAAGCAAACCTTCAAAAATAACGTGAAACGAACAGACTGGACGGTGATCGTCGTGCCGTCGAGCTTCGTGAACGTTAAGCCGTTGCTTCTCTCGTTGTAGCAGGACCTCTGGCCGCGCAGGATGCTGATGGCGAGCGCCTCTGACACGACACCCCCGGACATCAGGTCCTGGCCTGACCTGGTGAACGGGGGATCTCTCTTGACCGGCTTGGTAAACTGCAGACATCGTTCTTACAACCCGATGGACGACGGGCCACGAAGTTACGGCCCTGCGCGGCGGACAACCTCTGTTGGGCGGGCGGTCCTGCGTGCAACATCTTCACAGCTCTCAGTGTGCGCTCTTTGTGAAAGCGGGACACTGCGGAAGACACTGAGAGGTGACCATTTCGCGGTGAACGTTTCACTTCCGCGAGCGCTCCTCGAGCGGTCTGCGCGTCAGTACGGATAGACTTCCCTGCGCCATGACCGAGCCCACCTTCCCCGACCTCCGCTCCTATCTCGACCAGCTTCGCCGCGATCGCGACGTCGCTATCGTCGACGCGCCCGTGGACGCCCGGCTGGAGGTGGCGGAGATCCACCGCCGGGTGATCGCCGCCGGCGGGCCCGCGCTCTGGTTCCGCAACGTCCAGGGTGCGGACTTCCCCCTCGTCACCAATCTCTTCGGCACCCAGCGCCGGGCCGAGATGGCTTTCGGAGCCCGGCCGCTGCGCCTGATCCGCCGCCTCGTCCACCTGGCCGAGACGCTCCTCCCTCCTAGCCCCGCCAAGCTCTGGGGGGCCCGGGACCTGGCCCGCGAGGCGCTGCGGGTCGGCGCCTCCCGGCGGTCCGCCGGCCCGGTGACGGAACGGGTCCGCACGGATCTGGGGCTCGACCGCCTGCCCGTGCTCACCACCTGGCCCCAGGACGGCGGTCCGTTCATCACCCTCCCGCTGGTCTACACCGAGCACCCGGACGGCAAGGGTCACAACCTCGGCATGTACCGGATGCACGTCCACGACGCCCGGACGACCGGCATGCACTGGCAGATCGGCAAGGGCGGCGGCTTCCATTACGCCGTGGCCGAGTCCAAGGGGGAGGCACTGTCCGTCACCACGTTCCTCGGCGGACCGCCCGCTCTCATCCTCGCGGCCATCGCGCCGCTGCCGGAAAACGTCCCCGAGCTGATGCTCGCCTCATTGATCGCCGGTGAGCGCCTGAAGCTCGTCACGGGCGTGGGACCGCACCCTCTCGTGGCGTCCGCTGAATTCGCTCTGATCGGCAAGGTCCCGCCCCGGGTCCGCCGGCCCGAAGGTCCTTTCGGGGATCACTATGGCTACTACTCCCTCCAGCACGACTACCCGACGTTCCAACTCGAGAGGATCGCTCATCGCGCGGATGCTGTCTACCCGGCGACGGTGGTGGGCAAGCCCCGGCAGGAAGACTTCTTCCTCGGCGACCTCCTCCAGGAGCTCCTCTCGCCGCTGTTCCCCCTGGTCATGCCGGCCGTGGAGCAGCTCTGGTCCTACGGCGAGACCGGCTACCACTCGCTGGCCGGAGCGGTCGTCAAGCAGCGCTACAAGCGGGAGGCGATGGCCTCCGCCTTCCGCATCCTGGGGGAGGGCCAGCTCTCCCTCACCAAGTTCCTTTTCGTGACCGACCGTCCCGTGGACCTCAAGGACTTCCGGGCCACGCTCGTCCACATCCTGGAACGCACCCATCCGGAGACGGACCTCTACGTCTTTTCCAATCTCTCCATGGATACGCTGGACTACACCGGCCCGACGGTGAACGAGGGCTCCAAAGGCATCTGGCTCGGACTGGGAGATCCGGTGCGGGACCTTCCACGGGGCTTCTCCGCCCCCGAGGTTCCCCAAGGAACGACGGACGTCCACGTCTTCTGCCCGGGCTGCCTCGTGGTGGGAGGCCCCGCCTTCCAGGACGACCCCGGCGCTGCCGCCCGTTTCGCCACGCACCCGGCCTTCGCCGGCTGGCCGCTCGTCGTGCTGACCGACGAGCCCCGCCGCGCTGCCGCGAGCCCGATCAACTTCCTCTGGACCACCTTCACCCGCTTCGAGCCCGCCGCGGACATCCACGCCGCCGGGAGCGAGATCGTCCGTCATCACATCTCCTACAAACCCCCTGTCCTGATCGACGCCCGCATGAAGCCCTGGTATCCCGAGGAGCTCTTTGCGGATGAAGAGACCGCCGCCACGGTCACCCGGCGATGGAAAGATTATTTTCCGGACGGAAATGTGGACATGGGAGATTCGGGGATGGGACACCTGACGCCTTGAGGCGCCTCTTCGACGAGTCAGGCGCCGAGAGCGGCGACGGTGGTGCGGTCGAGAAGCTGCTGGAGGGCCTCCCACTCGGGCTCTCCAAGCGAGGAGCGCAGACGATCCTGAGCCCGTTCCCAGAGAGGACGGGCCTCCTCGAGGACGGCCTGCCCCTCGCGGGTGAGGGAGTAGAGCCGCTCCCGGCGATCAGCTCCCGGACGAGACTTGGCCCACCCGTGCTGCTGGAGGGGAGCCAGCGTCCGGGTGAGGGTCGTGCTGTCGAGGGCCAGGATCCGCCCCAGCCCTCCCTGAGAGATCTCCCCGGCCGTGGCAAGCGTCTGGAGGAGCGTGAACTGGGTCGCCCGCAGGCCGAGGGGGCGCAGCTCCTCGTCATACAGTTGGGTAACGGCCCGCGTCGCCCGGCGAAGGCTCGCGCAGGAGCAGGGGAGGGTGGGGAGATCAATCGGGCGGCTCGGCACGGAATAAGTGTGACTACAAGAATCGCAAAGGTCAAGCGCTGTTGCTGACGGATTGCTGCGATGAGCGCCCCTCCCCCTCCGGCAGCACGTCCGGCCACCACCCGCCCGGCCGGTTGAGCGGCCAGGGACACGTCTGCTGAATCCCCAGCTCGTGGAACATCGGGTGGTCGGAGCGGAGAGGGAAGAAGAAGCTGTCCCTCCCTTGCGGGTCGTGCCCCTGGCAGCGGTATTGAGGGCTCCCCAGGGCGAGCAGGACCAGGAGGACGATCTCCGCTCCGGCATAGATCCGCATCCCCTTCTCCACCCGAGGGCGGCGGTGCGTCCGGGCGAGGGCGCCCGCCCAGAGGACGACCGGGAGGATGGCGGCGTGGAGGAGGATCAGCGCCTGCCACATCATGATCGTCGTCGGCGAGAGAGCGAAAACGAGCGCCGCCGCGACGAAGGACCAGATCGCATAGCCCTGGAGCCAGACCCGGTCGGACGCCGCGGCCGGGAGCCTCCGCCGCCACCGGCGCCGGTTGCGCCGCCAGAGCCAGACGTTGGCCAGGAGGGGAAGGAGGAGCGTCAGGGAAAGGACGACCCGCAGGACGGCGGTGAGCCCGGGGCCCAGCCAGAGGTCCGGCTCCCCCAGAAGGTCCGAGAAGTCGAAGAGGGTGAGCTTCTCGGAGAGGGCAAGGGACGCGTAGCGCAGCCAGTACAGCAGCCCCCGCAGAAGGGGGAAGACCAGCACGAGGCCGCGCCCGAGAAATCCCTTGTCCGCTTCGGTCACGATCTCGGGGGTCTTCATCAGGTCGAAGGCCCAGGGGATCAGGGGAAGGGCGGCAAGGACGCCTCCAAGGAACCCTCCAATCCAGTGGGGCTTGAAGTACCCCCGCAGCCACAAGAGGACCGAGGCCACGAAGGTCAACAGGAACGAGGCGTGGATCTGGAAGGCCAGCGCCAGCCCCACCCCATGGAGGAACGACGGCCAGAATTGGGGCCGCTCCCGCTGGACGAGGCAGCTCCAGAGGTGGATTGCGCCGAAGAGGAAAAGGTAGTTGGGATTCCAGAGAAACGCCGAGAAGTAGAGCCGCCATGGGTTGAGCCAGTAGAGCAGGGCGAGGAGGACGCGTTCGCGCGGCGAAAGGATGCGCTTGAGCGTGCCATCGAGGAGGAGATACGCCAGGACGTGGAAGAGGAGGACGACCAGGGTCGGCGCGCGGTGGTCCTTCCAGAGGAAGAGCGGCAGGCCCACGAGGACGCTGGTGATCCCCCCCGGCGCCTTGCCCCCGGTGGACATGGGATTGCCGTAGGAGATCCACCGACCCTCCTCCGCGAGGAGCCACCCGCGGGCCAGGAGGTTGAGCTGGTCCCCCGCCACCTGGCTCCGCGCCACCATCCAGAGAGACAGGGCGAGACCGAGAGCGAAGAACGTCCAGACGGCCCGGGCGGCGGCGGCTTCGTCGGAGTGGGGGCGGGGCGGCATGGGGATCGATGGAAGGCGGAGCCGCGAAAGGATACACTCGCGAGCTCATGCCGAAAAAGCAGGTTCCAGGAGGCCGGGGGGCGGCCTGGCTTGCGTGGGCAGCGATCCTCGCCGGCTATACCCTGCTGTGCCTTCTCTACCTGCGGCCGATCTGGCGGGTGGGGGGGAGCCGCATGGCGCACAGCCTGACGGATCCGGTCCTGGTCCTCTATATCCTGAAGTGGGGTGCGCACCAGATCCGCCTGGGCCTGCCGGACTTCTGGAACGCCAATTTCTTCCACCCCACCCCGGGGACGCTGGCGCTCTCGGACCACCTGCTGGGGCCGGCGGCGCAGCTCGCGCTGTTCCTGGAGGTCTTTCCCAACCCGATCGCGGGGTTCAACGTCCTCCTCTTCACCTCGTTTGTCGGAAGCGCCCTGGCCACCTGCTGGGTGGTCCGCCGGAGCGGCACTTCCTGGATGGCTGCGGTCCTCGCCGGCTGGATCTTCGCGTTCTCTCCCTTCCGGCTGACCCAGTTGTCCCACCTGCAGGTCCTCATCGCGCAGTGGGTCCCCCTGACGCTCTGGTTCTGGGACCGGCTGCTCGCGGAACGGAGGGTCCGCCACGCCGGATGGTTCCTGCTCTTCTATCTCCTCAACGTCACGAGCGGGTGCTATCTCGCCTACATGATCCATGTCCCTCTGCTCGTGCTGGCGTTGAACCGTTGGGCCTCGCAGGGGCGGGACCTCCTCCGGGTCCGCTCCCTGCGGGTGCTCGTTCCGGTGGTGCTGGCCGCGGGGGGTGCCGTGGCGGTGATCTTCCTTCCCTACGTCCGGATTTCCGAGAGGTTGAAGCTCGAGCGATCCGAGACCTTGATGGAGAAGCACGGGGCCACGCTCGTGAGCTACGTCCGGCCGTCGATCCAGAACACGTATTTCGATCTCGCGGACCGGCGACGCCTCCGGGAGTCGCTGGGTCCCTTCGAACGGCTGTTCCACCGGCGGGAGGACACGCTGTTCGCGGGTTTCCTCCCCACGGCCCTGTTCCTCGCCGGAGCGGTGGTCTGGTGGAAGCGCTTCCGGAGCCACGATCCCCTTCCCGCGCTCTCCAGGGGGAGACGGGCCGTCCTCCTGGGGCTCCTGGCGCTTGCCCTCGCCGCCTACGTCCTGGCGAACCTGGTGGCGGTGGCGCGCTACGACCCGGCGCACTGGCCCCGGCTGGCAGGCGTGGACTGGCTGGTTCCGGCGTTCCTCCTCGCCATCAGCCTGGGGGGCTGGGCCTTGCTGCGGCGCCGCTGGGGGAAGGGACCGGTGTTGCGATGCGCCGAGATGGACGTCTGGGAGCGGGGCCTCGCACTGGTCGGGGTGACCTGCTTCGCGCTCACCCAGTGCGTGGCCTACATCCCGCTGGCGCGGGTCCTCCCCGGGCTGGACGGCATGCGGGTGCCGCCCCGGTTCTACGTGTTCGTCTCCTTCGCCCTGGCGTTCTTTGCCGCCCGGGGGGTGGACGCCCTGCTGGGCAGGGTGCGACGACGCGGCTGGCGGCTCGCCCTCGCCGGGGGGCTCGGTCTGCTGCTCGCGGTCGAGATGGCTCCCCGACGCATCCGCTGGTTCTCGCTCCCCCAGGAGGCGGATTTCCCGGAGGTCTACCACTGGATCGCCGGCCGGGAGGACGTCGAGGCCCTGATCGAGCTGCCGATCACCCGGACCAGCCGGGAGGCCCATTACATGTACTTCTCGACGCTGCACTGGAAGCCGATCGCCAACGGCTTCAGCGGGCACCGTCCGCCGAGCCACCGCAGGCTCACCCAGGCGATGAGCTTCCTTCCGGACGGCAAGGGGCTGGACCTGTTGCGCGAGCTGGGGATCAGCCACGCGGTGGTCCACCTGCGCAAGGGGCGCCGGATCGGGGAGCTGCGCCGCTGGGAGAGGCGGTTCGCGCAGGGGCCGGACCGGCGGGTCGAGCTGGTGTTCCAGTCCGGCCCCGACCGGGTCTACCGGCTGCTCGACGACAGCTCGAGCACCCCGAACCGGGCCGGCTTGTGGAAGTCGGCCGGGCGGGTCAGGGTGGGAGACCAGCAACTGAATTCCGGTGAGCCGTCGCGAGGGCGCTCGATCCGGTAGAAGTTGGCCCGCCAGACGGGAGGCGGGGCTCCGCCCGGGGAGATCCCTGCCCAGGGGAGGACGAGGACGGCCCACCAGTCCTGCCGCTCCGCCCCACGCCCCACCTCCCACCGGATCCCGGGGCAATCCCAGGCTGCGTCCGCCACCAGATCGGCCCGCAGCGAGGTCGGGTTGTGGATGCGGGCGTCGAAGAGGACGCCCAGAGGGCTCACCTCAAATTCGACGTACCGGACGGGGTCCTCCTCGCCCGGGGCCAGGAAGACTTCGACCGCTTCCTCCTCATAGATCGGGTCGTCCCGCTGCTGGTACGTTCCCCAGGCGTCCCGGTCCTGGCAGTCGAAACGGACGGAGAGGGCCGCCTCGTCCCAGCAGAGACGGACCGACGTCTGCTGCGCGGCCGGTCCGCTGCCGTCGGCGAGGAGGAGCGGGGAAAGAGCGGGGATGTCCCGCCAGGACCCGGAGGCAGGGCGGCGGAACACGGGATGGCGGGGGAGGGGATGCATGACGGGGATTGTAGGCTGGGCCTGCGCTATGCTTCCCGCGATCTCATGGCCAGGCCCTTTCTCACGGACGCATCCCGGAAAGCCCTCGCCGACGCGGTCCACGCGGTCGAGGCGCGCAGCAGCGCCGAGCTGATCGTGGCGGTCCGCCCCCGGTCGGCGTCCCACCTCCACGCGGCGCTGATGGCCGGGATCCTCGCAGGGTATGCGACCCTCGCCTTCCTCCTCTTCTCTCCCTGGGAGTTCGGCCTGGCGTGGTTCCTGGTGGACCCGGTGGTCGCCGGGTCCCTGGCGGTCCTCGCGGCTCTGCGGATTCCCGCCCTCGCCCGCCTGCTCACCCGGCGGACGGCGCGCCGCGAACGCGTCCAGGAGGCCGCCCGGTCCACCTTCCTCGAGAAGCGGATGCACCGGACGACCGGACGGACGGGCATCCTCCTCTACATCTCAGTGCTGGAGCGGGAGGCGGCGGTGGTGGTGGACCTCGGGGTGGAGGCCCTGGCCCAAACGGAGGTCTGGCGCAAGGCGGTCGCCGGGATCGAGGAGGCCGTGCGGCACGGGGGGGACGGCAGCGAGGTGGCGGAGAGGATCCGCGGCCTCGGCGAAATCCTCGCTCCGGCCCTGGAGCGGAGCCGTGCGGACGTGGACGAGCTCCCCAACGAGGTCTGCGCGCCGTGAAGAGGTGGGGGCTCGCCGCTCTGGCGCTCCTGGTTCTCGGCCTGCTCTTCGCGCCGGCGGCGGGGGCCCGGCCGGGCGGCGGCGAGGGCTACTCCGGCGGGGGCGACGGCGGCGGCGGCGGGGACGACGGCGGCTTTGTCTGGCTTCTCCTGCGCCTCTGGATCGAGTTCTGTATCGCCTAT
>DASQEB010000567.1:0-25969 GCA_035633875.1 Thermoanaerobaculia bacterium
CCAGGGCGGAAGCCCTGGGCGGGCGGGACGTGGGCTCCTGGGCGGGGCGTGCCCCTACACCTCCAGGATCTGCTGCTCTTTCTTCTGGAGGCTGGTGGTGATCTCGCCGATGTAGCGGTCGTGGAGCTTCTGGACCTCGTCCAGGCCGCGGCGCTCGTCGTCCTGGCTGATCTCCTTGTCCTTCTCCTTCTTTTTGAGCTTGTCGTTGCCCTCGCGGCGGGCCTGGCGGACGGCGTTCCTGGCGTGCTCGGCCAGGTCGTGGGCCTTCTTGACGATCTCCTTGCGGCGCTCCTCGGTGAGGGAGGGGACGGGGATGCGAATCACCTTGCCGTCCGAGGAGGGATTCAGCCCCAGGTCGGACTTCATGATGGCCCGCTCGATAGCCGAGCTCTGGCTGGGATCGAACGGCTGGGCGATGATCAGGCTGGCGTCTGCCACCTGGAGGTTGGCAACCTGGTTCAGGGGCAACGGGCTGCCGTAGTACTCGACGGTGATCCCGTCGAGGAGCGCCAGCGAAGCGCGGCCCGTCCGCAGGTGTTTCAGCTCGTGATGGAAGTGATCCACCGCGTGCTTCATGTGCGTCTCGGTTTCCTTGAAGACCTCTTTCATGGTTCCTCCCCAGGCGATCGGCCATCCAGGACGCCAGCCGGGCCTGTCTTCTGATGGGCTGTTCACGGACCCGGACGATCGGGCGAGGGAAAATCTTCTCCCCGGCCGCTCCCGGCTGTCAACGCCAGCGCCTCTACCCGGTCCGCACGATCGACCCCAACCGCTCGCCGCACACCACGCGACGGATGTTGCCGGAGTTCATCATGTCGAAGATCGCGATGGGGATGCCGTTGTCGCGGCAGAGGCTGATGGCCGCGGTGTCCATGACCTGCAGGTTCTTCTCCAGGACCTCCTGGTAGGTCACCTCGGGGAGCATCACCGCCGACGGGTCCTTCTCGGGGTCGGCGGTGTAGAGGCCGTCCACCTTGGTCGCCTTGAGCAGGACGTCGGCGTGGATCTCGTTGGCCCGCAGGGCGGCGGCGCTGTCCGTGGTGAAGTACGGGTTGCCCGTGCCCGCGGCGAAGATCACGGCCCGGCCCTTCTCCAGATGGCGGATGGCCCGCCGCCGGATGAACGGCTCGGCCACCTCGCGGATGTCGATGGCCGTCTGCACGCGCGTGGGCACGCCCCGCTTCTCCATGGCGTCCTGGAGGGCGAGGGCGTTGATCACTGTCGCGAGCATGCCCATGTAGTCGCCCGTCACGCGGTCGATACCGCGGTGGCTCGCGGACAGGCCCCGGATGATGTTGCCGCCGCCGACGACGATGGCGACCTCCACCCCGAGGGAATGGACGTCCCGGATCTCGTCGGCGATGGCTGCCACGATCGATTCATCGAGGCCGAAGGGCTTCGAGCCCATCAGCGCCTCGCCGGAGAGCTTGAGGAGGACCCGGCGGAAGACGGGCTCCCGGCGGTGCACCGGCTCGATCATCAGCGGCCGCCCGCCTGGGCCATGACCTCGGCCGCGAAGTCGTCCTTGCGCTTCTCGATGCCCTCGCCCAGCTTGAAGCGGGCGAAGCGCCGCACCTGGATGTTCTCGCCGATCTTGGCCACCCTCTCGGTGACGAGCTGGCCGATCGTCTTGTCCGGGTCCTTCACGAACGGCTGCTCCAGGAGCACGAACTCGGAGTAGTACTTCTCGATCTTGCCGTCCACGATCCGGTCGACCACGTTGGCCGGCTTGCCCGATTCGAGGGCCTGCTCGCGGAAGATCGCCCGCTCGCGCTCCAGCACCTCCGCAGTGACCTCGTCGCGGCTGACGAAGCGCGGCTCGGCCGCGGCGATGTGCATGGCGATGTCGCGGACCAACTCCTGGAACTGGTCCGTGCGGGCCACGAAATCCGTCTCGCAGTTGACCTCCACGAGCACGCCGATCTTGCCGCCGCCGTGGATGTAGGAGCCCACGACGCCCTCGGCCGTGACCCGGCCGGCCTTCTTGGCCGCGGCGGCGAGCCCCTTCTTGCGCAGCGTGTCGACCGCCGCCTCCATGTTGCCGCTCGTCTCGGTCAAGGCCCTCTTGCAATCCATCATTCCGGCGCCGGTCCGCTCCCGGAGCTCTTTGACCATCTGTGCAGTGATTTCCATGACAGGGTTCTCCCTTCCGAACCTTGGGATCTCGATTTTGGCTGGCGGATAAAAGAAGAGGTCAGATCGACAAGCTCGAGCTGACCTCTCCTCCGCGCCGCCCCCACACCGGGGAGCGGCGCCCGTGGGACTTCGGAGCTAGGCCGGTGCGCCGGCGGCGGCAGCAGCGTCCTTGTCGTAGAACGGCATGTCCTTGGCGCTGATCATCGCGTTCTCTTCGAGCTTGCCCGCGCCGGCCAGGTAGGAGTCGGCGATGCGGGAGGCGAAGAGACGGATGGCGCGGATCGCGTCGTCGTTGCCGGGGATGATGTAGTCGATCAGCTCCGGATCGCAGTTCGTGTCCACGATGGCGATCACCGGAATTCCCAGCTTGTTCGCCTCGGCGACCGCGATGGACTCCTTCTTCGGGTCCACCACGAAGAGCGCGTCCGGCAGCTCGTCCATCTCGCGGATGCCTTCGAGGTTCTTCACCATCCGCTCGCGCTCGCGCTCCAGGCGCAGCCGCTCCTTCTTCGTCATCGGGCTGTTCTCGTCGCCGAGCCGCCCCTCGATCTCCTTCAGGCGCTGGATCGAGGTGCGCAGCGTCACGAAGTTGGTCAGCGTGCCGCCCAGCCAGCGGTTCGTGACGTAGAACTCACCGCAGCGCGTCGCCTCTTCGGCGATGGCCTCCTGGGCCTGCCGTTTCGTCCCCACGAACAGGATGCGCTTGCCCTCGGCCGCGAGCTGCTGCACGAAGGCCGCGGCCTCGTTGAAGAGGCGGAGGCTCTTCTGCAGGTCGATGATGTAGATCCCGTTGCGCTTGCCAAAGATGTACGGCTTCATCTTCGGGTTCCAGCGCCGGGTCTGGTGGCCGAAGTGGACACCGGCCTCGAGCAGTTCCTTCATGCTGACTTCTACCAAGCGACCCTCCTTCTAGCGCTTGCTGAACTGGAAACGGGCCCGCGCACCCTTCTGGCCATACTTCTTGCGCTCCTTCTTGCGCGGGTCGCGCGTGAGGAGGCCGGCCGACTTCAACCGGTCGCGAAGCTCGGCGTTGTACTCGAGCAGGGCACGCGAAATGCCGTGGCGGATCGCACCCGCCTGGCCCGTGCTGCCGCCCCCGCGGACCGTGACGTGGATGTCGAACGTCTCCGCCGTCTCGGTGAGGTTCAGGGGCTGCTTGATGACCATCTTCAGCACGTCGTTGGGGAAGTAGTCATCGAGGGGACGGCCGTTCACCTTCATCTCGCCGGCGCCCGGCCGGAGGAAGACGCGGGCCGCCGCCGTCTTGCGGCGCCCGGTCCCATAGTATTGAGGCTGGTTCACGTGGATCTCTCTCCTGTCTGTCGCTGACTAGAGCGCCGCGGCCACGTCGAGGGCCTCGGGCTGCTGAGCCTGGTGGGGATGCTCCGGCCCGGCGTAGACCTTGAGCTTGCGGAGCATCTGGCGCCCCAGGGGACCCTTGGGAAGCATGCCCCAGACCGCCTCCTCCACCATCTTCGTGGGCCGCCGCTTGCGTAAGTGGGCCGCCGTCTCGCTCTTCATGCCACCCGGATATCCCGTGTGGTGGTAATAGACCTTCTGCTCTTCCTTGCGCCCGGTGAGCACCGCCTTCTCCGCGTTGATCACGATGACGAAGTCACCGGTGTCCAGGTGCGGGGCATAGGTGGGCTTGTGCTTGCCCATCAGCAGGCGCGCCGCCAACGAGGAGAGCCGCCCCAGCGGGATCCCGGCGGCGTCCAGCACATACCACCGATGCTCGATCTCGGCGAGCTTCGGGCTGTAGGTTCTCTTGATCATCTCACTCTCTCCGGTCCGACTCTGGCTGGGGAAAAGATCGCCTCGGCGCGGCACACCCGCCTTCGCGACGCAAAGGACCCGTATGATAGGCGCAAGAAAGGGGACTGTCAAGCCATTCGGCTCGAGGAGGTCACCAACCGCCAACCGGGGGGCACCGCCGGACCATGGGCGTGCCCTGGCCTGCCGGGGAGTATAAACCAGGTCGCCGTGCCGCGGGAACCTCAGATCTCCGGGATCCAGCCGGGCCTCTCGGGGATCTCCCCGGCGCCCCTCGCCCGGACCCGGTCCACGGCACCGGTCCCGTAGTCCACGCGCACCGCCCAGACGGCCCAGCCCACGTTGCCGTCCATCCGTGGCGCCCAGGCCCGATGGCCGGCCTCGTCGCGGGAGACGGAGAACGGATTGTAGAGCTTCGGCCTCTCGGGGCTCGCCGACGCACCCAGCGGCTCGCCGGCCATGATGCTGCGGCGCACGAGCTCCGCGTCCCAGTGTCCGCGGTTCTCGTACCACCGGCGGGTGAGCCTCCGGCGCGGACGGCCCTCCAGCAGCCACTGCAGGCAGACGTCGCGGGAGCGGTCCCCCAGGAAGGTCATCCGGCACCCGGGGATCTCCACCGTCCCCCGCGGGGTGAAGCACGGGCGTTGCGCCTCGACGTGATGAGCCCACCACCGGTCGGCCAGCCTCGCAATCGGCCGGTGCCCCAGCGCCCGCCCTTCCAGGCCGATCGACGCCGCGATGAAGCGGTGCATCCATCCATAGGCCGTCGAGAACTGCTCACACCCGACCCGGCCGCCGCGCTCCAGCGCCATGTGGCCGATCTCCTCCTGGTGGACGAACCAGTGCGTGACGTTCTCCCTCGCCGTCCGCTGCTGCTGGCGCGTCCCGTACCGGTGGGCCCACAGGTACTGGCAGGCCCAACGCATCCCCACGTGGTTGACCGAGAGTTGCCGGGCCGGGCTCCACAGGGGGGGAGTCCCGCTCACCGCCCGCCCGTTGACGAGGTCCCAGAGGAGGGGCAGGAACACGTCCTCCCACCCAAGGGTGGCCTCGGACCGGGGCCGGGCGGCTTCGGCCGTGTCCTCCGACGGGAACGACGGGGAGGGGTTCTTCACAACTCCAGTATCGGCGGAAGGCCGGCAGCGGACAAGGGAGAGAGTTGCAGGCTCCCGGCCCTGGATGGGGATACACTTGGCCCGCCATGGCCGAGCCGACGACCGTCCTCGACAAGTCAGGGCACGCCATCCGCGACATGTTCGCGGGGGTGGCTCCCCGGTACGACCTGCTGAACCACCTCCTTTCGGCGAGCCTGGACATCGTCTGGCGCAAGAGGGCGGCGGCGGCTTTGGGGCTCCCTCCGGGGGCCCAGGTGCTGGACCTCTGCTGCGGTACGGGCGACCAGGCCACGACCCTCGGCCGGCGGGGAGCGCGGGTGGCGGCGGCGGACTTCTGCGTGCCGATGCTCGCCATCGCACGGAAGAAGTTCGCGCGGATGGACGGACCCCGGCCGGCGGCGCTCGCCGCGGACGCCCTGGCTCTTCCCTTCCCGCAGCGGCGCTTCCAGGGAGCCACGGTCTCCTTCGGGCTGCGCAACGTGGCCGATCTCGACGCCGCCCTGCGGCAACTCGCCGGGGTTCTCCGGCCCGGTGGGCGGCTGGTGGTCCTGGAGTTCGCCGTCCCGACGGTCCAGCCGCTCCGCAATCTCTACCTTTTCTACTTCCGCAAGCTGCTCCCGTGGATCGGCCGCCTGGTCTCCCATCGGGGCTCGGCCTACACCTACCTTCCAGAGTCGGTGCTGAAGTTCCCTCAGCGTCAGGGATTCCTGGACCGGATGGCCGCGGCCGGATTCACCGAGCTCTCCTGGAACGACCTGTCGGGCGGTATCGTCTGCCTCTACAGCGGGAGGATGCCCGGATGACGACGATTCTGGACGGCAAGGCCACGGCCGCGGCGATCCGGGCCGAGGTGGCGGAGCGGGTGCGGGAGATGACGGCCGCCGGCCATCGCGCCCCCGGGCTCACCGCCGTGCTCGTGGGCGAGGACCCGGCCTCCCAGTCCTACGTGGGAAGCAAGGTCCGGGGCTGCGCCGAGGTCGGCATGGTGAGCCGCACGATCACCCCGCCGGCCACGATCACCGAAAGCGAGCTGCTGGACATCGTGGACGGCCTCAACCGGGACGAGACGGTGGACGGCATCCTGGTGCAGCTCCCGCTGCCGACCCAGGTCTCGGACAAGAAGGTCGTGGAGCGGATCTCCCCGGACAAGGACGTGGACGGCTTCCACCCGGTGAGCGTCGGCCGCCTCTGGCTGGACCAGGAGGGGTTCACCCCGGCCACCCCCACGGGCATCGTTGAATTGTTGAAGAGGAATGGCATTCCCCTGGCAGGGAAGCGGGCCGTCGTGGTCGGCCGCAGCGCGATCGTCGGCAAGCCCATGGCGGGGCTCCTCCTGCGGGAGAACTGCACGGTGACGGTCTGCCACTCCCGCACGGCCGACCTTCCGGCGGTCACCCGCGAGGCGGACATCCTGGTGGCCGCCGTGGGCCGGCCGGCCTTCCTCGGGGAGAAGCACGTGCGGGAGGGGGCGGTGGTCGTCGACGTGGGGATCAACCGGATCTCGGACCCGTCCCAGATCGATCGCCTCTTTCCCGGCGACGAGGACCGCCGGCGCCAGCTCGACGCGAAGGGATACACCCTCGTCGGCGACGTTCACTACACCGAGATCGCGCCGAAGGCCGGCGCGATCACCCCGGTCCCCGGGGGTGTCGGGCCGCTCACGGTGGCCATGGTGCTGTTCAACACGCTGAAGGCCGCCCGGCTCCGCCAGGGGCTTTCGGGAGGAGACCGGTGAGGCAGAACCTCCTCGTCGGTCTGACGGGCGGGCTTGCCAGCGGCAAGTCGACCGTGGCGAAGTGGCTGCGCGAGGCCGGCTTCACCGTCATCGACGCCGACCGCCTGGTGGCCGAGCTCTACCAGCCGGGCCAGCCGGGCGTGACGGAGGTGACCGGCCTGTTTGGCTCCGAGGTCCTGAACGAGAACGGAGGAGTCGACCACGCCCGCCTCGCCGCGCGGGTCTTCAGCGACCCGGACGCCCGCCGGGACCTCGAAAGAGTCGTCCACCCCCTGGTGCGTCGGCGCTTCCACGAGATCGCCGAGGCGACGGAAGGCATCGTCGTCCTCGAAGCCACCCTCCTCGTCGAAGCCGGCTACGGCCCGTCGTTCGATCTGATCGTCACCGTCGAGGCCCCTTGCGAGGTCCGCCTCCAGCGGGCCATCGAGCGCGGGATGGCGGAGGAGTCCGCCCGCACCCGGCTCCTCGCCCAGGGAGACGGCGAGGAGCGGCGCAGGGCGGCCCACCGGATCCTCGACAACTCCGGCGACGTCGGGGGGCTGCGGCACCAGGTCGACGAGCTTGTCGTCGAGCTGCGCCGGCTGCTGGGCGGTCCGGGTCAGTAAGCGGCGGCGATCGGAGGACCGTCCACGGGAAGCTTGGCGCGATGCTCCAACCCAGAGAGGTAGGCGTGGAGATCGTTGTACCGGACATAGGGAAATTGTCGAATCAGCGAGGGCACCTCCCCCACTCCCACAAGGAGGGGAATCACCCGCTTGTGGAGGGAAAAGGCCGCGCCCAGCTCGAAGAGCAGATCCGGGCTGTCGAGGGAGCGCTCGGTGAGGATGAGGATGACCTCGTCCGCCTTCCGGAGCTCGCGGCGGAGAGCCAGATCCACCCACTCTCCCCGAGCTCCCCGAAGGACGGTGTCGCTCCACACCACGACCTCGGCCCCGGCCTTCCGGATGCGCTGCGCGAGATCCTCCGCGAGATCCCGCTCGTTCGACATCGAGCTGACGAAAACGTGATAGGCCATACCCTACTCCTCCGTCGCCAGCCTTTGACGGACTCTCCTGCCGAGCTCCGTCAGGAACTGGCCAACGCTGTTGAGGTCCACGGCTTTCACGCCGCGCAAGGGGACGATGGCGTCAGCGCTCATGTTGTTGAGGATCGGTGTCACCCTCTTGTGCTGTCCCCAGACGGCTCCGATTTCGAAGACCATCCATTGCGACTCCACGCTATGCGGCGAGATGAGCACCACGGCCTCGTGGCACGCATCGAGACCCTTCAGGATCTTCTCCACGACGACATCGCCCCCTTCGAGATCCTTGACGTCCAGCCATGGCTCGGCGCCGAGCGCGGAGATCTTCTCGGCGAGAACGCCGGCGATCCAGGAGTCGCGGGCGGCATGGCTGATGAACACCACGTAGGGAGGAACCGGCTCGCCGTGAATCGGCAGATGCTCCTCCCGGCTTCCTGGGCTCAACTCCGGCAGTCCCGGGTTCACGCCACCCCCGATTCGGTCAAATCACTGCTCGCTGATACCATATCATCTCCTCACGGCTCCCGCAACTCCCAAAGTCTCCTCCGGAGACGAGGATCGCTCCTCCCGCCATGTCCCGCGATCTCCCTCCCTTCGTTCTGGTGACCGGCAACCGGGGCAAGATGGCCGAGGCCCGCCTGGCCCTTGGGGCGGACCTCGAAGCGGTCGAGCTCGACCTGCCCGAGATCCAGTCCGGCGACTACCTGGACGTGCTCCGGGCCAAGGCGGACGAGGCCTGGCGCCGGCTCGGGCGCGCCCTGGTCGTGGAAGAGGCGGGCCTGGACCTCGCCGCCCTGAACGGCTTCCCCGGCCCCCTCGTCAAGTGGATGCTCCAGGCGGTGGCAGCCGAGGGGATCGCCCGGACCGCCACCGCCCTGGGAGATGTGCGGGCCGCCGCCCGCTGCTTCCTTCTCTTCAAGGAGGGAGACCGGGAGGTGGTGGCCGAGGGAAGGACGGACGGCACCCTCGTCCTTCCCGGCCGGGGAACCCACGGCTTCGGCTGGGATCCGGTCTTCCAGCCGGAGGGCGCCCGCCTCACCTTTGCCGAGCTGACCGGAGCGGAGAAGGACGCCGTGAGCCACCGGGGGAAGGCGTGGCGGGAGATGGCGCGGCGGCTGGCAGCTCTTTAGCGGGTCTGGCGCGCGGTCTTGCTCCGTTCTTCCAGGCGCGCACGCGTCATGCGCTCGCGCAGGCCGCCTTCCTTGAGGAACGCCTTCTCCAGGAATTGGATCTGCCGATCCAGCAGATAGGTGGTCACACGAATCAGGCCGATGATCACGTTCGCGGCGATCTCCGGGTCGGGGTTCTCGATGCCCTTGCGGAACGTGGCGTAGGTCGCGTCCGGGATCCTGTTCAGCTCGCGAAGACGGCCCGCGTAGGCGTGCTCCGCGGGCCATTCCTGAAGGCCGCGGATCCGCAGGAAATCCAGGTAATCGGCCAACAACTCCTCGAGACTGGCGCGTGCCACGCTGGTCAGCTTGATCTCGGTCTCCTTGGAGGTGGCCGACGCCTGGCTGCCTTCGAGGATGTTCTGCTTGCCGGAACGGGCGGCCTGGACCATCTGGTCGTGGGTCCGGCTTCGCTTATCGATGAAGCGGTCGCAGAAGTGGATCGTGGCGTCGTACACGATCTCCGCCTTCTGGTAGGAAAGCAGCTTCTTGTAGCCGCCGTGCCGCGGGATGAAGCCCTCGCTCATGGGAGCTCCTTGGAAGAAAGGACCTAAAGGACCTAAAGGACGACTAAAAGTAAGTGTCCTGCCTTTGTCCTTTAGGTCCTTTTGGTGCTTTAGGTCCTTGGCAGTTTAGCTCACTCCACCTCCACCCCCGCCATCAGCCACAGCATGATCGCCTTCTGCACGTGCAGGCGGTTCTCGGCTTGGTCGAAGATGCGGCTCTGGGGGCCGTCGGCCACCTCGGCGGCGACCTCTTCGCCGCGGTGGGCGGGGAGGCAGTGGAGGAAGACGGCGTCCTCGCGGGCGTGGGACATCAGCTTGCCGTCCACGGTCCAACCCTTGAAGGCTGCGAGGCGCTTCTGGGCTTCGGCTTCCTGGCCCATGGAGGCCCAGACATCCGTATAGACGCACGAGGCTCCCTCGACGGCTTCCCGGAAATCGTTGGTGAGCATCACCTTCGTACCTGCGGCCTCGGCATCCTGCCGGGCGAGCTCGGCATAGTGCGGGTTGACCTCGTAGCCCTCGGGTGAGGCCACGGCCACGTCCATTCCCACCTTGGCGGCGCCGAACAGGAGCGAGTGGGCCATGTTGTTGCCGTCCCCCACATAGGCGAGCTTGCGGCCGCGCAGGGTTTCGAGACTCCCGAAGACCTCCATCAGGGTGAAGTAGTCGGTGAGGCCCTGGCAGGGGTGGAGGTCGTCGGTGAGGCCATTGATGACGGGCACCGAGCCGTACTGCGCCAGGTCCAGGACGGTCTGGTGGGCGAAGGTGCGGGCCATGATGCCGTCCAGATAGCGGGAGAGCACCTGGGCCGTGTCGGAGATGGGCTCGCCCCGGCCGAGCTGGATGTCCCGGCTGGAGAGGAACAGGGCGTGCCCGCCCATCTGGGCCATGCCCACCTCGAAGCTCACCCGGGTGCGAGTGGAGGACTTCTCGAAGATCATGCCCAGCGTCTTGCGGTGCAGGTGGCTCTCGTACTTGCCCGGGTTGGCCTTGACATCGGCGGACAGCCGATAGAGGCCGGCGACCTCCCCGGCCGTGAGGTCGTGGATCGAGATCAGGTGACGGGTCATCGCTCTCCTCGACGGGATGAAAAGGTTCGGGTTGCGGACGGGCTCAAAGCGGGTCCCGCTCCAGCGGCATGGTCATGCAGCGGGGGCCGCCACGGGCCCGGGACAGCTCGTTGCTGCACAGGGAGATGGCGGCGGGGCCGCCTCCCAGCAGGTCGTGCCTGCCGGCGACGACCTCACTTTCGGGGAGGATGCGCCAGCCGCGCCGCGCGAGCTCTTCCAGGGTCTTGCGGTTGCGCCGGTAGAGCAGGATCAGCCCCGGGGCGAGGGCGAACGCGTTGGCGCCGTCGGTCCACTGCTCGCGCTCCTGGTCGATGGCCTCGCCGCCGCCGCAGGGGACGATCTCCAGCTCCAGCCCCAGCTCGCTCAGGACCTTGAGCAGAGAGCTCCGGAGGGTGAAGGTCAGCTTTTCGGCATGGAGGTCGACGGTGTAGATGTGCGCCGCCTCGGGGCCGCCGGGCTGGATGACGGGCAGATGGGCGAGGCAGAGATTCCGGTCGATCAGGGTGAAGACCGTGTCCAGGTGCATGTAGGACCGCTTGCGCGGCAGCTCGACCATGACGAGGTGGCGCAGCGAGGTCCCGACCTTGCGCAGGTATTCCGCCAGGGTCTCGATCCCCCGCCGGTTGGTCCGCTCGGAGAGGCCGACGAGGACGATCTCCGGGCTTACCACGAGCACGTCCCCGCCCTCCAGGCTCGGGTATGGGAAGTTGGGGTTGTGCTGCGGCGCTCCCGTGGGGGGAACGTCGATCTCGTAGCAGGCCGAGCCCCCGAGCGAGGGGTGGTTCTGGAAGATGAACCGGCCGAGGAGCGGCTCCCGCTCCCGGGCCGCCGTGGCCATGGAGCAGACGACGACCCGGTCGCCCAGGACGACCTGGGGATCCCGCTGGAAGAAGTAGTTGGGCACGGGGTACAGCTCGAACGGGTGGAGATGCCCCAGGGCCGGGTCCGGCGGATGGGTGCGGATGCCTTCGACCAGGGCCGAGGCCAGCCCGGCCGCCGGGAGGTCGTAGAGGCGGCGCACCAGGTTGAACGGCGCACCGTACTCCGCTTCCAGCTCCTCCAGCAGCGGCCGGCGGACCGCCTCGTCCTCCAGCACCTCCGCGAGCAGGTGCCGGGCTTCCTGAACCTCGACGCCGGCCTGCTGCATCACCCGGCAGAAGGCGTCGTGCTCCTCCCGCGCCTCCTCGCCGTCGAGGATGTCGTCGAAGAGGAGGCTCCCCATCATGGACGGCACCATCCAATCGATCTCGCGCCCGGGCCGGTGGATCAGGACGCGCCGGAGGCGCCCGATTTCGGAATCGACTTTGATCGGCATGGCAGAAGAGCCGAAGAGCTTGACGAAAAGCCGCGCAGGGGCGGCGGCGGCGCATTGTACCAGAGCCCGATTTTCAGAGGAGAGGATAGAATCCCCCGCCATGCTGCCCGAGACCCCCCAGAACCCTCTCTATGAGCGGTATGCCTCGCCGGAGATGGCCCGGCTCTTCTCCGCCGGCCACCGCTTCCGCACCTGGCGGCGGCTGTGGATCGTTCTCGCCGAATGCGAGCGCCAGCTCGGCCTGCCGATCACCCTGGAGCAGATCGAGGCCCTGCAGCAGACCGCGGACGAGATCGACCTCGGCCGCGTGGCGGAGCTCGAGCGAAAGACCCGCCACGATGTGGTAGCCCACCTCCGGCACTTCGCCGAGCGGGCCGACCGGGTCCACGAGGGGGCCGGGGGCATCCTCCACCTGGGCGCGACCAGCGCCTTCATCACGGACAACACGGATGTCCTGCTGATCCGGGAGGCCTTGGAGCTCCTGGAAGGACGCCTGGCCGCGGCCATCCGGGAGCTCGCCTCCTTCGCCCGGCGCACCCGGTCGATCCCCTGCCTCGCCTACACCCACTTCCAGCCGGCCCAGCTCACCACGGTGGGAAAGCGGGCCGCCCTGTGGATGCAGGACTTTCTGCTCGACCTCCACGAGGTGCGGCACCGCCTCGCGACCCTCCGCTGCCGGGGAGCGAAGGGGACGACAGGCACCCAGGCGAGCTTTCTCACGCTGTTCCACGGTGACCATGGGAAGGTCCGGGAGCTGGACCGGCTCGTGGCCCGGCGGCTCGGGTTCGAGGCGAGCTTTCCGGTGACCGGGCAGACCTATCCGCGCAAGCAGGACAGCCAGGTGCTCGCGACGCTCGCCGGGATCGGCGAGACCTGCCACAAGTACGGCACGGACCTGCGCCTCCTCCAGGGGGTGGGCGAGCTGTCGGAGCCTTTCGACGCGAGCCAGGTGGGTTCCTCGGCCATGGCCTACAAGCGGAACCCCGTGCGGGCCGAGCGGATGTGCGGCCTCGCCCGCCGGCTGATCACGGACAGCCTGAACGGCCCCTTGAACGCCGCCACCCAGTGGCTCGAGCGGAGCCTGGATGACTCGGCCAACCGCCGCCTGGTGCTGTCCGATGCCTTCCTCACCGCCGACGCCGTCCTCGGCCTCGCCGCCCACATCGCGGCCGGGCTCGTGGTGCGGGAAGCGACGGTGGCGGCCCGGGTGGCCCGGGAGCTGCCCTTCATGGCCACCGAGACCCTGCTCATGGAGGCGGCGTTGCGCGGCGGCGACCGCCAGGCGCTCCACGAACGCATCCGGGGCTACAGCCTGAAGGCGCAGAGCACCGTGGAAGGTGGAGGGGACAACCCTCTGGTCGGCCTCATCGTGGGCGACCCCGATTTCCGCCTCACCCTCGACGAGGTGGAGCCCTGGCTCGATCCGGTGGCCTTCACAGGACGCTCGGCCGAGCAGGTGGACGAATTCCTGGACGAGGTGGTCTCCCCCACCCTGGAGGGCACGGAGGCCGCCGAGGTCGCCGCTCCCCGCGTGTAGGAGTCGAGAAGGCGTTATCAAGGTGAAAGTTGTCGATGTGCTAACATGCCGCCCAAGCGCAAGCCGTATCCAGCGCTTTGGACCGAGAGCTCTCACGAAGATGGCTCGTAACCACCTTACGGAGAACAACAGCCCATGCGCCAACGGAACGACGTCCGGCTCGCCGTTTTGCTGTCCCGCCTCCCTTTCGCCATTCTCTTCCTCTGCATCGTCTTCTCGGCCGCCTGCTCCGGCAACCGCCGGCCGGCCTCGCCCGCCACAGGTTCTGTCGGCACCCCTGTCCAGAAGGGCTTCGCGTCCTGGTACGGCCCCGGCTTTCACGGACGCCGGACCGCGAACGGCGAACGCTATGACATGAACGATCTGACCGCCGCCCATCCCTCGCTCCCCTTCGGCACGCGGGTCGCGGTGCGCAATCCGCGCACCGGCCAGAGCGTGACCGTGCGGATCAACGACCGCGGTCCGTTCTCGAAGAGCCGGGTCATCGACCTCTCGTACGCCGCGGCCCGGGAGGTCGGGGTGTGGGGACCGGGAACCGCGTTCGTCGAGCTGTACCTGGCCGCTGGAGGAGAGAGAGTGGGGCCGTCGCGCTTCACCGTCCAGGTCGCCGCCTTCAGCGAGCACGAGCGGGCCGTCGCCCTCCACCAGGAGCTGGCCCGGGTCTATCCCGAGACGACCGTCCATTCGGACGGCACCTGGAACCGTGTCCAGGTCGGGGCCTTCACCGATCGGGACCAGGCCGAATCCGTCCGCCGCGAGCTGGCGGTGCTGGGCCTGCAGTCCGTGGTGGTAGCCGCGCACTAGTGGTCTGTCACAGCAGAAGTGACCGGTCGAGGGCCGACTGGGAGCGCCCGCCCGGCGAGGCTCGCCACGACGCCATGAGGGGGAATTGCACCGTCGCGCCACTTGTTTTATAAAATTGACACCAAGCGACGTCCATCCACGACTTCCGATGGAGGGCCAGCAATGACCCGAAAGAGAAGCCAGTCCGTTCCGACCGAGCACGTCCCGACCGCCCGCAAGATCGCCGGTTTCGTGTGGGTGAGCGCCTTTGCCTTCCTGGCCTACGCCGGCGTGGCCGTCTCCAATCCAGAGCCGTCCCTTCCAGGGCCGGCGGGCTCCAGGGTCGAGCTTCCGGAGGACTCCGCTCCAGTCCCCCTCGAAGCCATGCGCTCCGGCTTCTGGAGGCAGGGGGAGGTCGAGCGCGGCACGCCGAGCCGCGGCTGGGCCTCCTGGTACGGGCCGGAGCTCCACGGCGAGCCCACCGCGAGCGGCGAGCCCTTCGACATGCATGACCTGACCGCCGCCCATCGCACCCTGCCCCTGGGGACCCGCGTCCAGGTCCGCAACCTGGGCAATGGCCGGTCCGTGGAGGTTCGGATCAACGACCGCGGCCCCTTCCCCGAGGAACGGATCATCGACCTCTCCCGGGCCGCTGCCGGGAAGATCGGCATGCTTCCCACCGGCTCCGCTTTGGTCGAGGTCATCCCTCTTTAGCCTCCGATTGCCAGACTGCGGCATTTTTCTTGCACCAGCTTTCGCCTCCAGAGCCGGGTGGGGTGGGTCCCGCCGGGCCGGCTCGATCAGAGAGGGGCGTTGGTGTCGACTGCCGGCGCCTCCCGCAACGACGTTAAGGAGGTACACACGTGAAGAAAATTTATGCATCGCTGGCACTCGTGATGCTCTGCCTGGTTTTCGCCTCTCCAGCCATGGCGACTGGGTTCGAGCTCTTCGGCTCCTACTGGAACACTTCCGATATCGACGATACCTTCGGCGGCGGTCTCGCCCTGGGAGTCCCCCTCGGCGAGACCGGCCTCGGCCTGAAGTTCCGGGGCACCTACTATCAGGAGCTGACCGACGAGCCCTTCGAGAACCTGTTCGACGACGACGAGCCCTTCTTCGAGGACGAGAGCCTGGAGGTGCTGCCGATCGAAGCCGGCCTGAGCTACAACTTCGGCCGTGGCGAGACGTTCGATCCCTGGATCGAGGCCGGCGTCACCTACTTCCTCCTCGACACCACCCGGGAAGGCTTCGACGTCGATGACGAAACCGGCTTCCACGTCGCCGTGGGCTCCGCCTTCGGCGATCCGGACGGCGTCAACTTCTTCGCCGAAGCGCTCTACCGGTCCACGGAGGCGACCATCGTGCGGCGGGAGCGCCCTGGCGACGACGACGTCGACCTCGAGGACGAGGTGAACATCGACCTCGACGGTTTCGCGGTCAACGCCGGCATCGTCTGGCGCTGGTAATCAGGAGCGCCCCAACTCCTCCAGGAACTCCTTGATCCCCTCGTCCAGACGCCGCCGGTCGCGATGGCGATCGATGGCGATCTGGACGAGGCGGTCCACCAGCGCGGGCAGGGGGACGCCCGAGAGCCCCCAGAGGCGGGGATACATGGAGATGCTGGTGAAGCCCGGCAGGGTGTTGAGCTCGTTGACGTAGAGCCCGTCCTCCCCCTCCAGCAGGAAATCCACCCTTGCGAGCCCTACCCCGCCGATCGCGGCGAAAGCCTGGACGGCGGTCCGCCGCAGCCGTTCCGCGACTCCCTCGGAGAGGTCGGCCGGAGCGATCAGGCCGGCCGTGTCCTGCAGGTACTTGTCCGCATAGTCGTAGAACTCGTTGCCGGGGACGATCTCGCCGACGACCGAGGCCTCAAGGTTTTGATAGCCGAGGACGGCGCACTCGAGCTCCCGTCCCTGGATGCCGCGCTCGACCAGCACGGCCTGGTTGTCGAAGCGGAAGGCGAAGCGCAGCGAGGTCTCGAGGCAGTGCCGATCGGGCACCTTCTTCACTCCCACGCTCGAGCCCCCCACGCTGGGCTTGACGAAGACCGGCTGCGGCAGCCGCTCGCACCGCTGGAGGACCGCCGCCGGATCGCTCTCGAATTCGCTCCGGGTGACCGCCTCGAACTCCACCACCGGCACCCCGGCCGCGGCGAGCTGGCGCTTGCAGAGGATCTTGTCCATGGCGAGCGCGCTCGCGGTGACGCCGGGGCCCACGTAGGGCAGGTCGAGGATCTCGAACAGACCCTGGAGCGTCCCGTCCTCCCCCCAGGTGCCGTGGACGATGGGGAACACGACCTCGACTCCCGAGGCAAGGAGATGCCGGACGGTCGGCGCCACCGGCACGCCCACGGGCGGGATGGACTTCGTCTCTCCGGCAAGAAGTGTTTCCGAGGCCCCGGAATCGATCCAGCAGCCGTCCTGGGCAATCCCGAGCGGCGTGACCTCGTGGCCTGCTTCCCGGAGCCCCTTGACCACGGTCCGGGCCGAGACGATCGACACCTGATGCTCGACGCTCCGGCCCCCGAAAACGACTCCGACGTGCGCCATGATGACTCCCTCCTGGATGGTGGCGATCCCGGGCAAGGTCCCCTGCCCGGCGAGGGGGGAGTTTACCCCAGCACCACCCGCCGCGCGCTCTTCACCTCGGGAAGCGCCTCGAGCTCCCGGATCAGGCCGTCGGACGGATCCTGGTCGAGGCGGAGGACGGCCAAGGCGTCGCTGCCGCGCCGCGCGAGGTGGATGTCCGCAATGTTGATCCCCGCTTCGGCGATGGCCGTGCCCAGCTTGCCCACCACGCCCGGCACGTCCCGGTTCTCCAGCACGAGCAGGTTCCCCTCGGGACGGAACTCCAGCCGGTAGCCTCCGAAGCGCACCACCCGGGGATCCCGGTCGCCGAACAGGGTGCCGCCCAGCTCGATGCTCCGTCCCCCGCCGGAGAGGCTCACGTCCACGAGTTGGGGATACTCCCCCGGCGCGCTGTGGGTCGAGCGGACCACCTCGATCCCCCGCCCTCCCGCGATCCGCTCGGCGTTGACGTAGTTGATCGCCTCGCCCAGGAACGGCATGAGGGCCCCCTTGAGCACGGCGACCGACACCGGCACCCGCAGCGATTCGTCCAACCCCCAGAGGTCCACCCTCAGGGTCTGCGGGGCGGAGCCCAGGAGGTTGCAGGCCATCCGGCCCAGGGTCTCCCCCAGCGCCATGTACGGCTCGACCCTCCCTCCCGCCGGGCGGAACGGAAGGTTCACCGCGGCCACGGCCAGGGACCCCGAGAGGGCTTCCAGCACCATCTGGGCCGCCTCCAGCGAGATCCGCTCCTGCGCCTCGCGGGTCTGGGCCCCGAGGTGCGGCGTCGCGACGACCTTCCTGTGCCGGACGAGCCGGAGGTCCTTCGGCGGCTCCTCCGCGAAGACGTCCAGGGCCGCTCCACCGAGATGCCCGGACTCCAGCGCCTCCAGGAGCGCCTCTTCATCGATCACCCCGCCGCGGGCGCAGTTGACGACGAGCGCCCCCTTTTTCATCTTCGCGAGCCTGTCGCGGTCCAGGAGGTTGCGGGTCTGGTCCGTCAGCGGCACGTGGAGGGTCACCATGTCCGCCTCGGCGAGGAGGTCGTCCAGGGAGCAGAGCTCCACCTCCAGTTTCCGGGCCGCGGTGGCGTCCAGGAACGGGTCGTAGGCCACGATCTTCATCTCGAAGCCGCGGGCCCGGTCCGCCACGCGCTGGCCGATGCGGCCGAAGCCGATGACCCCTAAGGTCTTGCCCTGGAGCTCGACGCCCGTGAGCTTGCGGTTCCACTCTCCGCCCTTCATGCCGGCGTCCGCCTCCGGCACCCGGCGGGCCAGGGCCAGGAGCAGGGCGAAGGTGTGCTCGGTCGCGCTCATCAGATTGGCCGTGGGGGCGTTGACCACGAGGACCCCCTGCTCGGTGGCGGCCCCTACGTCCACGTTGTCCACGCCGATGCCGGCGCGGCCCACGACCTTGAGGCTCTTGCCGGCCCGGAGGAGGTCGGCCGTCACCTGCGTCGAGCTGCGCACCACGAGGGCGTCGTAGCCGTCCAGGATCTCGGGCAGGCGCGGGCGCTCCTCGGCGGTGAGCTGGTGGACCTCCACCCCCGCCTGCTCGAAGAGGGTGAGGCCCGCCGGGTCGAGAGAGTCGGCGATCAGGATGCGGTGCCTGGACATCATCCGGCCACCTGGGCCATGGACTGCGCCAGGATCACGTCGATCTCCGCGAGGAGCCTCTCGAGGTCGCTCTCCCGCACCTCCCCCATGTGGCCGATGCGGAACGTCGTCGGCTTCCAGTCGCCGTAGCCGCCGCCGATCGTGTAGCCGCGCTGGGCCAGGCCCTTGACGATGGCCTGCGGGTCCACCCCCGCCGGGGGCTTGAGGCAGCTCACCGTGAGCGACCGCGCGCCTTCCGCCGAGGCGTACGCGCAGCCCCGGGAGGCCGCCCACTCGGCCGTGCGCCGGTAGAGCCGCTCGTGCCGCGCCCAGCGCGCCTCCATCCCCTCCGCCAGCATGCGGTCGAGCTGGACGTCCAGCGCGTAGAGCAGGGGGATGCCGGGCGTGGTGATGAACCCGCCCTCGCGATGCTTGTCGAGATAGCGGAGCAGGTCCGTATAGAAACCCCGGTGAGGCACCTTGGAGGCCCGTTCCACCGCCCGCTCCGACAGAGTGAAGACGGCCAGGCCCGGCGGCACGGCCAGGGCCTTCTGCGTGCCGGCGAGGACCACGTCGAGGCCCCAGGCGTCCGTCTCCACCGGCGCGCCGGCGAGGGACGAGACCGTATCGACCAGGAGGAGCGCGTCGCTCTCCTCCCGCACCGCCCGCGCGATCTCGGCGAGCGGGCTCAAGACCCCGGTTGAGGTCTCGTTGTGGACCACGGTGACCGCGTCGTACTTTTTTCGCCGCAAAGCGGCACGAACGACGTCGGGATCCACCGCTTCGCCCCAGGGAAACGCGACCTTGTCGGCGGACCTCCCGGTCGACTTCGTGATCGAATGCCAGCGCTCCGAGAAGGCGCCGTTGGTGAGGTTCAGCACCTCGGAGGCGGCGCAGGAGATCACGGCGCTCTCCATGATCAGGGTGGAGCTGCCGGTCGCCACCATCACATCACCCGAGGTGCGAAGCACCTTCGGAAGCCGCGCGGCGATGGTCAGGTAGAACTCTTTGAACCCGGCCGACCGGTGGCCCACCATGGGCTTCGTCATGGCCTGGCGGGCGTCCTCGGGCACGTAGGTCGGCCCGGGGAGGAAGAACTTGATCTGCTCGTTGGCGTTCACGGATACCCCCTCTCGCCGGGGACCCCCGAGGGCCCCGGTCTATGCCGCATTGTGGCAAAACCATCCGGGGGAGGCAAGGCGAGCCCCGGGCAGGCGGTGACAATCCCTAAGGTGCCGGGGACGTGGGGAGGGGGGACGGTAACGATCTCTCGCCTCCGCCGAGAAGCCTGCCCCCAGCCTGGGAACTGCCAGGCTCCTCCGGGCGCTCGATCTCATCGAGGCGATCCTCCGCGACCCCTTCGCCGGCCTCGGGAAGCCGGAACCGCTGAAGCATCTGCTCGCGGGAACCTGGTCGAGGCGGCTCACCCAGGAGCTTCGGATCGTCTACCTCGTCACGGAACGCCGGATCGACTTCCTGCAGGCGCGCTTTCACTACTGACCGGTCTCAAAGACCTTTTGGACCGAGCTTCACCTCTTTTCCCCGTCATCCGGAGCAATTGCGCGGGGAAAAGGGCTTTCCCGCCCGGGAAAAGCCCTTTTCCTTGCGCTATTGGCCTTTTCCTTCGAATTCGAGGGCTTTTCTCGGGTCAAAAGGGCTTTGCCAGCCGCAAAAGACCTCGGATCGCTCCCGATCGGGCTTTTCCCCCGGCAAAAGGGTTCAAGCTCAAACCTGGAGGTCTTTGCCACGGGGAAAAGGGCTTTAGGAGAGGGGAAAGACCTATTCCGCCGCGGATTGCCACGGATGCGGCTTGCGGAGGGCAGAGGCGAGTTGCTCGGACTTGTAGAGCCGGGACGCGGAGCCGGGAGGCTCCAGACGCCAGCCGTCTCCAGCGGGAGCGAGCAGAGGGGCGTTCACAGGGCCGCGGACGAGGACGAGCGCGCAGCCCTGGAAGTGCTCGCGGAGGAGGTCCCGCAGGACCGGGGCGCCGCGCAGGGGTTTGACGGCAACGGTCCTCCCCTCCCCCACGGCCACGGCGCGCAGGGCTCCCAGGCTCGCGGCGCTCTCCAGATCGGCCGGAGGCGCAGGGGAGGCTCCGAGGTCCAGCCAGCCGATCCGCAGGCCAAGCGCCCGGGCCGCATCGATCAAGGGGGCGAAGCGGTCCGGTCCTTCTTCCACCCGCAGGAGATGCGGCGCCTTCAAGCATCCTCCCGGTAGAGGAGGATCTCTTCGCGCTCGCGTCGGAATTCCTCCTCGTCCTCCTTCCAACTCGCGATCCAGTCCTGGAGTCCCGCTCCGCTCTCGATCGCCTCGCGGCAGCGCGGGCCTCCCGCCAGGAGGTCGATCGCCGGGCGGTCGATGACGAACTCATAGGGGGCCTCGCGCCAGCGGAACGCTTCGGGAGACAGCCGGCGGATCGCGTCCAGCAACTCGACGCCGGTACGGTAGGACGGAAAGGCGTCCCGGTCCGTCACGACCAGCTCGACGCCGCCGCAGATCTGCCCCTTGTGCTTCTGGAACTGGGGACGGAAGTAGGTGGGGACGAAGGCCACGCCGGGGAGGTTGCGGGCGGCGAGGGCGTCGGCCAGAGCCGGGGGATGGAGATCCGGCGCGCCGGTGAGCTGGAAGGGGCGGGTGGTGCCGCGCCCTTCGGAGAGCTCGGTGGCCTCGACGAGGCAGCCGCCGGGATAGACCAGAGCCGCGACCGTGGTGGGCATGTTGGGCGACGGCGCGATCCAGGGCAGGCCCGTCTCCTCCCAGGTCATCGGCCGGCGCCAGCCCTCCATAGTCCAGACCTCGATCCCCTCCGGCAACCCCCGGCGCAGGGCTTCGAGGAGCAGGAGCTCTCCCAGGGTGAGGCCGTGGCGCACGGGGATCAGGAAGGCGCTCACGAAGGACTCGTAGCCGGGCTCCGGGAGGTTGCCCTCGACCACCACGCCGCCGAGCGGGTTGGGCCGGTCCAGGACCCAGACCTCGCAGCCGGCGGCGAGGGCGGCCTCGGCGGCCCAGACGGCGGTGGCGGCATAGGTGTAGTAGCGGGCGCCCACGTCCTGGAGGTCGATCACCAGGAGGTCGAGCCCCGCGAACGCGGACGGCTTCGGCCGCAGGCTGCACTCGGAGTCGCCATAGAGGGAATGGAGGGGCGCTCCCGTCCACGGGTCCCGCCCGCCCTCGGCGGCCACCATGTCCTGCTCGATACCGTAGTAGCCATGTTCGGGGCCGAAGAGGGCCCGGGGCGGCCCGGCCGGGCTCGCCGCGAGAGCGCGGTGGATGGGCCGGCAGTCCCCGGTGACGGAGGCGCCGTGGGCGAGGAGGCCGTAGCGCCGCCCGGCGAGCCGGGACGGGTCGGCCAGCAGGCGGTCGAGGCCGGTGCGGATCATGAGTCCCGCCTGTAGCTGCCGGACCGGCCGCCGGACTTGGTGTCGAGGCGCAGGTCGGTGATGACGACGCCGCGCTCCAGGGCCTTGACCATGTCGTAGAGGGCGAGGGCGGCCATGGAGGCTGCGAGGAGCGCCTCCATCTCGGCGCCGGTGCGGGCGTTGACGACGACGCGGCTGCGGATCTCGACCCCTTCGGGAATGGGGTGGATCTCCACCTCCACCTGATCGAGCGGGATCTGGTGGGCGAGGGGGATCAGCTCCGAGGTCCGCTTGGCTCCCTGGATGCCGGCGAGGCGGGCCACGGCGAAGGCGTCCCCCTTGGGGAGATTGGTCAACCGGATCAGGGTCTGGGCGGAGAGCAGCACCCGGCAGGAGGCCTCGGCCACGCGGCGGGTGACCGGCTTCTCCGACACGTCCACCATGTGGGCGCTGCCCTGCGGATCGAGATGACTGAAGGAACCTTGCGAGCTCATGTGGTCCGGTCTCCGAAAGTGGCGGTATGCTAGCATCCCGTCACCTTGGAGCAGACGCGACTGGCCATCGTGGTGCCCACCTTGAACGAGGAGGACACCCTGAGGCGCAACCTGCCCGCCGCCCTGGCTGCGGCCGACGAGGTCGTGGTCGCGGACGGCGGAAGCATGGACCGGACGCCGGAGGTGGCCCGGGAGCTGGGGGCCCGCGTCGTCGCCGGCCCGCCCGGGCGGGGCAGCCAGCTCAACCAGGGCGCCGCGGCGGCCACGGCGGACATCCTGGTCTTCCTTCACGCGGACACGACCCTGCCCCCGGGAGGCGTTGCAGCGGTTCGCCAAATTGTGGCCCGAGGCGCCGCCGGGGGCGCCTTCCTCGTGCGCTTCGACTCCGGCGGCATCCTGCGTCTGGGCTCCTGGCTGGTCAACCTCCGCACCCGGCTCACCCGGCTGCCGCTGGGCGATCAGGCCCAGTTCGCCACGCGCGAGACGTTCGACCGGCTGGGCGGCTTCAAGGACTGGCCGATCCTGGAGGACCTGGATTTCGCGCTGCGTCTGCGGCGGACGGGCCGGCTCGCCCTGATCGAGGACATGGTCACGACCGGCGCCCGCCGGTTCCGGGCTCAGGGAGTGCTCCGGACGGTGGCCACGAACTGGCTGATCTGGCTCCTCTTCCTGCTGGGGGTCTCGCCGCACCGGCGGGCGCGGCTCTACCGGCACATCCGGTAGAAACTCAAGGGGCGGCCCGGCGCGGCCGCCCCTGAAGAAAGTCTCTCTGCGCTCGATTCCTCCTCTCCCGGAGGCTGGGTGAGGGAAGACGGAAGAGGAGGACGGAGCGACAGGGCTTACTTGCGGCCCCGCCGCTTGACGTTGACGGCCTCTTTGAGCTCCTTGCCCGCCTTGAAGCGGACACTCTTGCTGGCCTTGATGCTGATGCTCTCGCCGGTGGCGGGGTTGCGGCCCTTGCGAGCGGCGCGCTCCGAGACCGCGAAGCTGCCGAAGCCAGGGACCTTCGCTCCCTCGCCGGCGCGCAGAGACTCGGTGATCGAGTCGAACACCGCTTCGAAGGCCTGCGTGGCCTGCTTCCTCGTCAAGCCCTCCACGCGCTCGACGATACTATTCACCAGGTCAGACTTGCCAGCCATTCTCTCCTCCTTGAAGTCGTTTTTTTGAACGAAAGTGACTGGCCCGAACGATAAGGCAACCAGGGGGGGGCCGTCAATACGGGAACCGCTCTCAGAGCCGCCTAGATAGGGGATTTCACGAGCACGTTGACCGAAAAGCCGTCGTGGTCCCCGCCCGCGAGGATGCGCCACGTCCCGGGGCCGCGAAGACCGCTGGCGAGGACGGTTTCGGGGGCTCCCTCCAGGGGGGACGGAGAGAACCCCGGGTTCGTGTCGAGAAAGCGTGCCACGACCTCTTCATTCTCCTCCCGCTCCAGCGAGCAGGTGATGGCCACGAGGAGCCCTCCGGGAGCGACGAGGGGGGCCGCCCCTTCGAGCAGGCGCAGGGCCTGGCGCGACAGCCGTCCGATCTCCCCTTCGCTGATCCGCCACTTGAGCTCCGGGTGCCGGCGCAGGGTGCCTGTCCCGGTGCACGGCAGGTCGAGAACGAGCCTGTCGAACGGTCCGCGGAACGGGGGCGAGCCGGCGTCGGCCACGGCCACCGGGAGAGAGCGCCGCAGCCGACGAAGGTTCGCCCTCAAAAGAGAGACGCGAGAAATCGAGACGTCGGAGAGCAGGGGGCGCACCCGCGGCTCCCAGGCGAGGAGGGAGAAGGTTTTTCCACCCGGCGCCGCCGCCGCGTCGAGGACCGTCTCGCCGGGGCGCGGGAGGGGGATCAGGGCAGCCGCCTGGCTCGCCTCGTCCTGGATGTAGAAGTCCCCCCGGGCGAACGCCTCGGTGGTCAGAGGGTTGCCCCGGCGGATGGTGAGGCCGAGGGAGGAAAGGGCGGAGGGCTCCACCTCCAGGCCCTCATCGATCAGGGACTCGGCGAGGAGCTCGCGCCCGCCGCGGTCGCGGAAGGCGAGGAGCTGGAGCGGCTTGGCCTCGTTGTTGGCATCGAGCAGGGCGAGGGTCGCCTTGCGGCCGAAGCGCTCGAGCCAGCGGGCCACGAGGAAATCGGGGTGGCTCTTCTCGATCGCGAGGCGCCGCAGCGGGTCGGCCTCGTTCACCGGCCAGTCCTCGAGGCGCGGCTGACGGGCGATCCGGCGCAGCACGCCGTTGACGAAGCTCGCGCCGCCCCGGTGGGTGAGCTGGTGCGCCTGCTCCACGGCCTCGTGCACGGCCGCGTGGGCGGGGACGCGGTCGAGGAAGAGGAGCTGGTACGTCGCGATGCGCAACGGCGAATGGAGCGCCGGCTCGATGGCCTCGAAGCGGCGGCTGCTCGCGGCGGAGATGACGGAGTCGAGCCGGCGCAGCCAGCGCAGGCTCCCCATGACCAGCTCCCGCAGGAGCCCCTGGTCGCGCTCGTCGAAGCGATGGAGGGCGGAGTCGAGATAGGAATCGACCGGGGCGAGGGACTGGAGCGTCCGGTCCAGCACCCAGCCCGCGGCGACGCGCACGTTGTCCTGGGGGGTGCGCCGTGCGGTGAGCCGCCGGTTGCGGCCAGGGCCGGTCTGGGATGCGGCGGGCGGAGCAGGTCGGCGCTTGGACATTCCCCGCCGTGGCTCAGGCGAAGCTCTCGCCGGCCCGCAATCGCTCTCCATTCAGGAAGTCCGCCGCCTTGAGCGCCCGCTTGCCCGGGCGCTGCAGCTCTTCGACGCCGAGCACGGTGCCGCCGCCGCAGGCCACCGCGAGGCTCCCGTCCCGCAATCCCAGGAGGGTCCCCGGCGCGCGGTCGGCCGTGTCGTCCAGGGGGTGGGCGCGCACCAGCTTGACCGGGTCTCCCCGGAGGGTCGCGGTGAGGCCGGGCCAGGGCGTGTAGGCTCGGCTGCGGTCGGCCAGAGCCCGGGCGGGGAGCGTCCAGTCGGCCCGGCCGCTCTCGCGGGTCAGCCGCGGCGCGTAGGTCACGCCTTCGGACGCTTGCGGACGCGGCACGAGGGTCCCCTCCTCGAGGCGCTCCAGCGTCCGCACCATGAGCTGCCCGCCCATCTCGGCCAGGCGCGGCGCCAGCTCGCCGGCCGTCTCCGCCGGTCCGATCTCCGCCTCCTCCTGAAGGAGGATGGGACCGGAATCCAGCCCTTGCTCCATCAGCATGGTGGTGACGCCGGTCCGCGTCTCGCCCGCCGCCACCGCCGCCTGGATCGGCGAGGCGCCGCGGTACTTTGGCAGCAGCGAAGCGTGGAGGTTGATGCAGCCGTGAGCCGGAATGTCGAGAAGGGCCTTGGGGAAGATCTGCCCGAAGGCCACGACGACGGCAACCGCGGGCTGAAGTGCCTTCATCCGCTCCAGGAATTCCGGCTGGCGCACGCGCTCGGGCTGGATCACGGGGAGACCGTGCTCGCGCGCCCACCGGGCCACCGGGGGATCCTGGGGCCGCTGTCCCCGGCCGGCCGGCTTCGCGGGCTGCGTCACCACCAGGGCAGGGCTCCGCCCGGCGGCCACCAGGGCGGCCAGCGTCGGGACGGCGAATTCCGGAGTACCGAAAAAGACGACGGGGACGATCCGCGACATCGCGCGGAAGGATAGCACCTCACCCCCTGTCCCCCTCTCCCATCGCCCTCCCTTCCCCCGGGAGAGGGGGGACCTGCTACAGCAGGTTTCCGTTTCTTGGATGAATTCCCTTCGCATCCTCCCTGGGAGGATGACGGTGTTATCCGGGCATGCCGCTCGCAGGCGTTCCCCCTCTCCCGGTCGGGG
>DASQEB010000568.1:0-3162 GCA_035633875.1 Thermoanaerobaculia bacterium
GGAACCGGATGGTGTTGATGGCGAGCTGATCGACGTCCTGGGCTGCGGCGGTTTCGGGCATATGTGGGCTCCCTCTGCGGTCGGTGCCCCGGGGGGTGAGGGTCCGGAGGGGCAATCTTTGACTCCCGCCCCCTGTATCCCTACAATGTGTGCTCCCCTGAGGGGACCCTCTCGGAGAGGTGCTGGAGTGGCCGAACAGGGCTGCCTGCTAAGCAGTTGTCCGGGGTAAACCCGGACCGAGGGTTCGAATCCCTCCCTCTCCGCCATCCTCTTCCAATCGCCCAGCTTCGAGAGCATGAAAGCCGTCAATCCCGCGACCGGTGAAGTGATTCGCGAGTACCCCGCGCACGACGAAGGGGAAGTCCGAAACAGATTGGAGAGAGCGGAGCGGGCCTTCGCCGACTGGCGCCAGGTCCCCTTCGCCGAGCGGGCCCGGCTGATGAGCCGCGCCGCGGACCTCCTACGCGAGCGCCGCGACGACTACGCCCGCCTGATGACCGAGGAGATGGGCAAGCCCATCGGCGCCTCCGAGTCCGAGGTGGACAAGTGCGCCTGGGTCTGCGACTTCTACGCCGAGCACGCCGAGGGCTTCCTCGCCAGCGAGACGGTGGCGACCGACGCCTCCCGCAGCCTGATCCGCTACGACCCGTTGGGGCCGGTGCTCGCCATCATGCCCTGGAACTTCCCCTTCTGGCAGCTCTTCCGCTTCGCCGCCCCGGGGCTCATGGCGGGGAACGTGGGGGTGCTCAAGCACGCCTCGAACGTCCCCGGCTGCGCCCTGGCCATCGAAAGTGTGTTCCGGGACGCCGGCTTTCCCGAGGGGGTTATGACCACCCTCCTCGTCTCCTCGGCCAAGGCCAAGGACCTGATCCGGAGCCCGATCATCCGCGCCGTCACTCTCACGGGCAGCGACCGCGCCGGCATGGAGGTGGCGGCCGAGGCGGGCCGGTGCCTCAAGAAAACCGTTCTCGAGCTGGGTGGCTCGGACCCCTTCATCGTCCTCGCGGACGCCGACCCCGCCGAGACGGCGAAGCAGGCGGCCAAGGCGCGCACCATCAACTCCGGCCAGAGCTGCATCGCGGCCAAGCGCTTCATCGTCGAAGGTGCCGTCGCCGACCGCTTCGAAGGTGAATTCGCCCGGGCACTGGAATCCCTCCAAGTGGGCGACCCCATGGACCGGGCGACCGACGTCGGTCCCATGGCCCGGGAGGACCTGCTGAGCGATCTGGACGACCAGGTCCGCCGCACGGTGGAGGCTGGAGCCCGTCTCCTGACCGGCGGCGGGCGTCTGCCAGGGGAGGGCTGGTTCTACGCCCCCACGCTCCTCACCGGGGTCGAGCCCGGCATGCCGGCCTTCGACGAGGAGACCTTCGGGCCGGTGGCGGCCGTCATCCGGGCGCGGGATGCGGAGCATGCCGTCGAGCTCGCCAACCGCTCCCGGTTCGGCCTCGGCGCGAGCGTCTGGACGGGCGACCCTGCCCGGGGCGAGGCCCTGGCCGGCGAGATCGAGGCCGGCTGCGTCTTCGTCAACGGGATCGTGAAGTCAGACCCCCGCCTCCCCTTCGGCGGAGTCAAGAGCTCCGGCTACGGCCGAGAGCTCTCGGAGGTGGGGATCCGCGAGTTCGTCAACATCAAGACGGTGTGGGTGAAGTAGGCGCCTACTCCTCCATCCGCCGGATCGTCATCACCGGACAGGGGGCGTGCTGGATCACCCGCTCGGCCGTGCTGCCCATGAGGAGGTAGCGCAGCCGGCCGTGCCCATGCGTCCCCATGGCGATAAGGTCGGCTCCCCGGGCCTCCGCCTCGGCGGCGATCACGTGGGCCGGATCCCCCTCGCGGGCGATGGTTTCAATCGTCAGCCCCTCGCGCTGGAGCTGCTGGGCCATCTCGTAGAGGCGCCGTTCGGCCTCGAGCCCCGTGTCCTTCAGATAGTTGACCGACGTGGGGATGGGTCCGTAGGCCGTGTACTCGATGGGGAGATTGAAGGCGTGGAGGAGGATCAGCCGCGCGTTCTGCGCAATGGGTGCGAGGAGCCGGTGGGAGGTGGCGATGGCCAGCTCCGCGTCTTTCGAGAAGTCGGTGGGCACGAGGATGGTGCGGAGCGGGCGGTGCCTGCCCCGGTCCTCCGGGTGGACCGTGAGCACCGGGCAGCGGGCGCCGTGGATCACGCGCTCCGTGGTGCTCCCCAGCAGGAGGTGGCGCAGGCCGGTGAGCCCCCGGGTCCCGACGACGAGAGCCGAAGCCGCCGTCGCCTCGGCGCGGTCCAGAATCACCTGGGACGGCGTGCCGGCATCGATGTGGGCCTCCGCCTCAATCCCCGCTTCCCGCAGCTCGTTCACCACGCTCTGCAGTCTGTCCTCGGCCGCCCGGCGGACATCCGCCGTGAAGTCGAGGCCCGGAGCCGGGGTGTAGTCCGGCATCGACGGGGGCACTGTCACGGCGTGGACCAACTCGAGACGCGCGCCCTGCTGCCGGGCGAGCTCGGCGGCCCACTGCACGGCCGTGGCCGCGGTCTCGGAGAAGTCGGTCGCCGCGAGAATCGGTCCTGCGACCTGCGAGGGGTTCTGTGTGTGGGGTTCCATGGCCGCCGATTATATGAGCCCCGGTCACTGCGCTATCATTCGTGACTCATTCGTCGCCCGCGGTCGTACCGCTCGACCATCCCAGGGGGGCTGTCATGAGCGAGCCGTCGTTCAACTCCATGATCGAGATGTTCCAGCACCGGGTCGATTCCACCCCGGACGCCGAAGCCATGTCCGGTCGCAAGGACGGGACGTGGCACAGCCTCACCTGGAGGGAAACCGGCCGCCGGGTGCGCGCCGTCGGCTGCGGGCTCCTCTCTCTCGGCCTCGGAAAGGGGGACCGGGCCGCTATCCTGGCCACCAGCCGGCCCGAGTGGGTGATCGCCGATCTGGGCATTCTGGCGGCCGGCGGAGCCACCTCCACGATCTACACCTCGAACACCGCCTAGGAGAGCGCCTACATCCTGGAGGACTCGGGCGCCCGTTTCTGCTTCGTGGAGAACCTCCAGCAGGCGGAGAAGATCCGCTCGGTGCGCGACCGGGTTCCCAGCGTCCGGAAGCTGTTCCTGATCGACGGGGGGCCCCCGGCGGGGGACGACTGGGTGATGACCCTGGCCGAGCTCGAGCGACTGGGCGAAGA
>DASQEB010000569.1:0-24996 GCA_035633875.1 Thermoanaerobaculia bacterium
TGACAAACGGTTTTGTCCGTCACCCCTTGGTCGGCCTGGCACTCGCTGTAGAGCGCGTCACAGCGACTATAACAGGCCTCCCGGTCCGTGGCATGCGCTAGGGATAGGGGTACAAGAAGTCCAAGAGCCAACAGGTGTACACATCTTCTACGCATCTAACCTCCTTGACCTTCAGAGGTCTCTCGTTGGAGGCGAGATCCTAAGTGAAAGTCTGTATAAATACAAGAGTGCTGCGTGCTCGCCGCGAGCTCCCCCTACTCCACGATCCTGTAGATCTCCCGGTGCCCCCCGTCCACCAGGTCCATGTAGCCCCGCCATGGCCTCCTTGACCTCGGGGCGGGCGCTGAAGTTTCGCATGTGGCCCTCGAACTTCCCGATGTCGTCCACCTCGGCCTGGAGCACCACAGTCCAGTAGGTGGCGACGTAGTCGGTCATCACCCGGCAGTTGCGGAAGCCGTCCTCGCTCTCCATGGACGGCGCGGTCTTCAGGAACATCCTGGCCAGGGCTCCGGCCTTGCCCGGCTTGCAGCGGAAGATGTCGCGGATCAGGAACATGTCGGTGCCTCCTCTTGGGCTCGTTCGCTCCTGAAGCTTCTATTTCTTTTCTTCCCCTTCCTTCAGCCTGCGAACCTGGAGAAGCTGATCGAGATGTTGGCGATCCTTGCTCTGCTGGAGGACGGATTTCGCCTGGATGAGCTGATCCAGGGTGAGAACCGGCACGGAGATCCCAAGCAAGTCGATCCGGGTGGCCCCAGGAAAGAGATCGTCGTACGTGCCCAGCCCGGGGATCTCGGCGAGGAGATCCAACCGGCCCGCCGGACCGCGGAGGTGGAGAAGGCGGTAGCTCTGAAGGAGCCCGGGGGTGATCGCGAT
The DNA here is from genome assembly GCA_035633875.1 of Thermoanaerobaculia bacterium. Taxonomy (GTDB): domain Bacteria; phylum Acidobacteriota; class Thermoanaerobaculia; order Multivoradales; family UBA5704; genus DATARR01. The sequence continues at coordinate 874 of DASQEB010000569.1, forward strand.
CGGGCTCTGCCGGGGCGGGAAGATCTCCATCTCGAGCCGCCCGAGCGCCCGCGCCAGGCGTTCGCAATTGTCGTCGGTCCGACGGAAGCAGAGGTCGATGTCGAAGGTGACGAGGCTCGCGCCGTGAGCCGTCGCCGCCAGCCCGCCCACCAGCACGAACTCCACCTCCTCCTCAGCGAGAGCCCGGAAGACCGCCTCGGGGTTCATCGGGACTGACCAGACCGGATCGCATCGCCTCGATCATCCGGACCCACTGGGCATTGCGCAGGACTCTCTGCTCGGGAGAGAGCGCGAGCATCTCGCGCAGCAGGCTCACGTCGTGGCCTTCGGGCGTCCGCTCCGGCTCTTCCGCAAGAGACTCCATCTCTGAAGTGTATCTCACGGGGTCCGGCCCATGGCAGCGTCCGAGGGCGTAGACTTCCGCCAGCTCTCATGAAGAACCTTTGGCTTGCCGTCCTCGGGGCCGTCCTGGCCGGCTACTGGTTCGTCTCGCTGCCGAGCGCGACGGGAGTCGGCGACCCTGTCGACTGGTCCGGCGAGCCGGTCCAGGAGGAGACGGACCGCGAGCCGTTCGAGATCGAGACGGACGAGGGGACGGTCACCCTGGAGCCCCGGGCCGACTTCGAGGTCTCGGCCGTGGTGGCAGGATCCGAGCGCTACCGTTTCGATGCCTCCGCCTTCCTCTCACCCGTAGACCTGGCGCTGATCTGGGGGGATCTCCCGGAGGAGCCCTACAAGTCGAAGGTGAGCTACGGGCAGATGACCCGCTACTACTTCTGGAAGACCCCGACGCGGGAGCTGGACCTGGGGTATATCCAGGCGCACTCGTCGAACATGCACATGATCCCGTCCACCCCGAACCTCCGCCGGGCGCTCTTCGCGGTGGACGAAGGGGATGCGGTCCGCATCCGCGGTCTGCTCGTGAACGCTGCGACGGAGGAGGGCTTCACCTGGAAAAGCTCCACCTCCCGGAAGGACTCCGGGCCGGGAGCGTGCGAGCTCGTCTGGGTGGAGGAGGTGCAGATCGGGCGGAAGGTGTACCGGTGAGACCTAGAGCTTCAGCTTCCCCATCAGCTTCTTGATCGCCCCCGCGCTCTGCATGACGTAGAAGTGGAGGGAGGGGACGCCCCGGTCGAGGAGCTCCTGGCTCTGCTTCAGGGCCCATTCGACGCCGATGTCCGTGACGTGCTCGGGGCTCGCCGCGAGGACCTCGTCCGACAGCTCGCAGGGGATCTCCACGAAGAAGGTCCTGGGGATGGAGGTGAGCTGTTTCACGGAGGTGAGGATCTTCAGGCCTGGGAGGATGGGGACCGTGATCCCCTCCTCCCGGCACGCCTCCACGAACCGGAAGTAGTGCTGGTTTTCGAAGAACATCTGGGTCACCACGTAGTGGGCCCCGGCCTCGATCTTCTCCTTGACCCGGCGGACGTCCAGGCGCAGGTTCGGCGCTTCGAAGTGCTTCTCCGGGTAGCCGCCGACGCCGATGCAGAAGCTGGTCGGCTCGGCGTCCAGGAGGTCCTGTTCCAGGTAGCGGCCGTGGTTCATCGCATCGATCTGCTTGACCAGGTCGCAGGCGTAGACGTTTGCGCTGCGGCCGTACTGGAGGGGCTTCTGGAAGCCGCTGTCGTCGCCGCGCACGGCGAGGACGTTGTCGATCCCGAGGTAGCGCAGCTCGATCAGGAAGTCCTCGGTCTCCTCCCGGGTGAAGCCGCGGCAGAGGATGTGGGGGACGGCGTCGATGTGGTACTTGTTCTGGATCAGCGCGCAGACGCCGAGCGTGCCGGGCCGCTTGCGCTTGACCCGGCGCTGGATGCCCTGGGCCGTCTCCTCGTAGAAGACCTCGGCCGCGTGGCTCGTGATGTCGATGAACGGCGGCTTGTAGTGGACGAGGTCGTCGATCAGGACGAGAAGGCCCTGGACGTCCCCCCCGCGCAGGGGGGGGATGATCTCAAAGCTGATCAGGGGCTCTTTGGCGTTGGCCAGGTGCTCGGTGACTTTCATGCGATCAGTCGAACCGCGCCTCCATCTTGATCCGCACCTTGTCGATCATGGGGACGACGTACTCGAGGATGGCGTGGTCCACCTTGACCGTCTTGGCTTCCCCCTCGAAGCCTTCCTTGCCGGTGGCGCGGTCGATGAGCCTGCCGCTGCGATCGAGGAATTCCAGGGTGAAGGTCACCACCCACTCGTCTTCCTTGGGGTTCTCGCCGTCGAAGGTGGCCCGCAAGGTGGTCTGGGTGTCCGAGGCGCCGCCCCCCCGGAAGCGGCTGGCGATCCCGCCGCCGCCCTTGCCCTGGTCTGAGAATTCGACCTTGCCGATCCGCACCGGTCCGACGGTGGCGCCGAGGTCGAGAAGCTTGCCGGTGTTGAAGGGGACGGTCTTCTCGAAGCGGAGGCTCCCCTCTTCCTGCGCGACCGCCGCGCCCGCGAGCCCGATCCAGAAGACCAACCCAAGAGTTGCCAGTTTTCGCACGACTGCCTCCTTGGCGAGGGCAGAGTATCCGCAGGCCCTCGCACCGGTCAAGAGAACGAGGGGAAGGGGGAGATCTCCTCAGCCCGCCCAGGGTTTCCACCCTGGGCTTTCCAAGCGTCGCTCCAGAGGAGAGATCATCCAGCCGCAACGGTTGCGCCCTGCGTTGCGGATCGCCCCCAGGGCGACATCCGGTCAGCCCAGGGTCGAAACCCTGGGCGATCGGAGGCCCTCACCTTCCCCGAACCCAGCCCCGCCCTGTAATAGAGTCCGCGCCATGAGCTCGACGCGCCGGATGCTCCGGGTGGTCGGCGACGGGGCCGCTGCCGTGGTCGCCCTGTGGGCCGCGTTCCTGGTCCGCATCCACCTGCCGGTCCCCTTCACCCGGGGATTGCTCCCGGGAGACCGCCTGTCCTTTTTCGCGCGGGAGTGGCTCGTCGTGCTGCTCGTGCAGTTCGTCACCCTCTACTTCTTCGGCTTCTACGACCCCCCGCGGCCGCGCAACCGGTCCGAGGTAGCCCGCCGCCTGGCCGGCGCCGCCGTGCTCCAGGGCATGGCGCTCTCGGGCTGGTGGTTCTTTGCCGACCGGAGCTTTCCGCGCTCGGTGCTGGTGATTTTCGTGCTCCTCGACTTCCTCCTGCTGTTCCTCTGGCGGATCGCGCTGGACAATACGGAGCGGCACCGGGAGCGCCGGGTCGCCCTCGTGGGCTGCGGCGAGGCGGCGCGCGAGATCGCCCGGACGCTCGCCCTCCATCGCTGGCACGGCCTGCGGGTGGTGGGCTTCGTCCCGATCCCGGGGGAGCAGCCGCCGACCGGGGAGGACGAGGCGCTCGGCCCCTGTCTCGGAACCCCGGACGACCTGCCGGAGCTGCTGGCGGCCGGGCGGATCGAGGACATCGTCCTCGCCGGCAGCGGCGACTCCTGGCAGACGCGGCTGGTCGACAGCCTGGCCCGCGCCCGGCCGGCCCACACGAACGTCCTCCTGCTCCCCGGCCCGTTCGAGAGCCTGATCGGGCGGATGCGCTACCGCTGGGTTCACGACCTGCCGCTGATCGAGGTGGTGCGCGAGTCGGAGTGGCGGATCAACCGGCCGCTCAAGCGCCTGCTCGACCTGGGGGTGGGATCGCTCCTGCTCCTCGCGGCGTCGCCGCTCCTGATCGGCTGCGCCGTGGCCGTCCGGCTGACCTCGCCGGGCGGGATCCTCTACCGGCAGACGCGCGTCGGCCGCGGCCAGCGCCCGTTCACCCTGGTCAAGCTGCGCACCATGCGGCAGGATGCCGAGGCCGAGTCGGGCGAGGTGCTGGCCCAGCCGGGAGACCCGCGGCTCACCCCGATCGGGGCCTTCCTCCGGCGTTTCCGCCTCGACGAGCTGCCGCAGCTCTTCAATGTGCTCCAGGGGACGATGAGCCTCGTCGGCCCCCGCCCCGAGCGACCCGGGTTCGTGGCGCAGTACCTCCAGGAGGTCCCGGGCTACGCCGAGCGCTTCTCCCTGGCTCCGGGCCTCACCGGCCTCGCCCAGGTCAACGGCGATTATCACTCCAGCCCCCAGAACAAGCTGCGCTACGACCTCGCCTACATGGCGAACTGGTCGCTCTGGCTCGACCTGTCGATCCTGCTGCGGACCGTGAAGATCGTGCTCACCTCGCGGGGGGTGTAGGCGCGGGCAGCAGGCTCGCTTCGAAGTCGGCCGGAGGCCGGTGGACCGGCGGATGGGTGAAGCTGTAGCGGAAGGAGCGCCAGGCCTCCGCCGGACGGAAGCTGGCGTACGAGAGGAGCACCGCAAGCTCCTCGCCGGTGCGATCCACGAGGGAGCCCCGGCGGAGGAAGGCCGCGACGAGGCCACGGAGCAGCCGGGCGCGCGTCGGGGAGACTCCCAGGGTTTCGAGAGCCCCTTCCGGGCAGTCGCAGCCGAGCGTCTCCCGGGCGGCCGTGAACGCCGTGTAGACGATGCCTTCGCACCGGTGCTCCCGGGCCCTCGCGGCGAACAGCGCCCAATCGAGTTCCGGCAGGCGGGGCACGGTCTCCGCGAGGTCGAACAGTCCCTTGAGGCGCAGGAAGCGCTTGCGGCAAGCGTTCACGGCGAGCGACAGCAGGAGGTCCTCGGGGGACATGGTCCAGGCCTCGGCACCCCGGAAGCGGACGGGCCGGGCGTCGCGCCAGATCCGCTCGAAGTCGACGGGCAGGACGCCGTTCATGGTCACGTCGTGGTGGTCGAAGAGGTCGCACTCGATGCCGCTCTTGTAGAGGGAGCGGCGGACCTCGCGCTCCCCACCCTCGTCCTCCCGCCAGCCGGGCAGGGGCCGGAGCACCAGGTCGATGTCGCGGGAGTCCACGACCCACGGCTCCTGGTAGACGAAGAGCGACAGGGCGGTCCCCTTGAGGAGCATGGCCTCCAGCCCGACCTCGCGGAGGCGGGTCAGGGCGGTGGCGAGCCGGTCGGCGTCGCGCTCGCGGACCGCGGCGCTCTCGAACACCGCGATCTGCAGCCGCTCCGCCATCCCGGGCGGCAACCGCAGGGCCTCGGCATCGCACCGCCGCAGGTTGGTCCCCACGATCGGCAATACGCCGTGGCGTCCGGCGGTCTTCGCCAGCTCCATCCAGCGGACTTCGGCGCGGCGCGAGAGCGCCTCCACCGCCTCCCGGTGCCGGGGGAGGAAGTCCTGCCGGGTGCAGAGGAAGAGGATGCGGTCTTCGGTCTTCACAGGAGGTCTTCCAGCAACCGCACCGCTCCGTCCAGGTCCGTCCCCGTGGCGAGGCGGTAGCAGTCGCTGCGCTCGACCAGCTCCGCCAGGGCGTCGAGGTGGGCCTGGGAAGAGCGCGGCTCGGTCAGGAGGACGTTGGGGACCAGCTCGAGAAGGGCCTCGGGTCTGCCCAGGGGCTCGAGGAAGCTCTCCCGCGTCCCGGCCACCCGGGGGAAGACGAGGAGCGCCGGCGCGGACTCCCAGACGACCTCGGCACCATAGACGCCTTCCGCCCGAAGCTGCCGCTTGCGCCAGCCGGAGACCCGGGGGGCGTCCAGAGAGGCGAGCTCGGGGAAGAAGGAGACGGTCTGCTCGGTGAGATCGAATTCGTCCGGAAAGGCGAGGACGCGCAGGCCCTCGGGGCCGCGGGCCAGGAACAGGGTGTCGTCCCCCAGGAAGCCAAAGCCGGCGCGAACCAGGGCGAGGGTGAGGGTGGACTTGCCCGCGCCGCTCGTGCCCGGCAGGAGCAGGGCCCGGCCCCCCCGGGCGAGCCCCCCGGCGTGGAGGTGGTAGAGCCCCCGCCGTTTCAGCGACTCCGCCAGGGGGATCGTGAACAGGGGATGGGAGAGGAGCCAGAGGTCATCCCCCTCCACACCCCGTGCGGACATCCGGACCCGGCCGGGACCCGGCTCGCAGAGCACCCGCAGGCGCGGGCCGGTCTCGATGTACAGGACGTCCTCGCCGTCGGCATACACCACCTCCCCCTGGGGCGGCTCGTAGACCGGCCGCGCCCCAGCAGGCCGGCCGAAGGGGTGGTCCGCCCCGGCGGAGCGGAGCTCGAAGGCGAGGTCGTGCGGCGGCGCCCCGTCCCGCGGGAGCCGCTCCAGCCGGGACAGGAGGGCGGACGACACCTCGTCACCGAGCCCCGCCGTGGAGATCGAGAGGCGCACGCCGTGGAGGTCGAAGGCACCTGCGGTCATCGGGAGGCCTCGATGCGCCAGGTCTCGGTGAACAGGGGCCGGGGGTCCCGCCGCTCGGCCAGGGGCTCGCCCTGGTAGACGATCCAGCAGTGGCCGGACATACTTCCGTTCATCGTCCCCATCCCGAAACGCAGGGAGACGTCCGCTCCCATCCGGCGCAGGAACCAGTACAAGGTGAGGCCCCGGGTCAGGCACCCGGAGCGGACCAGGGGACGGCCGGCGGCGAGGAGGCGGTCGATCCTCCTGACGGCGGCCTGAACGGTCTCGGGATCGGGGGGAGGGAAAACTTTTCCACGGGGCTCCAGCCAGGCGGGTAACTCCGGGAGCCGCTGGACCCGCAACAGCAGGGGAACCGCCGCGGCAAAGGCCAGGACCCGCAGGGCGGAAGGGTGTCCCGGAGACTCAGGGCGCCTGGACCACCAGGAGGTTTTCATCGACCATCTCCTTCAGGAGCTCCTGGACGTCCTCCTCGATCGTTTCCAGCGGCGCCTCGTACTCGGAGCTGAGCGCCGCGACCACGGAGGCCACGTCGCGGGTGCCGTCGCACAGGTCCCAAATCCGGCTGCTGACCTCGTCGAGGGCAAAATACTCGCCGCCCTCCAGGTCCAGGAGCACCAGGGAGTCTTCCGCGCGCTGGGCAAGCACGCGGTCCCTGTGCCGGAGGCGGGTCTCCGGTGCGATCACTCAATCCCCTCCTGGCGGCAGCGCCGCCTTGTAGAAAAGATAAACCGGCGGGGAGCCGCGCCAGGCGCGCGGAGAGCCCCGCCGGGTCCATCCGGATCACGGTCAGAAGCTGAAGCGGGTCACCTGCCGCAGCAGGCCGAGGCGACGCAGGACTGGCTTCCTATAGGCCTTCTTCATGGTGAAAGCTCCTCTCGGTTGAAAGTTGAGCGCCCGGCGCTCGCTCCTCTCGGTACGACGCCGGGCGTAGGTTCAAAATCCGTGCCGTCCTACTCTTAGTTCCCGCCACCGTCCCAGATGATGACCTCGGCCCAGCTTCCCTTCTTGCCGCGGCCCTCCAGGTTGACGGTGTTGTTGCCGTCGTGCATGGCGGAGGAGATGTCGACGGTCGTCTCCTGGCCGCTCTTGAGGCCTGTCACCTTGAAGCGCACGCCGTTGACCAGGATGTCCAGGTTGGACAGGCCGGGCGTGCCGTTGCGGATCGTGACCTTGTCCTCAATCCGAGGCACGTCGGTGTTGATCTCCTGGACCGGCTTGCCGCTGTCGCGCACCACGATCAGGTGGATCGGGTCGCAGATGGCCACGTTGCCTGCGCCGTCGGTCGCCCGGATCTCGATGCGCGCCCGCTGGGTCTGGTCGATCTTGGTGGAGGTCACCGTCACCGGCTCGGTGGTGCCGGGGATGAAGGGCGGCACCACCGTGTCCGCGTTCTGCGACAGGGTCACGACGAGCGACACCAGCCCCGAGCCGGTGTCCTGGAACGTGGTGACGGCCTGGGCGGGAGGCCCGGAGATCACGACCGTCGGGCACGAGGGTGCCGTCGGCGGGAGCTCCTGGAGATCCGAGGGCAGCGCCACCCGCAGGGCGGCCATCTGCCAGAGCATGGAGTCGGGGTTCTGGCCCGGCGGCCTGGAGTGCATCTGCACGACCGTGGTGTCGACATTGGCCGGGATGTTGATCGTGTACTCGTCGGTCGTCCACTGCGGCCCGTCGGGCACGCTGTCGAGGACGTTGAAGAGGGTCGGGTTGTTGCTGACCGTCGTATCGTCTGGGCGGTTCGCCTCGCCATCACCCGCGAACAGCCAGAGCTGCGCCGTCCGGGCGAAGGAGGTCGCCCCATGGCCGAAGGTCACCGGGCTGGTGACCCGCGTCTCGCCCGGCGTCGGATCGTCGCCGTATGCGAAGTCGAGGTTGTCCCACACGAGGACGCGGTAGAAAGTCGAGTCCGCCGCGTCCGTGTAGGCGACGAACAGGCCGACGCCGTCGAGACGCCAGAGGTTGCTCGCCAGGTTGTCATCCCCGAAGGTGTTGTTGCCGGACGTCACCAGCGAGGTGACGTCGGCCAGGTAGCCGATGTTGAGGATCGGTCCCTCGGCCGAGACCGGCTGGCTCTCGGTGCCGATGACCGTGCCGGTGATCGCCGTGCCGTTGAAGACCATCTCCTGGTCCTTGAACGGCTGGCTGAACGTGCAGGTGCTGCCGTTGAACGTACAGGGGCGCTCGCGGCCCGCCCAGTAGAGCAGGGCGAAGCGTACCGTGCCGCCGATGGGGACATTGAGGTTGACCGGGGACGTGTGGTCCCAGAACATGAGACCTTCGCCGTCCTCGACCACGGTGAGACCCGCCTCCTGCAGGTCGATGAACGGCGCCAGGGCAGTGGCACCGCCTGGGGCGGCCAGCACCAGGAGGCTCAGAACCCAAGCCAGCACGATCGTTTTCCGATGGACATTCATTGCCGTCTCTCCTGTTGTAAGTCGTTCCAATCGGTCCTTCAAGGACGTATTCGGATATTGACAGGACGGTCCTCCAAGACCGTCTCGTACAGCCTTACCGGGAAGAGAGAAGAGGAACCGCGGGCGCCGTGTATGCATCGGTACTGCCCCTTTTTGCTGAACAACGCCTACAACGTGGTCCTACATCAGGGGCTTTTCGGCGACCGGGCGATCTCGGGAGGGCCAGAGACCCCAGGCTTTGCGGCCCCGCCTCGCAGCGGGTGTGCCTTGATCCAAGCCAGTGAAGGAGATTGCAAAATGCGAGCCAGGCGACTCCGAATTTATTCCCGAGCCTTGACAGGCTCATCCGTCGGGCTTACGCTGACATGCATTGAGGAAGACGTATCCGTTGTCGGTGAGATCGCGGCCGAACGCCGGGAACGCGGAGACGCATGAACAAGGGACAGCCCAGAACAGACAGCGAAGCAGAGACCGGAGAGGAGCCGGGCAGACGCCGCTACGAGAGGCCCCGGATCCTCTCCCGCGAGCCGCTGGAAGCGGTTGCGGCGGTCTGTGCCCCGACCCCTCCCGCCAAGGGCAACCCTGGGATGTGCCCCACGGGCCCGATCTCGTCCTAACCCCCTCTCGCTAATCGGAACGCAGAGCGATCCCCGGCTGGATCCGGGAGGCCCGGAGGGCCGGAAGGTAGCTCGCGATCACCACGGTCAGGGTCAGGAGCAAGGCGACCATGCCGAACGTGGCGAGGTCGTTCGCATCGACCAGGAACAGCATGCTGGTCATGAAGCGCGTAAGCATCAGGGCGGCCACGATCCCGAGGACGATCCCCAGACCGCCGACCCGGAGGGCCTGGCCCACGATCAGGCGCAGGATGTCCCGCTTGTGGGCACCGAGCACGATCCGGAGCCCGATCTCGTGCGTGCGCTCGGTCACCAGATGAGCGAGGACGCCGTAGATCCCCACCACCGCGAGGACGAGAGCCACACTGGCGAACATGCTGAACAGAAGCATCGAGAACCGCCGCGAGGCGAGAGAGGTCGAAAGCCTCTGCTCCATGGTGAGGACCTCGGAGATCGGGAGCCCGGGGTCGATCGCCCGGAGCTCTCTCTTCACCAGGTTGATCGCGGCGGCCGTTTCAAGCTGGGAGCGCACCACGACGAACATGGAGCGATAGGGAGTCTGGCGGTACGGCAGATAGAGCTGGACCCGCGAGTCCACGTCCAGGCCGTAGTGCTTGACGTGGTCCACCACCCCCACGACCGTCATCCAGGGGCTGTCCGGGCCGAGACCGGAGAGCCTCAGGCGCCGGCCGAGCGGATCCTGGTCCGGCCAGTAGCGGTCCGCGAGCGACTTGTCGATGACCACCGTGCCCGGGGCATCTTCATGGTCGACGCTGGAGAAGAGGCGGCCCTGCCGGAGGCGGATCCGCATGGTGTCGAAGTAGCCGGGGCTGACCACCCGCCAGTCCGCGATCGGGTTGCCTTCTCCCGGAGGCGGAATGAAGCCCTCGGGCTGAATGCCGCCCATGAACTCCGAATCGCTGAGCGGCAGGTTGGACACGACCCCCACGGCCTGCAGTTGACCGCTCGATTCGAGCCGCTCGAGGAACTCCGCGTAGAAGGACCTCTGCTTGGCGTCCTCGCCGTACTTGGACGAGGGCAGAGCGAGCCTCATCGTCAGGACGCCCGCGGGATCGAAGCCCGGATCCACCTTCTGCAGCTTGAGGAAGCTGCGGACCGTCAACCCGGCCCCGATCAGCAGGACGAGCGACAGCGCGACCTCGGCCACTACCAGCGCGTTGTGGGTGCGGCGGCGGCGCTGGCTCCCGCCACCGCTGCGCCCTCCTTCCTTCAGAGAGATCTGAACGTTCTTCCTCGCAGCCTGCAGAGCCGGCAGGAGGCCGCAGAGCAAGGCCGTGAAGAGCGCGATCCCGGAGGTGAAGGCCAGCACGTCCGCGTTCAGGCGGATCTCGGTGGTGTGCGGGAGGCTGGCGGGACTGACCACCAGGAGGAGGCGCGTCCCCCAGAGGGCCAGCGTGAGACCCAGGGCACCCGCGAGAAGGGCGATCAACAGGGTTTCCGTCAAGAACTGCCGGAGCAGGCGGGAGCCGCTCGCGCCAATGGCGATCCGCACGGCGACCTCCCGCTCCCGGGCAGCCGTTCGCGCGATAAGGAGATTCGCCACGTTGACGCACGCGATGAGCAGGACGAAGGAGACGGCTCCCATGAGCAGGAAGAGCACCGGGCGGAGATTGCCGGCGATGTCCTCCTGGAGAGGCACGAGGTTGATGCCCCAGCCGCTGTTCTCGGGATAGGCGTCGGGATACTGCTGCTGCAGCCGCCGGGCGAAGATCGACATCGCCTCCTGGGCCATAGCCGGATCCAGACCAGGCTTCAGCCGCCCGAGGAAGAACAGGTAACGGGCGGTGCGAACGTCCAGGTTCGCGCGGTCGAGCGCCAGCGGGACGAAGAGCTCGACCTCTGGAGGAAAGAAGCGGAAGTCGGCCGGCATCACCCCGAGAACCGTGAAATCGTTCCCGCTCAATGTGAGCCGCTTGCCCACGACCCCGGGATCGCCGGCGAAGCGCCGCTGCCAGAAGCCGTGGCTGAGGACCACGACGGCTTCGTTGCCCGGGACGTCCTCTTCCGGGCCGAAGGTCCGGCCGACGACCGGAGCAACTCCCAGAAGGGGGAAGAACCGGCCGCTGACGATGGCGACCTTGAGCCTCTCCGGCTCGTCCTGGCCGCTCAGGACCTGGCTGACGGGATAGAAGTACCCGGCGGTGTCCGAGAAGACCTCGTTTCGGGCCTGGTAGTCGAAGAACTCGGGCTCGGAGACCCAGAGACGGGGAAGGTCGCGCTGCAACTGCTGGTTCCACACCATCACGATCCGATCGGGATCGTTGTAGGGGAGCGGACGGAGCAGAACGGCGTCGATAAGGCTGAAGATTGCACAGTTGGCTCCGATTCCGAGGGCCAGACAGAGGACCGCGATCGCGGTGAACCCCGGATGCTTGACGATGAGCCTGGTCGCGAAGCGAAGGTCCTGGATGAAAGCTTCCATTCGAGGCCTCCTCGAGAGGGGGCAAAGTTTGCGTGGTGCATGATACACAACCCGGCCGGGGTGGTGCCATCTCCCGGCCGGGTTTCACAGGCTGCCCCCCCTGGTCTGACCCGGGGGGGGAGTCTCTGGCAGTCGGGTGATCAGCTATTCGATCCCCTCGATCGCCTTCAGGGCATTGATGCGGCCATGGCCGAACAGCTTGTCCTTGCCCGGCTCGCCGATGTCGTCGGTGGCCTGGAAGAGACGCGCCTTGAGGGTGCCGTGCTTCAATTTGCCGCCGGCCGCCGAGTCGATCAGAGCCGCCACTCCCGCGACGTGCGCCATGGAGAAGTTGCTGCTGGCCCAGAGCACGTGGTTGTACGGGTCAGACGGGTCGTCGCGGAGGCAGGTCGGGAAGCGCAGGCTGAAGCTGGAGCACGGGCCGATCAGCCGGTCCCGCTGCGAAGCGAAGAGTCGGCCGCCCGGCGCCGCGATGTCGACGAGAGTGGCCCCGTAGTTGGAGAACGGCGCGAGACCGTCGAAGTCCACCTGCCGGGTCGGCGCGGTCGACGAGACGCCGATCGCTCCGGTGAAGTGGGCCGGAGGGAACTGGACGTCGTTGAACACCGCGTCGGCGTCGAAGCCGACGCCCAGCGGCAGCTCGCCGATGCCCGCGATCACGATGGAGCCCTTCTGGTGGGCGTAGTTGACCGCCCGCTTGTAGGCGTTCAGCGTGGCCTTGCCGCCCGGATCCCTGGGGTGGACGTGCCCGGCGAAGGTCATGGCGATGATGTCGGCGCCGATGTCGGCCGAGTAGACGAGCCCGCTCAGGTGCGCGCTGTCCTCGCCGAAGCTGGTCCAGTCCACCGTCTTCACGCCGACCAGCGTGACGTTGGGCGCGATGCAGGCGGACCCGACCGCGTTGCAAGCGATGATGCCGGCGACGAACGTGCCGCCCAGGTTGAGGTCCACAACCGGGTGGACGCCCGGGAAGAGCTCAGCCACCAGGGCGTCGTCCGTCGGGACGAAGGAGACGCTGCGGGAGAGGTCGACCTTGCCGGCCAGCTCGGGATGGGTGTAGTCGATGCCGCTCTCGACGACCGCGACCACGATGTTGGAATCACCGAGGTGCCCGCGCGCCCAGACCTCTTCCGCCTGGATCAGGGGGAAGTTCCACTGCAGCGAGTAGAACTCGGCCTGCGTGGGGTCCGTCGTCACCTGCGCGGTGCTGCGGGCGAAGCCCGCGGCCTTGGCCGTCACTCCCGACGAGAGAGGCAGGGCGATCGGCTCCTCGCTGCCGGTGTCGCGGAGCTGGAATCTCTGATCGGGCGACACCGCATCGACGGACGGGTCCGCCGCGAACGCGGCGGCGAAGTTGGGGTTGTCGGAGCTGGCGATGGCGGCTCCGATCTGGGGCAGCGCCCGGACCAGCGTGGCTCCCTGCTTCTTCAGCTTCGCCTCGAGATTGGCCGGAACTCCGTTGAGCGACTTGAACGTGATCACGTACTTTTTGGCGGACTGGGCCTCCGCGGCGCTCACCAGGGACACGAAAAGCAGCACGGCTACCCAGCAGGAAGAAATAAACGATTTCATGAGGCTCTCTCCTTTTTCTTTAGATCGTGGGTTCTTCGAAGGGTTTTGTGAAGCGTTCCCACGGGTGGGGGTCTGGCGGATTGTTCTTGACGGCTCATGGCATCTCCTCAGGAAGCGTTCACGGCCAGGGGCTGGGCGGCCCGATCGGCAGCGCCGTCGTATTGCACGGCTCCGAACTCGAGCTTGATCAACCGGTCGGCCAGATGGAAATAGCGGTCGTCGTGACTGATGACGAAAATGGTTTTTCCCCGCGCCTGGAGATCGGGTAACAGACGCCGGTAGAAGATCTCCTTGAAGCCTGGGTCCTGATCCGCTGCCCACTCATCGAAAAGATAAATGGGGCGATCCTCGAGATAGGCGGTGAGGAGCGCGAGACGCTTTCTCTGCCCCTGGGACAGCGCCGTGGTCGAAAAGACCCCCTGCTCGATCCTGACCTTGCCTTCGAGATGCAGCGTCCGTAAGTACTCGCGGGCCGCCCGATCGAGCTCCGGAGCCTCGAGGCCGAGCAATCTCTCGAAGAGGAAGAAATCGGAGAAGACGACCGAGAACCGTTCCCTGTACCGCTCCCTGTCACTTTCGGTGACGGGGCGGCCGTCGACGCGGATCTCGCCGGCTTCGGGGAGGTAGAGCCCGGTCAGGACCTTGGCGAACGTCGTCTTGCCGCTGCCGTTGCCACCGATCACGAAGACGAGCTCTCCCGGCTCGAACCGGAGGTCGAGAGGCCCGAGCGTGAAGCGCTCCTCCCCGGTCTCACCGCTGTAGGAGTGACGGACTCCGACGAGCTCCAGGAACCGCCAGCCGGGCGCGGCGGAGACCGCGGTTGAAGCTTCCTCTTCGGAGACGAGCAGCGAAAGCCCCAGCCTCTCGATCTTGGACACCGCCACATTCGCCTGGGCGAGTTGAGCGAACGAGTTGAGGATCACCTGGAGGGGAGTGGTCATGTAGAGGAGGACGATGCTGTAGCCGATCAGGGCCGCGCGGTCCATCGCGAAGACGTCGCCGGGGACGAGTGGGAGCAGGCCCACGAGCACGAAACCGAGCAACTGTCCCCAGGTCGAAGCTGCGGCGAAGATCGTCTGCGATGAGACGTTCAGGGCCGCCAACCTGCGGGAGGTCTGCTCGAGCAGCCGCAGGAAGCCGGCCCGGCGCCGCTGGTGAAGCTTCAGTTCCTTGGTTCCGGAGGTCACGGCCCGGAACAGATCGAACAGACCGTCCCGCTCCTCCCGGGCCAGCCGGATCCGCGCAGCCCCCGCGGAGGTCGGCAGGATGTATCCGAAGACCCCCACCACCAGAAAACCGAGCAGCACCAGGAACGCACGGGGCGACAGGAACCCGAGATAGGCGAGGCAGCCCATCACGATGGTTCCGTTGATGAACAGCGCGGGAATGTGGACGAGCGTATTGCTCACCGTTCCGATGTCGTCGGTCAGCGTCGCGAGCAGGCGGTGCGTGCCGAGGTTCTCCAGATGGCGCAGAGGGCTCGCCAGGATCTTGCGGCTGAGCTGGACCCGCAGACGCTGCACCGCCTCTTGTCCCAACCGGACCGCCAGGTAGTGCGAGGCGATGCGGGTCACCGGCACAGCGAGGCACAGGCCGAGGAACATCCAGACGTAGCCCGGAGGGGGACCGTCACCACCGAGAACCCTGTTGATCAGGATCAGGAGCCCCGTATTGGTGACGCCGCTCGCCGCCCCCGCCAGGATGGCGAGGAGGAAGATGCCCGGGGAGCTGCGCAGGAGGAAAGCGGCGAGCTTCATGGATGGGTCGAGCCTCCGGAGAGTTGCGGGGATTCGGGGGCGAGCAGAGCGGGGACCGCTCGCCCGAGGCAGGGCACCGCGATCTCCGAGAGGCACTGCTCCGGATGGCGGGCGAGCCATTCCAACATCGCGGCGTAATCCTTGAGGAGCTCCGCCGCTTCCGCGGGAGCGAATAGCTCTGTTTTATAGGTCAGACGAGCGATCGGATACTCTCCGGAGGTGAACAGGGTGAGCGCGAGATCGGCGCGGGCGGCGCCGCGGCGGACCTCGAGCGGTGCGATCCTCAAGTCAGACAGCTCGAAGGGCCGGATCTGCGATCCCTGCACGTCGAAAGCGATCGCTCCGGCCTCATTCGCCTCGCCGAGCCCGAGCTCTTCGACGAGGGTTCCGAACGGCAGGTCGGAGTGGGCATAGGCCTCCAACGCCGTCGCACGCACACGCCGCAAGAGCTCGCCGAAGGTCAGATTGCTCTCGACCCAGGTGCGGAAGGGGACGGGGTTCACCAGAAGTCCCACCAGGTCTCCGAGCTCCGGCCGATTGCGAATGGAAACGGGCGAGACCACCAGGAGGTCCTCGGCTCCCGAACGGAGATGGAGAAGCGCCTTGAACACGGCGAGACAGGCCATGAACAGGGTCGCCCCCTCGCGCCGGGCGAACGCCTGAAGAGTCCGGAGGCTGGCGCCCGGAAGCGCGATCGATTCGCTCTCCGCCCGGTAGCTCTCCAAGAGGGGCCGGGGCCGGGCGAAAGGGAGATCCGGCCGGACCGCGCACCCGGCGAGCCGCTGCCGCCAGAAAGCGAGCTCGGCCGTCCATTCCTCACCCGACAGCCAGAGCCGCTGCCACGTTGCGAAATCCGCGTAGTCCAGGCGATCGTCCTCGACTTCGGAAGCGGGATCCTGATACAGCATCGCGAGATCGCGGACGAGGATGCGGAGTGAAGATCCATCGGCTGCGATGTGATGCAAGGTGAAAAACAGAACGTGCTCGTCGTCTGACAAGACGAGCAGACGCGCGCGCAGCATGGGCCCCGCGAGATCGAGCGGGCGCGACGCTTCGCTGCTGGTGATCCGCTCAGCCTCTCGCGCCCTCTCCCCGGCAGACAAGCTACGCAGATCGGTCAGCGCGAGATCGATCGCGGGTGGAGCGGAGCGCTGTACGACGCGATCCCCGTCACCAACGAAAAGGGTGCGCAAAGACTCGTGCCGTTCGATCAGTTTCACGAAGGCGGCACGCAGGCGTTCCCGCTCCAGTGGACCCGTGAGATGGAAAGCCGCAGGGAGATTGAAGAATGGAACTTCGGGCCGCAGGCGACCCCAACGCCACACCGGCTCTTGTGCAAACGACAGAGGTGCGACGCCCGTCGTCGTCCGCTTCGCGAGGGGTGGCGTCCTGCGTTCACGTCCGTTTTGAAGCGATTGTTCCAAGCGCCGGGCGAGTGCTCCGAGAGTCGAATCGGTGAAGAGGACGTCCACAGCAAGTTCCACGCTAAACAGAGTGCGGACACGTGCGAGAAAGCGGACAGTCAAAAAGGAGTTTCCTCCCAATTCGAAGAATCCGTCCTCCGTTGCAACATCCGATACGCCGAGCAGCTCGCTGAAGATTTCTGCGAGCGCCTGCTCGATCGGTGTCCCGGGCTCGGTGGAGCACATGTCCTGCGCCGCACGCGCACCACGAACAGGAGGCGGAAGCGCATTGCGATCGATCTTTCCCGTATTCGTCCGCGGCAGGGCCGGAAGCACCACGAACGCTGCCGGAAGCATCACTTCCGGAAGACGCTCCGCGAGATGCGCACGCAGTTCGCGGGGGTGTGCCGCACCCCCGAGAACCACGTAGGCACAGAGGAATGTCTCCTCCCGATCCTGCCGATCCACGACCGTTACGTCGTTGACCGCGGGATGAGCGCGGAGATGATTTTCGATCTCTCCCAACTCGACCCGAACACCGTGGATCTTCACCTGCTGGTCCTTGCGGCCGAGGAACTCGAAATTTCCATCCGGAAGCACCCGACCGAGATCTCCCGTGCGATAGACGACGTCCGTCGGGTCCTTTCGAAAAGGGTTCGATACGAAAGCGCGAGCGGTCTCCTCGGGTGCATTGAAATAACCCAGGCTCCGGAAGGGTGTGCGGAGGAGGATCTCTCCGACGGCGCCCGGAGGACAGGGCCGGTCGTTCGGATCGACCAGGATCGCACCTGCCCCCGGCATCGGACGGCCGATGGGGATCACCGGCCGCTCCAGATCCTCCGGCCGGACGACGTGGAAGAACTTGACCATCGTCGTCTCGGAGGGGCCGTAGAGGTTGACGAGGGTGACCCGATCGCCGAACCGCTCTTGCCACCGCCGGACGTCGGCGGACAGGAGGCGCTCCCCAGCCATCAGAATGTATTTGAGATCACTGAATTGAACGGTTTCCAAGGGAGCGCTGAGAAGCAGACGGAAGACCGACGGAGCACAGTGGAGGAGGTGGATGCGCCGCTCCTCGAGCCAGTCCCGCAACCGCTCCCTGTCCTGCCGTACCGTCCCGTCAGCCGGTGGGCAGATCGTGCCGCCGCTCGCCAGGGGGACGAAGATGTCGCGCAGGAACGCATCGAAGGAGGGGACGGTGAGCTGGCTGACCCGCGTCCCCTGTCCGAGACCGAAGGTCTCGATCTCCCAGCGCACGAAGTGGTCGATCCCCTTGATCCGACCGGCGATGCCTTTGGGGGTGCCCGTCGATCCCGAGGTGAAGAAGACGTAGCAGAGGTCGTCCGGTCCCCAACTCGCCTGGACGGGCTCGGAGGGACAGGAGGTCAACCCGGGAAGCCAGGCCCATCCTTCGGGGAGATCCGCCGCCTCGATCTCGCGGTCGAGGCACGCCACCCTGGCCCGCACCGGACACTGGAGGGCGAGCTCGCGCAGCCTCGGAAGCTGCTCCTCGGCGATGAGGAACCAGCCCGGAGAGACCGTTTGGACCATGGCCGCGAGCCGCGCCACCGGCAGCCGGGGGTCCAGCGGCACGAAGGCGCCTCCCGCCTGGAGCGTTCCCAGGATCGCCGGGACGGTCTCTTCGGGCCGCTCTGCCAGGATCGCCACGAGCTCCCCCTTCCCCGCTCCGCCGCGCGCCAGGAAGCTCGCTACCCGGTCAGCGAGCGCAGCGACGCGGGCGTAGGTCAGGCCGCCGTCCGGCCGATCGATCGCCAGCGCCTCGGGAATCATCCCCGAGCACCTGCGGAACAGCTCGTGGACCGGCTCAAACGGCATGGATCTCCTCCGAGAAGTCGGCGTTGAAGTCGCCCAGCATGCCCTCCCATGCCGCCGGGCCTCCCGCCGTCAGAACGGAAAGCGGGCGCGCCGGATCGGAGGCGACCTCCTCGAGCAGCGCCTGGAGCTGCTCGGCCATGCGGCGCACCGTGGCCGGCAGGAAGAGATCGGTGTTGTAGTTGAGGGCTCCGGTGAGCCCGCCCGCTTCCTCCACGATGTTGAGCGTCAGGTCGTACTTGGCCGTCGGGCTGCCCACCGCGAACCGGGAGAGCCCCAGATCCGCCAAGCGCTTGCGCTCCCCCGGGATGCTCTGGAAGAGGAACTGGACCTGGAACAGGGGCGTATGGCTCGGGCGGTGAGGAACACCCAGGGCATCGACCAGCAGATCGAACGGCAGATCCTGGTGCGCGTAAGCGCCGAGAGTCACGGACCGGACGCGGCCGAGGAGCTCCAGGAAACTGGGATCGCCCGCCAGGCTCGTGCGCAGGGCGAGATTGTTGACGAAGAACCCGACGAGCCCCTGGACCTCGGGCCGGCTCCGGTTGGCGATGCTGGTCCCGACCACGAGATCCTCCTGGCCGCTGTGACGCCAGAGGAGCGCCTTGAAGGCGGCGAGGAGGGTCATGAACAGGCTGACGTCCTCGCGCCGGCTCAGGGCCTTGAGGTCGGCGTAGAGCGCGTCGGGCAGGAGGAAGGGCTCATTGGCGCCCCGCTGCCTCTGCACCGCCGGCCGGGGGCGGTCGAGAGGCATTTGGAGCAGGTCCGGCGCTCCGTGCAGTTGGCGCTGCCAGTAGGCGAGCTGCCTCTCGCGGGCCTCACCGCGCAGCGACTGCGCCTGCCAGGCGGCGAAATCGGCGTACTGGAGCGCGAGCTCCGGCAGCGGCGAGGGTCTGCGGTCAGTGAAGGCCCTGTAGAGGAGGCCCAGCTCGCGCAGCAGGATCTCCGTGGAACCGCCGTCGGAGGCGATGTGGTGCATGGTGAAGAGGGCCAGATGCCCCTCGCCCCCGAGCCGCAGGAGGGTCGTGCGCAGCAGCGGAGCCACCGCCAGGTCGAACGGCCGCCTCGCCTCGAGCTCCGCCAGCCGCCGGGCCTCCGCCTCCTGGCGGTCCCGGGACAGCCCGCCGAGGTCGATCAGCGGCAGATCCGGTTCGCAACGGGGAGAGATGGCGAGGACGGGTGCTCCCTCGACCTCGCGGAACGCCGTGCGGAGCACCTCGTGGCGCCGCACGATCTCCCGGAGGGCGGCCCCCAGCGCAGCGACATGGAGGGCTCCGGAGAGCCGGACCGCGATGGGGATGTTGTAGGCCGGGTCCGTGGGGTGCATCCGCTGGAAGAACCAGAGCCGCCGCTGGCCGAACGACAGCGGCAGCTCCCCGGTGCGCGGCACGCGGGGGATCGTCGCCAACGGCAGCCCTGCGCCGGACCGGCGCGCCAGCGCGACCCGCTGCGCCAGGCCGCGGACGGTCGGCGCTTCGAAGATGTCGCGCAGGGGCAGATCCACCTGGAACGCCTGCCGCAGGCGGGCGATCGCCTGGGTAGCCAGGAGAGAGTGCCCGCCGAGGGCAA
The DNA here is from genome assembly GCA_035633875.1 of Thermoanaerobaculia bacterium. Lineage (GTDB taxonomy): Bacteria > Acidobacteriota > Thermoanaerobaculia > Multivoradales > UBA5704 > DATARR01. Next base: position 20,613 of record DASQEB010000569.1, read on the forward strand.
AGAAGCTGTCGTCCAGCCCCACGCGGTCGCGGCCGAGCAGATCGCACCAGATGCCGCTGACGACCTCCTCTTCGGGAGTGCCGGCGGCCTCGCTCCCCCTTTCCAGGCGCATCTCGTCCCGCGGGTCGGGCAGCGCGGTCCGGTCGATCTTCCCGTTCGGTGACAGGGGAAACGCGGAGAGGCGCACGAAGCTCGCCGGGACCATGTAGGCCGGGAGCCTTTCCGCGAGGTAGGCCGGCAGCTCCCGCTCCTCCGGAGCGGCCCCGGGCTCGGCCACCCAATAGGCCGCGAGCCGCTTCTCGCCGGCCGAGTCCTCGCGAGCCAGGACCAGGGCCTCGTGGACCCCGGGATGCTGCTCCAGCACCGCCTCGATCTCCCCGAGCTCGATCCGCAGCCCGCGGATCTTCACCTGGTGGTCGATCCGGCCGAGGAACTCGAGATTGCCGTCCGCCCGGTACCGGGCGAGGTCCCCGGTGCGATAGAGACGCTCGCCTTCGGCCTCAGCCAGGGGGTTCGGAAGGAAGCTCTCGGCCGTCAGGTCGCCGCGACCGAGATAGCCGCGACCGAGGCAGACCCCCGCGATGTAGAGCTCGCCGGCGACGCCCACCGGCACCGGGGCGAGCTTCCGATCGAGCACGTGCAGGCGGGCTCCGGCCATCGGACGGCCGATCGGCACGCTGCGCTCGCGGCTGTCGGGCTCGCAGGTCCAGCTCGCGACCGAGATCGACGTCTCGGTGGGGCCGTACCTGTTGAAGAGCCGGGCCTGGAGCGTGTCAGCGAAGCGGCGCTGGAGATCGACGGAAATCGCCTCGGCACTGCTGCTCACCGCCCTCAGGGAGGTGCACCGGGAGATCCCCGGCTCGGCGAGCAGGCTCTGGAGCAGCGACGGGGTGAAAAACGCGTGCGTGACCCGCTGCTCCGCGATGAAATCGGCGAGATAGGCCGTGTCGAGCTGCCCCCCTGGCCGGGCGAGCACGGTCGCCCCGCCGGCGACCAGGGGAGCGAAGATCTCGAGGATCGAGAGATCGAAGCTGATCGAAGCCTTCTGCAGCACCCGGTCCCCCGCCCCCACCTGTCCGGTCTCGGCGGCGTAGAGCAGGCGGTTGCAGACGTTGCGGTGGCTGATCATCACCCCCTTGGGTTGTCCGGTGGAGCCCGAGGTGTAGATGACGTAGGCCAAGTTCCCGGGAAGAGGACGCGTCGGGACCCTCCCCGCGCTCCCCGGCTCGACGTCCGCCGAGCCGTCGAGCCGGATCGTCCGCAGGCCGGGGGCCTCCGCGAGCCAGTTCCGCGCCTGGTCCGTGAGAGCGACGCGGGTCCCGCTGTCCGCCAGCATGAACCTCAGCCGGGACTCGGGATACGAGGGGTCGAGGGGAAGGTAGGCGGCGCCCGCCTTCAACACCCCGAGGAGGGCGACCACCATGTCGGGGGAGCGCTCGAAGCAGACCCCCACCCGATCCTCCGGTCCGACGCTGAGGGCGCTCAGCCGCCGCGCGACACGCTCGGCCCGGCGTTCGAGCTCGCCGTAAGTCAGGCATCCGGTCTCCACGAGGACGGCCGGCTCGTCCGGCTGCCGGACGGCGACCTGCGCGATAAGCTCGTGCAGGCACGTCGAGCGCGTGTCGTCGAAGCTCGACCGGTTCCACTCGACCAGGACCTGCTGGCGCTCGGACACTCCCAGCAGGGGGAGACGCTCCAACGGCACGTTCGGCTGGGCGGCGATCCCCTCGAGGAGGTTCCGCAGGTGCTCTCCCAGTCGCTGGACGGTGCCGGGGTCGAACAGGTCGCGGCTGTAGATCAGGGTTCCGGCGAGCCCCTGCCGCCCTTCGACCAAGGCCAGCGTCAGGTCGAACTTGGAGGTGGTCGTGCCGACCCCGATCTGGCGCAGGGAGAGCCCGGGGAGCTCGAGGCCGCCCTCTCCTGCCGCGGCGTCCAGCGTGAACATCACCTGGAAGAGCGGCGGGCGGCTCAGGTGCCGCTCCAATTGGAGAGCGTCGACGACCCGCTCGAAGGGGACGTCCTGGTGGGCGTAGGCGCCCAGGGCGCTTTCCCGGACGCGGTCGAGGAGCTCCTCGGCGCCGGGCGCACCCGACAGATTGGCGCGCAGGGCCAGGCTGTTGACGAAGAACCCGATGAGCCCCTCAAGCTCCTGGCGGTTGCGGTTCGCGATGGCGGTCCCCACCACTAGGTCTTCCTGGCCGCTGTAGCGCGACAGGAGGACCTGGAAACCGGCGAGGAGGGTCATGAAGACCGTCGAGCCCCGCCGCCGTCCCAGGGCGGCGAGTTCGGCGCTGAGCTCCGGGCTCAGGGCGAAGGGCTCGCGCCCTCCCCGGAAGCTCGGCACGGCCGGGCGGGGGCGGTCGCTCGGGAGCTCGAGGGCTTGCGGGGCGCCGTCCAGACGCTCCTTCCAGTAGGCGAGCTGGGTCTCGAGGACCTCCCCGTCCAGCCAGGCGCGCTGCCACTGAGCGAAGTCCGCGTACTGAAGGGCCATCGGGGGCAGAGGGCTCGGCCGCCCGTCGAGGAAGGCCCTGTACAGGGCCGCCACCTCCCGGATGGCCACCCACATCGACCAGCCGTCAGAGACGATGTGGTGCATGGTCAGGAGCATCATGTGGCGGGCCGCGGAGAGCCGGAGCAGGGTCACCCGCAGCAGCGGACCGCTCGCGAGGTCGAAGGACCGGCGGGCCTCCTCGCCTGCGAGCCGGGCGGCCTCGCGCTCCTGCAGCGCAGCGGGGAGATCTCCGAGGTCCAGCAGGGGCAGGGGGAAGCGGGCCGGAGGTGTAATGTGCTGCACCGGCCGCCCCTCCCACAGGCCGAAGGTGGTGCGCAGGATCTCATGGCGCCGGACGATCTGATCGAGGCTCTCGGCGAAGACCGGAATGCTCAGGGGACCGTCGAGCTGCAGGGCCGAGGCCACGTTGTAGACCGGGCTCCCCGGAGCGAACTGATCGAGGAACCAGAGCCTCTCCTGGGCGAAGGAGAGCGGCAGGGGAAGATCCCGCCGGGCCGTACGGACGGGCGGAATCTCCCGCGCGTGCCGGCCCTGCGCGGCCGTCCACAGGTCCTGGATCGCCCGGGCCACGCCGGCGATCGTCGGGTCCTCGAAGAAGCCCCGGACCGGCAGCTCCACCCGGAAGACCTGCCGGACCCGCGAGACGAGTTGGGTGGCCTTGAGCGACTCGCCTCCCAGCTCGAAGAAGTTGTCGTGGCGCCCGGCCCGGCCGATGCCGAGAACCTCGCACCACATCCCCGCCAGCAGTTCCTCGATGGGACCGGAGACCTCCAGGCCTTCGGGTGAGCCCTCGGCACGGCCGGGGGGCGGCAGGGCCTTGCGGTCCACCTTGCCGTTCGGGGTCGTGGGCAGGTGCTCGAGGACGACGAACGCCGCCGGCTCCATGTACCGCGGCAGCCGCTCGCGCACGAACGCCCGCAGCGACGTCTCTTCCAGCAGTCTGCCCTCTGGGACGACATAGGCGACGAGCCGCTTGTCGCCCGGGTTGTCCTCGCGGGCAAGGATGACGGCGTCGCGGACCGCCGGGTGGGCGGCCAGGGTGGACTCGATCTCCCCCAGCTCGATGCGGAAGCCGCGGATCTTGACCTGGTGGTCCAGCCGGCCCAGGAATTCCAGGTTGCCGTCCTTCCAGGAGCGCGCCCGGTCCCCGGTGGCGTAGAGCACGTCGCCCGGCGACTGCGCGAACGGGTCGGGGATGAACTTGCGCGCGGTCAGCTCCGGCTCGCCGAAGTAGCCCCAGGACAGGCACCCGCCACCGATGTAGAGATCCCCCGCCACCCCCACCGGACACGGGTTCAGCTCCCGGTCCAGCACGTGGTAGCGCGCGTTGCGAATCGGCCGGCCGTACGGGATGCTCACCCAGCGCCGGTCCACGCTTTCGATGGGGAAGACGTTGGACCACACTGTGGCCTCGGTCGCCCCGCCCAAGCTGATCACCTGCGCGCCGGGGAAGGCCGCGCGCACCTGGTCCGGAAGCCCCACCGGGATCCAGTCGCCCGACTGGAAGACCAGGCGCAGGTGGTGGCTGCGGCTCGCCGCGGGGAAGAAGGGGACCAGTTGCTGGAGCGCCGCCGGGGCCGAGTCCCAGAAAGTGATGGGCTCAGTCTCCAGGATGCGCACCAGGGCCTCCGGGGTGCCCACCTCCTCCTCCAAGGCCACCCGCCCGCTGCCCCCGGCCGCCAGCAGGCCAAACACGTCGTAGACCGACAGGTCGAAGGAGAGGGAGGTCAAGAACAGCACCCGGTCGCTTTCCCCCATGGCGAAACGGCCGTTGACCCAGTCGATGAGGTTGACCGCTGGCCGGTGGCGCACCAGCACGCCCTTGGGGCTACCGGTCGAGCCCGAGGTGAAGATGATGTAGGCCGGGTCGTC
>DASQEB010000570.1:0-7202 GCA_035633875.1 Thermoanaerobaculia bacterium
AGGCCCCCGCAGGGGGCGACACACGACGTTTCGGCGGCAGGTGTCGCCCCCTGCGGGGGCTTTCGGGGGGTGGGGGGCTCTCTCCCCGGGGCTCACGCCCCGGGCTGTTCAGATGTCGCCCCCTGCGGGGGCTTGAGGCCAACCGTCCGCCTCCGCGGGCGAGCGTTCCATCCGGAGAGGCCAACCGTCCGCCTCGGGATGGAGATCGCTCGCCCCGCACGGCGAACCGTCCGCCTGGCGCGGCGGCCGGGCTCACAGCACCAGCGCGTAGCCGACCTTGAAGAACAGGCTTCGCCGCTGCCGTGTGAGATCGGTCGTGATGCCGTCCTCGATGCCGCCAAACTGGTCGTCGGAGTAGCCGAGGAAGAGCACGGTCTGGGGGTTGAGCTTGTAGGAGAAGAGGAGCTGGCTGAAGAGGTGCTCGTCCTCCTCGGGGACCTCCGCGGCGGTGTAGAGGTCGGTGTTGTACTCGATCTGGGTGTACTGGAAGACGGCCCGCACGAAGGTCCGCAGGTTGATCTGGTAGGTCGCCCGGGTCTGGGTGACGTTGAGCTCGAGGAGGCGGCCGCCGTCGACGTCCACCCGCTGGACGTCGTGGTCCAGGGTGAGGCGGAGGCTGCGTCCCAGGTTGTAGCCCACGCCGGGGCGGATGCGGAGCAGGTCGCCGGCCCGGGTGTGGGCGAAGTCGATGGTGTCCGCCACGGTGGCCGAGACGTAGAAGTTGAGATCCCCGGTGGGGCGCATCTCGACGGTGACGTGGGTGAACTGTTCATCGAAGGTGACGCCGTTCCAGAAGCGGTCCCGCCGCCCGCTGTCGATCATGTAGAAGGACTGGAGCGGTCCCTGGAGCTGCACCCAGGCCTCGACCTCGCGCTCCAGGATCGTCCCGTTCGCGGCCTCGGTCTGGTCCCAGTCCGCGCCGACGCGGATGTTGCTGTACCAGGCGTCCTTGCGGTCCGACCACCAGGTGCGCTGGAGCCCGCCGAGGAGGAAGGAGTAGCCCACCCGGGGCATGAAGCCCAGGTCGGCCCGGAATTCGGGGTCGATGTCCTCGTACTGGGCGTACCAGTTCCACTCGCGGGTGCTGTGGTCGTAGCCGACGCGCAGGGCCGAGCCGTCGAGGCTTCGCGAGAGCATGTCCCGGTCCTCCCGCGCCAGCCCCAGGTCCTCGTCGGCCAGCAGGGCGTTGGGATATTCGCTCCGGGACCCGAGGAGCTGGACGGTGATCGTGTCGCTGCCGCCGGGCCGCCAGCGGCCGTCGATGCCGTAGACGCTGTTGAAGTAGTCGCCGCCTTCCCGGTGGGTCGCGATGGCGCCCAGGGTCGAGGTGGCCCCGAGGTCGCGGCGGTAGCGCAGCACCGCGGCGGTGGACTGGAAGCCGTCCAGCGTGCCCGTGCGGGAGAGCTGGTCGAAGGGGAGGAGGAACTGCGTGGTCTCGTCCTCGGCCACGAAGAGGCCGATGCCGTTCCTCCCTTCCTTGCCGGTGAGCTTCACGCCCCAGGCCGGGTCGGCCACGGCGCGGGTGTGGACGATGTCGAAGGGGGTGTCGAAGAAATCGGCGCCCTCCAGGAAGAACGGGCGCTTCTCCGGGAAGAAGAGGGCGAACTGGGAATTGACGTCGAACTGGGCGGCGTCGGCCTCGACCTGGGAGAAGTCGGGGTTCACGGCGCCGGAGAGGGTCAGGTTGGGGGTGATCCCCCAGCGGGCCGTGAGCCCCAGCTCTTCCTCGACGTCGCCCTCGGCGAGCCCGTCCGCGGAGCCCTGCCTCTGGTCCACCCGGCCGGCCGTCAACGTGGGATCGAATTCCACGTTCCGCCCGGGCGTGACGCCGTCGAAGCCGGTCATCCGGGGCATCTGGCAGAGGAAGCAGGTGTCGTCCGGGTCGACGGCGGTGGCGGCCATCTGGTGACGGATGCTGCGCGGGTAGGAGCGGAAGGGGGCGATACCCCACGTCTGCTCCCCCTCGGAGCGCTGGAAGCGCAGCGAGCTGAAGGGGATGGCCATCTCGACCACGTAACCCTCCTCGCCGATCTTGCCGGCCGAGCTCCAGATCGCGTCCCAGGCCTCGTCCTCCTGTCCGCCCGCGGTCTCGTCCCGGGAGAGGTCCATCTGCACGCCCAGCGGATTGACGAAGAATTCGAACGCCCGGCGATCGTCGTTGAAGGTGTCGAGCATCAGCCCCACGAAGTCGTCGTTGAACGGGCTGTCCCGGTCGGCGAGGGTGGCGCGGATGGCCCTGGGATTCGGATCGTAAGCCTGGAAGGCGGCGTACAGGTTTTCATGGTCGTAGGCCAGATAGGCAATGGTCGCGACCGGAGCCGGCCGGTTCTTCCCGGGATCGATCTCCACGTCGACCTTCAGGTGGAGCGCCCCCTCCCAGGCCGCCTCGTCGAGCACCCCGTCGACCTTGATGGCAGAGTCCACCCGGGGGATCCGGTGGTGGGGTCTTTCGCTGGGGACGGGGATCGAGTCCTGCGCGGCAGAGGCCCGTCCGGCCAGAGCGGCGACAAGGATGAGGGTCAGGGCGAGGCGGGCAAAAAGACAGTTCATGGGTTCCCTCCGGAACAATTCCTCTCCGAAGGGCTACTACGGGGGTAGTTGGGGGATTGTTTCAACCAGGGAGGGGAAAAAGAAAAGGACCTAAAGGACGAAAAGGACCTAAAGGACCTAAAGGACAGGAAGGTCTCCTGTTTTGTCCTTAAAGTCCTTTGGGTCCTTTAGGTCCTTTAGGTCCTTGGAGGCTTACTTCCGCTGCCGTGCCTTGAGCAACTCCGGCATGTGGTCCCTGATCCAGCGGTCCGCCTTGGCGAGGTTTCGGTACTGGCGCTCCCGGCGGCGGAACTCCGGGGTGTGGAAGCAGCGGCGCCCGTTCTTCACCTCCGGGGGCATGTCGGCGTGGAGGAGCTCGTGGTAGACCACGGCTTCGACGACGTAGCGGGGCACCGACGGGTCGTCCAGGACGCGGTGGACCCGGACGAGGCTGTCCTCATAGGAGTAGCTGCCGAGCTGGAGGCTGGAGGTGCGGGGGCGGCGGCGGCAGGCGCCGGCGGCCGAGCGGCCCCAGGTGACGCTCACCGCGAGGCGTCCCTCGAAGTAGCGCTGGTTGAGGTCGTCGACGATCTCCCGCAGATCGAAGGCGGTGCCCTCGGGGCGCAGCACCGCGCGGCGGGCGCGCTCCTTGGTGCGGTGCCGGGAGAAATGCTCCCGGATGATGCCGAGGGCCTCGCGGGCGCGGTCGCTCCCCTTCCTGCTCTCGACGAACGTGGCCACGGCCCGGAGCACCTCTTCCGGCGCGGAGACGAAGGAGTGGTGGATGCGGAGCACGAGCTGGGTGCGCTCGCCCGGCCGCGGGGCGCGGACGGAAAGGATCGTCCGCCGGTTGTCGGTGAGGGCGAGCGAGCGGAGCCGGCCGCTGGCGAAGCGGTTCAGGCGGCGCAGGAGGTCGAACCGCAGGGTCTCCGGGCTGGCCGGCCGCGGCGCCGGAGAGGCGTCCGAGGTCTTCGCGGCGGGGGTGTCCGGTCCGAAGAGCTCGAGCTGCAGGGGGCGGTGCGGGGGCGCGGCCGCACTGCGGCGAGGACGGACGGGAACCGCCGCCCTCCTCCCGGAAGGCTGCTGGACCGGTTGCGCCGAGGATCTGGTCGTGCCCATGTGCTCCACCCCACTCTGATCAGTAGCCCTGGGCCAGGCCGTTCCCACGGGGATCCGCGGCTCCGGTGAAGCGGACTGGCCGATTGGTGGAATCGTACTCCAAGGTCAGCCCGTGGGCGTTGCCCAGCCGTTCGCGGATCTTCACATTGTGGCCTCGCGCGGCGAGCTCCCGCCGGACGCTCTCGGGGATTTCATCCTCCACCCCGAGGACGTCCGGCTCGAAGAAGCTGATCCGGGGGGCCGCGAGGGCCTCCCGGAGGTCCATCCCGAAGTCCAGCAGGTTCATCACCATCTGGGGGACGGTCTGGTCGATCGTATGCCCCCCGGGGGTCCCCAGGGCGATCCAGGGCCGGCCGTCCCGCATCACGATCGTCGGGCAGTCGCCCGAGAGCTTCCGCCGGCCGGCGTGGGCGTCCATCGGGTTGCCCTCGGGCTCGAAGGTGCAGTAGGCCAGGGAGTTGTTGAGCCAGAGCCCGGTGCCCGGCGGCATGATGCGGCTGCCGAAGAGGTTGCCCAGGGTCTGGGTGGCGCTCACCACGTTCCCCCGGCCGTCGGCCACCACGAAATGCGTGGTGTTCGCTCCCGCCGCGGGCACCTCCATGCCGGGCGGAATGAACGGCCGGGCCCGAGCCCTGTCGACGGCCCGGGCCTCCTCCTCCCAGTACGCCTCCGAGAGAAGCCGGGCCAGGGGGGGCGGGTCCACGTCCGGGTCTCCGGCGTGGGCCAGGCGGCTCCAGAAGCCCCGCTTGGTCACCTCGGCGTAGAGGTGGAGGAAGTCCGGGCTGTTGTGCCCCAGGGCCCGCACGTCGAAGCGGCTCAGGATGCCGAGACGGAGGAGGGACGGGAAGGCGTTCGAGGGCGGGGGCGTGGTCACCACCTCGTGCCCCCGGTACTGGATGCGGATCGGCTCCCACCACTCGGCCCGGTCGGACGCCAGGTCCGCCAGGGCGAGGAACCCGCCCCGGGCCTCGATCTCGGCGTCGACCGCCCGGCCCAGGTCTCCGCCGTAGAGGACCCCCGGCCCCTCGGCGGCGATCCGCCGGAGAGAGCCCGCGAGGTCCTTCTGGACCAGCCTCTCGCCGGCGGCGAGCGGCCGGCCGTCCTTGCCGTAGAAGGCCCGGGCGTGCTGCGGGATCTCGGGCCAGGCACTCTCCATGGCCGCGGCGGTCCCCTCGGCGAGGGGGAAGCCCTCCTCGGCGGTCCGGACGGCCGGCGCGAGGAGCTCGGCCATCGGCCGGGTGCCGTACCGCTCCAGCATCGCCTCCCAGGCGTGGAGGTTCCCCGGGGTGGAGACCGCCTTGGCGCTCCGCCGGTTCTCCAGGTACCCGGGCGTGGGGGCGCGGAAGGCGTCGGAGTCCACCCCGGCGGGGATGCGTCCGCTGGAGTTCAGGAACCAGGCCTTGCCCGTCCCGGCGTCGTAGAGGAGGATGGTCCCGTACCCGCCGATCCCGGAGTTCTCCGGTTCCACCACGTTGAGCATCGCGGCCACGGCGACCGCGGCGTCGAAGGCGTTGCCGCCCGCCTGGAGCACGTCGAGCCCGGCCCGGGTGGCTTGGGGATGGGCGCTGCTGACCATCCCGCGGGCCCCCGTGGCGAGACCGGGATGCGGGGAAGGAGGCGCTGGCGTCGTCATGGAGATCGGAGCGCTCGTGCGGCAGTGAAGCGAGAAGAGGAGCACCAGGGGACCGTAGATCAACGGTTTCCGGAGCACGAGCACCTCCAGCAGAGGAGGAGACTCTAGCACAGCGTCTGCGGCGGAGGCTCAGGCGTCCAGGAGCCGCCGCTCGCCCACGGCCAGGGTCCAGACGCGCTCCCGGTCCGCCCCCTCGTCCTCCAGGATCCGGTCCAGGACCTTGGGCGCCAGGTCCACCGGCTCGTCCGTCAGGTCGAAGCACCCCCAGTGCATGGAGACCATGATCCGGGCGCGGAGGTCCTGGAACGCCTGCCAGGCCTCGGGGGGATCCATGTGCTGGTACCGCATGAACCAGCGGGGCTCGTAGGCGCCGATCGGGAGGAAGGCGACGTCGAGGGGGGCGAACCGCCGGGCGAATTCGGCGAAGCCATGGAAGTAGCCGGAGTCCCCGGCGTAGTAATAGCGCCGCTCGCCCGAGTCCAGCATCCAGGAGCACCAGAGGGTGGTGTTCCGCCACATCCCGATCCGGTTGGACCAGTGCTGGATGGGCAGGGCTGTGAGGGTCCACCTCCCGAGCCGGGCCTCCTGCCACCAGTCGAGCTCCACCACCCGATGGTGACCCCGCTTGCGGAACCACCCCCCGAGCCCCAGGGGGACGAACCACCGGATCGTCTTGGGGAGCCGGCGGACCGTCCAGTCGTCCAGGTGGTCGTAGTGGTTGTGGGAGACCACGGCGAACGCGTCCTGCGGGACCACCTCCAGGGGGATGCCGGGCGGCGACAGGCGGGGAGGCACCAGGGCGCGAGGCCCCCAGTGGGGATCGGTGAGGAACACCTCGCCGCCGTCCTGGACCGCGAACGTCGAGTGGCCCACCCAGGTGATGGACGGGGACGCGTCCCCATTCCTTAGATAGAGACCGTCGTTGGGGACGACCGGCACCTGGGGAGGGGGTCTCCTGGGAGGCCTGGTCCTGCGGCCGAGCTGCCAACGGAGCACGTCGAGAAGGGTCGTCTCGAACGGCCGCCAGGGGCAGAAGAACCGACCGGGCTCGCCGTGGGGGGCGTAGAGGAGGTCGGTGGGGGGCGAGGGGGAGGTCAAGCGCCTGAAGCCTACCAGAGCGTGTTGACCATCGGGTAAGACCGGATTCGACGGTCTTTGGTCACGATGGTGGCTCCGAGCATGCAGGCGGTCGCGACGATCAAGCGGTCGGCCGGGTCACCGTGGAATTCTGAACCCAGCGTTCCCGCCAGAGTGGCGACGGGAGGAGTGATCGGCAGGACGGTGAACGTCGTTTCCGAGAGGGCATCCTGGACCCAGACCAGAGTGTCGCGGTCGAGCTTCAGGCGCCCCTTCCGGGACAGCATGGCCACTTCCCAACAACTGATCGGAGAGACCCCGACCTCGTCGGCGTCTCCGATGGCCTCGACCGCGGCTGCCGAGAGCTGGTTGGGTTGGGCAAACCACCAGACCCAGGTATGGGTGTCCAGGAGAATCAAGACTCGGCGTCCCAGGCCTCATCCACCGGGGAGACGATGTCCTCTTCCCAGAGGATGGAGCCCAGGAGGCGACCCGGCTGCCTCAAAGGAGCCCGCCGCTCGTCGGGTGTGTGCTCCTTCAACACGATTTTCGGCTGCCCGCTCTTCATGGTCTCCTCGCTTGAGCCTCTGGCTCCTCTTCGAGCGCTCACAGATTCCATTTTCCCCGGTCCAGGGCGACTTGTCAAGCCGAAACAGTGCCCGGTCGAGCCGCGCTAAGTTCCCGTTTCCAGGAACGCCCGCCGGATCTCCTCCATCCGCTTGCGGTTGACCCCGAAGTCGCTGCGCCCCAGGCGCGAGGCGGAGCGGAAGTGGATCTCCTTGGCGGTGTCGTCGAAGACGAAGTGGACGTCGTCCACGAAACGGAAGAGCGCGCTGCGGCACTC
>DASQEB010000571.1:0-2385 GCA_035633875.1 Thermoanaerobaculia bacterium
AGGGGGTGAGGCCCCGGCACGCGATCCGCATTCCTAATAGAACTAGTCTGCCCGGGAGGGTGGGCTTTCCGGGGCGGGCAAGGAGGTCCCATGGCGACGCATACCGCGACCGGCCGCGCGAACCGTCTGGCCGGCGAGAGCAGTCCTTATCTTCTGCTGCATCAATACAACCCCGTGGACTGGTATCCCTGGGGAGAGGAGGCGATCGAGAAGGCCCGGCGGGAGGGTAAGCCGATCTTTCTCTCGGTGGGGTACTCGACGTGCTACTGGTGCCACGTGATGGAGCGGGAGTCGTTCTCCTCCCCGGAGACCGCCGAGCTGATGAACCGGGAGTTCGTCAACGTCAAGCTCGACCGGGAGGAGCGGCCGGAGATCGACGAGATCTACATGGCGGCCACCCAGATCCTCACCGGCCAGGGAGGATGGCCGAATTCGCTGTTCCTGACGCCGGACCTGAAACCGTTCTATGCCGGCACCTACTTCCCGCCCGAGGACCGCTACGGCCGGCCCGGGTTCGCGACAGTGTTGCAGAGCCTCGCCGACGCGTGGAAGAACCGCCGGCAGGACGTCCACGAGCAGGCGGAGGAGATGGCGAACGCCATGCGCCGGTATCTGGAAGAGCGGTCGCAGCCGGCCGACGCGGTGCCGGATGCGGTGGTGGCCCGGCGGGCCCTGGACTCGCTCGCCCGGCGCTTCGACCGCCAGTGGGGCGGCTTCGGCGGGGCGCCCAAGTTCCCCACGCCGTCGAACCTCTATCTCTGTCTGGAGATGGCAGAGGATCACCCGGAAGCCGGGGAGATGCTGTCCGCGACGCTCGACCAGATGGCCCGGGGCGGGATCTACGACCAGCTCGCCGGGGGATTCCACCGCTACGCCACGGACCGGGAGTGGAAGGTCCCCCACTTCGAGAAGATGCTCTACGACAACGGGTTCCTGCTGGAGATCCTCGCCCGGGAGCACGCCCGCACCGGCGACCGGCAGGCGGCGCGGATCGTCCGCGAGACGGCGGGGTGGGTGGCCCGGGAGATGACCTCGCCCGAGGGGGCGTTCTGGAGCGCCATCGACGCGGAGACCCACGGTCACGAGGGCGCCTACTACGTGTGGACCGCAGGTGAGCTCAAAGATGCCCTCGGCGAGGAGGACTTCGAGTTCCTCGCCCCCCTCCTGGGCTTCGAGGGACCGCCGTTTTTCGAGGGGAGCCACTACGTGCTGCACGTGCCGGCGCCGCTCCCGGAGCTGGCCGCGCGGCGGCGGATGGCGGAGGACGACCTGCTGCGGGATCTCGACACGGCCAAGGCCCGGCTCCTTGCCACGCGGGACAGGCGGGAGCGACCGGCGACGGACGACAAGATCCTGGCCGACTGGAACGGCATGCTGATCACCGGCCTGGCCGTGGCCGGGAGGGTCCTGGGCGAGCGGGAGCTCGTGGAGCGGGCGGCCCGGGCGGCGGACTTCGTCCTCACCCGGATGCGGCCCGCCGGCGGCCCGCTGCTCCATGCCTGGCGCAATGGGCAGGGGAAGATCCCGGCCCAGCTCGGGGACTACGTGTTCGTGATTCGGGGGTTCCTGGCCCTCCACGAGGCCACTGGGGAGAAGCGCTGGCTCGATGCGGCGGTGGAGCTGACGGAGGAGCAGGTCCGACGGCTGCGCGATCCCCAGGGCGGCTTCTTCATGGCCGCTGAGAGCCCGGACGTCCTCTTCCGCAGCAAGGACGTGTTCGACGGGGCCACCCCTTCGGGCAATGCGACCGCCGTGCTCAACCTGATCGAGCTTGGCGCACGCACGGGCGACTGGACCTATCGGATGGAGGCGCGGTCGGCCCTCTGCGCCTTCGCCCAGGTGGTCGAGACCCATCCGGACGCGGTGCGGATGCTGTGCGTGGCCGTCCGCGAGTACCACCAGACGGAGACGGGGAGGACGCCCGAGGAGACCCGGGTGGCCGAGGAGCCGATGGAGGAGAGGGCGGCCCGCGAGCGGGGAGCGGAGGCCGCCGGGGTCAACAAGCTCGTCCACGAGGCCGAGAGCGTGGTCCGGACCCGCCTGGAGACCGGGGAGCCGGGGGCGGACGGCTGGCGTCCCTTCCGCCTCACCCTGGAGGTCGCTCCGGGCTGGCACGTCCAGGCGAACCCCGCCTCGGAGGAGTTCCTCGTTCCCACGGAGGTCAAGGGAGAGGTGCGGAACGCCCGCTACCCGGAGGGCACACAGCTCGAGACCGGGTTCATGAAGACGCCGATCTCCGTGTACGAGGGGACGGTGGAGATCCAGGGGGAGGTGCGGGGGGAGCGGGTCGCGGTGGGGTATCAGGTTTGTGACCAGGCGCGGTGTCTGCCGCCGGTGGAGCGGGAGATTACTGCCTGAGCGTCCGGTGAGCCCGCGGGAGCATGG
>DASQEB010000572.1:0-5881 GCA_035633875.1 Thermoanaerobaculia bacterium
CAGCGCTCGGTGGAGGTGCTCTCCACCGCCGCCCGGGAAAAGCGGGTGCGGGTGGAGGTGGAAGAGACGCCGGTCCCCACCATCCCCGGCGACGCCGACGGCCTGGAACGGCTGGTCCTCAACCTGCTGGACAACGCCATCAAATACAACCGCCCCGAAGGTCGCGTCGTCCTTCGCCTGTTCCAGACCGGCCCCGACGTCTTCCTCGAGGTGTGCGACACCGGCATCGGCATCCCCCCGGAATCCATCCCCCGGATCTTCGAGCGCTTCTACCGGGTCGACAAGGGGCGCGCCCGGGAGGAGGGGGGCACCGGCTTGGGGCTCGCCATCGTCAAGCACGTGGCCCAGGCCCACGGCGGCCAGGTGGATGTGGAAAGCCGCACCGGCCACGGCACCACCTTCCGGGTCCGGCTGCCTCTGGCGGCCTAGGGACGACGGCAGGGGTCAACGGCTGACCCATCAGGATCGCTGATTGACCCGCCTAAAGGGTTCAAACCTGATCCAGTTCCCCTCTCTGCGCCACCCCGTTCGGGTGGCGATGGGTCGCAATCCCTTTTGTATGAGCAAGTTGCATTTTGGCCAAAAGGTGCTCGGTCCCCTGGCACCGCCCTTGCCCTAGAAGGTCGGCGATGGACGGCCCCCGCCGTAGATCCACGGACGGGGGAGACATTGATTCCCATCTCAGGGGACAAGGAGGTCTTCATGAAGCGTCTCGTTTGGTTGGCCGTCTTCGCGCTGGTGGTCGCCGCGATCCCGGTGGGCGCGTCGACGTTCGTTGCCCTGTCCCGGGGCGAGCTCGTGGCCCAGTCCGACGCGATCGTCGAGGGCGAGGTCCTGAAGGTGAACTCCTTCTGGTCGCGCTCGGGCCGCATGATCGTGACCGAAGCCCTGGTCCGCGTGACCGACAAGATCGCCGGCAACGCCCCGACCGTGGTCGCCGTCCGCACCTTCGGCGGCGAGGTCGGTGGATTCCTCGTGGAGGCCCACGGTTTCCCGAAGTTCCAGGTCGGCGAGCGGGTCGTCCTCTTCCTGCAGGACCAGCCGAACGGCACCGCCGAGGTGACCGGCTATCGGCAGGGCCAGTTCCAGATCGTTCGTGACAAGGCCGGCGTCCAGATCGCGGTTCCCACCCTGGAAGAGGGTGTGAACCTGCTCCGCGCCGACGGCGCCCCCGTCGCCCGGCCGAAGGCCGTGCGTCTCGACGAGCTGAAGAACGCGATCCGCGCCGATGTGGAGCGGGTCGGCACCGCCCGGATGGCCAACTAGCGACTCTGGAGAGGGAATTAGATCATGAGCAAGAACAAGGTTTCCGTCACCGTCTTCGCCCTCCTCGCCATCCTCGTGGTGAGCTCGGCTTCGGCCTACGTCCTCCTCTCCCCGCGGCGCTCCTGGCTCGTGACGCCGACCGTGATCGTCGACGACCGCGGCGCGTCCTCTGTCACCGACGGCGACGGCGGCGCCACCCGCACGGTCAACGCCATCACCGCCAACGTGGCCTGGAACGGCGCCGGCTCCGGCACCGTGGTCAACGCTGTCAAGGGCTCGGTCGCGAACTGGCAGTTGGGCGACGGCATCCCGATGCTCAACTTCCGCGATCCCGAGCGCGTCTGCAAGGGGAGCTGCCTCGCGGCCACCTTCACCGGCTTCTTCCGGCAGGCCGGCAGCGTCGTCGAGATCTTTGACGCGGACATCGTGACCAACACCCGCTTTGCCTGGACCTCCGCGGGCGAGCCGGACGGCTGCTCGAGCGAGTTCTTCATCGAGGGTGTCCAGGTCCACGAGGTTGGCCACCTCCTTGGCCTCGGCCACACCAACGTGACCGGCGCCACGATGTACCCCTCGGTCTCGTCCTGCAACAACAACCCCGCCACCACCGAGGCGGACGACGAGGCGGCCATCAACGACCTCTATTGAGTGCTTGGCGCTGACTGCGGTCGGCTGAGCTTGGAGGGGACCCGGAAAGGGTCCCCCTTTTTTATTGGCGCGGCCTCAGATCCGGACCAGCTCGGGGGTGATGGCATAGCGGGGAGCGGCATTCAGCCCGACGGGCCGGGAAAACCGGTCTCCGTTCCCTCCCGCGCTGGCGGCGGTGGTGCGGCGGAGCTGCTCCTGGCCGAAGAGGCGCTTCAGGAACCGCATCGCCTCCTCCTCCACCAGCCGGGCGTCGACCTGGGAGAGGAGGACCTTGTTGGCGAGGCTGCTGAAGCCGACCCCCTCGTGGGTGATCTTCACCATGTGGGACGTGTCGTCCCCGAAGAAGAGAAGGGAGCGCTCGTAGTCCTCCCACCGGTCGAGCTTGATCCGCAGGCCGGCGGCGGTGGAGCGGTGGAAGATGGAGGCGGACTCCACCTTGCCCACCATGATGTCCTTGATCTCTTCGAGGACCGGGACGATGACGGACCGCGCCACCCGGCTGAAGCTCTCGCGGAAGGGGTCGCTCTGGCGCAGCATCCCCTCCGGGCGGGATCTCTTCTCCTCCATCATCTCCTCGTGTCCCTTCAGGAGCTGGTGGAGCCGTTCGAGGTTGGCCTTGTCCATACTCTGGAATTCTCCCTTTCTCCGCTGGAGCCGTTGATGCGGACCTGGCGGATGTTTGTAGCTAGAACGAATTGCGAGAAGCGTGCCAGACCTCACCCCCCTCCGGTGAGGTGCTACACTCCCCCGCGCGATGCCCAGAAGGACCGACATCCGCTCCATCCTCGTCCTGGGGTCGGGACCGATCGTGATCGGCCAGGCCTGCGAGTTCGACTACTCGGGCACCCAGGCCTGCCGCGCGCTCAAGCGCGAGGGCTACCGGGTCGTGCTGGTGAACTCCAATCCGGCCACGATCATGACCGACCCCGAGTTCTCCGACGCCACCTACATCGAGCCCCTCGTGCCGGAGGTGGTCGAGAAGGTCCTCGAGCGCGAGCGGCCGGACGCCCTCCTGCCCACGGTGGGCGGCCAGACCGGGATCAACCTGGCCATCGCCCTCTCCGAGCGGGGGGCGCTCGACCGCCTGGGGGTCGAGGTCCTGGGAGCGGGGATCGACGCCCTGCGCCTGGGGGAGGACCGCCTGCTCTTCAAGCAGGCCATGGAGGAGGTGGGGCTCAAGGTCCCCAGGAGCGGCTACGCCGGGAGCCTGGAGGAGGCCCGCGAGATCGTGGCGGAGATCGGCTACCCGGTCATCGTCCGCCCGAGCTTCACGCTCGGCGGGGAAGGAGGCGGCGTGGCCTACAACCGGGACGAGCTCGAGGAGGTCGTGGCCGCGGCTCTCCACGCGAGCCCGGCCCACCGCGTGCTCCTCGAGCAGTCGGTCCTCGGCTGGAAGGAGTTCGAGCTGGAGGTCATGCGCGATACGGCGGACAACGCCATCGTCGTCTGCTCGGTCGAGAACGTCGACGCCATGGGCGTCCACACCGGCGACTCCATCACCTGCGCCCCGCAGCAGACCCTCTCGGACCGCGAGTACCAGGAGATGCGGGACGACGCCTTCAAGGTCATCCGCCGGGTGGGGGTCGCGACCGGCGGCTCGAACATCCAGTTCGCCGTCCACCCGAAGACCGGCGAGCGGGTGGTCATCGAGATGAACCCGCGGGTCTCCCGGAGCTCCGCCCTGGCCTCCAAGGCCACCGGCTTCCCCATCGCCAAGATCGCGGCCCTCCTCGCCGTGGGCTACACCCTGGACGAGATTCCCAACGACATCACGGGCAAGACCTACGCCGCCTTCGAGCCGACGCTCGACTACACCGTCGTGAAGATCCCCCGCTGGGCCTTCGAGAAGTTCCCGGAGACGCCGCCCGTCCTCGGCACCTCGATGAAGTCCGTGGGCGAGGTCATGGCCATGGGAGCCACCTTCAAGGAGGCCCTGATGAAGGCGCTCTCCGCCCTGGAGCTGGACGGCAGCCCCGCGGCCCGGGAGCGGCGGATGTCCGACCCCGTGCGGTTGAAGCGCCGGCTCGCGACACCCAACTGGGAGCGTCTCTTCGCCGTCTTCGCCGCTCTGCGCCAGGGGTGGACCCCCGAGGAGGTGGCGGAGGTCTCGCACATCGACCCGTGGTTCCTGCGGGAGATCGCGGAGATCGTCGAGCTGGAGGCGGAGCTCGCCTGCTGGGACTTGGCGTCCGTGCCCCGGCCGTTGCTCAAGAAGGCCAAGTCCTTCGGGTTGACCGACGCCCGGATCGCCGGGCTCCTCAACTGCCGGGAGAAGGAATTCGCCAACAATCTGGCCGCAAGTGGCCTCCACCGGGTGTACAAGCGGGTGGACACCTGTGCGGCCGAGTTCCCTGCCACGACCCCCTATCTCTACTCCACCTGGGGCCAGGAAGACGAGGCCGACCCGGACGACCGGCCGAAGGTGGTCATTCTGGGCTCGGGACCCAACCGCATCGGCCAGGGGATCGAGTTCGACTACTGCTGCGTCCACGCCGCCTTCGCCCTGCGCGAGCTGGGCTATGAGACGGTGATGGTCAACTGCAACCCCGAGACCGTCTCCACGGACTACGACACCTCCGACCGCCTCTACTTCGAGCCGCTGACCCTGGAGCACGTCAAGGCGGTCCTCGACCGGGAGAAGCCCCAGGGGGTGATCGTGCAGCTCGGCGGGCAGACCCCGCTCAAGCTCGCCCGCGGCCTCGCCTCCCTGGGCGCGCCGATCTGGGGGACCTCGCCGGACGCCATCGACCTCGCCGAGGACCGCAAGCGCTTCGGCGCCCTCCTCGCCGAGGAGGGGATCCTCCAGCCGGAAAACGGCACCGCGACCTCCCTCGACGAAGCCCTGGAAGTGGCGCGGCGGATCGGTTTCCCCGTGGTGGTCCGCCCGAGCTACGTCCTGGGCGGCCGGGCCATGGCCATCGTCTACGACGAGCCCACCCTGGAGCGGTATATGCAGGAGGCCGCGGATGTCTCCCCCGGCCATCCGGTGCTCCTCGACCGGTTCCTGGAAGACGCCTTCGAGGTGGATCTGGACCTCCTGGCGGACGGCAAGCGGGCCGTGGTCGCGGGCGTCCTCCAGCACATCGAGGAGGCGGGGATCCACTCGGGAGACTCGGTGGCGGTGCTCCCGCCCTACAAGGTCTCGGCAGAGGACCAGGACCGGATGCGGGAGATCGCGAAGCGCCTGGCCCTGCGGCTCGGCGTGGTGGGCCTGATGAACGTCCAGTTCGCCTTGAAGGACGGAAAGATCTACGTCCTGGAGGTGAACCCCCGGGCCTCCCGCACCGTCCCCTTCATCGCCAAGGCCGTGGGCGTGCCCCTGGTCAAGCTCGCCGTCGCGGCCATGGCGGGGCGGACGTTGGACGAGCTGGGGTTCACGGAGGAACCGAGGGTGCCGGGAGTGTTCGTCAAGGCGCCCGTCTTCCCCTTCCGCCGCTTCCCCGGGGTGGACCCGGTGCTGGGTCCGGAGATGAAGTCCACCGGCGAAGTGATGGGCGAGAGCCTCACCTTCGGCAACGCCTTCGCCAAGGCCTGGATGGCGGCCGGCCACGAGCTGCCGCTCGCGGGCACGGCCTTCCTTTCCGTCCACGACCGGGACAAGCCGGGCCTCCTCCCCGTGGCACGACGCCTTGCCGAGCTCGGCTTCGAGCTCGCGGCCACCGCCGGCACGGCCGACTATCTGCGGAGCCAGGATCTGGAGGTCCGGATGGTCCGCAAGGTCCACGAGGAAGAGCGCCCGCACGTGGTGGACCACCTCATCAACGGCGAGATCGCCCTGGTGATCAACACCCCCCTCGGCCGGGAGTCCCACGAGGACGACGGCCTCATCCGCAGGACCGCTCTCAAGTACGACATCCCCTGCATCACCACCCTCTCCGGAGCCATGGCCTGTGCGGAGGCCATCGCCGCGCTGCGCAAGGACGGCTTGAACGTGCGATCGCTCCAGGAGATGGCGGCGGCGGTGGGG
>DASQEB010000573.1:0-5205 GCA_035633875.1 Thermoanaerobaculia bacterium
CCATCCGGAGAAAGCTCAAGAACGGCGAATTCCCGCCTCCAGTTCTTCTTTGGGGTAAGCACGTATGGGACGAAGGGACCATTCAAGAGTGGATGGCTAAACAGCTATCCCTTAAAGACCAAGGATGCTGCGTAGATGAAAGTCCCAAGCTTCCATAGCATTCCGCCGTTCGTCACGGAAGCGCCACAGATTGTAGGAAGCCCGTACTCCGCGTGGCTGGTGGTTAACGACGGGGTCCACTAGGTGATCGAAGCCCAACCGCTGAAGGTTCGTGGTCCCCGTACGCCGCAGGTCATGCCGGGTGAAGGGCTGCATCTCTAGATCGGCGGCCAGCTTTGCAAGGACCTTGTTGGTGAACCACAGGGGCTGGTCGGCCCGCTTGGGGCTGGGGACGACGAACCGACCACCTCCGGTAACCGGGCGGAGGAGCTCGAGGATCTCCCAGGCGAGGGAAGGGAGATAGACCGAGTGGGCGAGCTTGTTTTTTGTGCCTACCTCGATTAGATCTCCTCCGAGCGAGATCTGCTTCGTTCCCGGAATGATCCACCAGCGATCAGCGCCAACCTCAGACCACTCCATCGCCGCGACCTCACCTGGCCGCTGCATGAGGATCAGCTCCAAGCGGATCTGGCAGCAGAGCTGGACCGTAGCCTTCTCAAGCCCAAACCAAAGGGTCTTGATCTCTGAATCGGACAACCACCGCTGCCGCGCCTTCGCCTTGCCTCCTGCGACCTTCACCAGGTGAGCGGGGTTGTGGCGAAGCTTCGCTCGCGAGATCGCGAAGTTGTAGATGCGGGAGGCCAAGAGCCGGACATGGTTCGCGGAAACCCGGGCTCCCCGTTCCAACACGATCTTATCGGTCACCGCGACGACATCCTCTTCCTGGATCTCTTCGGCTGGGCGATCCCGCCAAGCCGGAAGGAGATCCCGCTTGAGCATCTGCTCGTCGTCTCGGGTGCGCCGCTTCTCGACCCAGGCTCTGAGTACGAGGAAATCCATGGCCATCTCGGCGAAGGAGCCTCGAAGGATTGGCCTTTCCCCGAAGATGTCGAGCAGCCTCTGGCGGTTGAGCTCCGGGAGCGGGACGGTGTTGGCCGGCACCGGCTCGGCCTGTGCTGGCTTGGGGTCCGTTCCCTCCGCGAGTTTCCCCGAAGCAGCTCGCCAGGCTGTCACCGCGTCCGACAGGCCGAAGCGGACCTCCGGCCGGGGGTCATCCGGAGCAAACTTGCCGAGGAGCAGAGTTGCCTTTGGCCTCTCGCGTGCTGGCCCTGGTCCCGGTCTCCGATAAGAGTAGTAGAAGGTCTTGCTGCCCGACCGGGCCACCCGCAGAAAAAGGCCAGCTCTCGACTCGTCCCAGAAGTCCTCCTGGGTCTTCCTGGTTGCGACGGCGCGGACCCATTTGTCGCGGAGCTGGTCGATCGCTGGCATCTAGGACTCCTCTGGCGGGTCCTTCTTCGGCTCGGTGGTCACTATGTGGTAACTAACTCCAGGAAGAAGTATACCACGACCCAGGCCCCGAAGGCGCCCGAAGCCCGTAAGTGCTCGAATTTGAGTGGTTTACCTTGGTGACGCTGGAGCCGACGATCGGATTTGAACCGATGACCTGCTGATTACGAATCAGCTGCTCTACCGCTGAGCTACGTCGGCTTGGTCGAAGACGGGGGCTCCGGCTCCGCGAAGCGGAGGCGTATTGTAGGGCAATCGGGCCGGAGGCGCAACGGCCCTCCTTGCCCTACTCAGGCTCCTCGGCCATACTGCCTCTCCTAGTTTCAGGAGAGCCGGATGCGAGTCCTCAAGGTCGGTGGCACCTCGGTCGACAGCGCGGAGCGGATGCGCGGGGTGGCGGAGATCGTGGTCGGACGGGCCCGGGAGGGGAGCCCCCTCCTCGTGGTCGTCTCGGCCGTCGGCGGCATGACCGCCTTCGACGCCGCCGCGCGCCCCGCCACCCTGGATGCCCTGGAAGGCGAGCTCGCCACCGCCGGCTTCGTGGACCCGGTCTTCGTCGACTGCACGGCCGAGGACGGCGTGTCCTCCTGGTACGGCCTCGCCTTCGAGGCCGGGCTCCACGTCGTGACGGTCAACAAGAAGGCCAACAGCGCCGCGATCGCGGACTACCGCCGCCTCCACGGAACGGCAGCGCGCCTCAAGCGGCGCTTCCTCTACGAGACCAACGTGGGGGCGGGCCTGCCGATCATCAGCACCCTGCGCAGCCTCCTCGAAGGGGGCGACCGCGTGCTCCGGCTGGAGGCCATCCTCTCGGGCTCGCTCTCCTTTCTTCTGGGAGCCCTCCAGGATGGGGTGCCCTTCTCCGAGGCCGTGCGCACGGCCCGCGAGAGGGGCTTCACCGAGCCCGATCCCCGGGACGACCTCTCGGGCCGGGACGTAGCGCGCAAGATCCTCATCCTCGCCCGCGAGACCGGCGCCGCCCTGGAGTTCGACAACGTGGAGGTCGAAGGCGTGCTGCCCCCGACTTCGACGCCTCCGGCGCGGTCGACGACTTCCTCGCCCGCCTCCCCCTCCTCGACGCCTGCTTCGCGGACCGCCTCGGGACCCTCGCCGCGGCCGGCCGCACCCTCCGCCACGCCACCGTCCTGGAGGCGGGACCGGACGGCGTCCGGTGCCGCGTGGGCCTCGAAGAGGTGGGGACGGACCACCCCCTGTTCGCCGTCCGGGGCGGAGAGAACGCCCTCTCCTTCCTCACCGAGCACTGCCGGCCCACCCCGCTCGTGGTGCGAGGCTACGGCGCTGGCGGCGACGTCACCGCTGCCGGGGCGTTGGCGGATCTTCTGAAGGTGGCGCTGTGAGGAGAGGAACGCCATGACGCTCCGCGCCTACGCTCCGGCCAGCATCGGCAATTTCGCCGCCGGCTTCGATCTCCTGGGGGCCGCGCTCGCGCCTCTGGACGGTGGGCTGTGGGGAGACGTCGTCGCGGCCCGGCTTGCCGAGGGGGACGCGCCGTCCCTCACCGTCGCCGGTCCCTATGCCGCTGATCTGCCTCCCGATCCGTGGAGCAACCTCGTCCTGCGCACGTACGCGCTCTACCGGGAAGACCTCCAGCGCCAGGGAGTCCCCTGCCCGCCCATCGCGTTCCATCTGGAGAAGAACCTCCCCCGCTGCAGCGGCCTGGGCTCCAGCGGCAGCTCGGTGGCGGCCACCCTGGCCGCCTGCCAGGCCCTGCTGGGCGAGCCTCTGGACCGGGACCAGCTCCTGGTCCTGGCCGGCCGGGCGGAGGCCCTCGTCTCCGGCTCGGCCCACTTGGACAACGTCGTCCCCAGCCTCCGGGGAGGTCTCCAGCTCCTCGTCCCCAACCGGAACGGTCTCCCGGAGGCTCGGGCCCTGCCCTGGTTCGACGACCTGGTCCTCGCCGTGATCTCTCCGGCCTGTGAGCTGGCCACCGAGCGGAGCCGCCGGGCGCTGCCCCGGGCCTTTCCGCTGCACGAGACCGTAGCCTTCGCCCAGAACCTCGCCGGCTTCGTGCTCGCGGTCGAGAGCGGCGACCGCGACCTCCTGCGCCGCTGCCTGCGGGACGTCCTGGCCGAGCCCCACAGGGCGCCCCTCGTCCCCGGCTTCCACGCCGCCCAAAGAGCCGCCTTGGATGCGGGCGCCCTGGGCTGCACCCTCTCCGGCTCCGGCCCCGCGATCTTCGCCGTGGCCGAGGGCGAGAGGAGCGGGCGCGCCGTGGCCGGGGCCCTCCGCGAAGCCCTCGCCGCCGCCGGCCTCGACTCCACCGCGAAACTGTGCCGGATCGACCCCCGGGGCGCGAGAATCCTGCCGTGAGATTCGTCAGCACCCGCGACCCGCGGACCACCGCCACCTTCCGCGAAGCGGTCCTCGCAGGGCTCGCCCCCAACGGCGGCCTCTGGATGCCCGACCCGCTCCCTCCCGTCCGGGATTGGCCCGACCTCCTCGCCCTGGACTGGCAGGACCGCGCCGTCGCGATCCTCGACCGCCTGCTGGGGGACGAGATCGACCGCGCGGCCTTGGCCGCCGCCGTCCGCTCCGCCCTGGACTTCCCCGTGCCCCTGGTCCCGATCACCCCGGTGCACCGCGGCGTCTGCGCCCTGGAGCTCTTCCACGGTCCCACCCTGGCCTTCAAAGACTTCGGCGCCCGCTTCTTTGCCGCCGTCCTCGACCTCCTGCGCGAGCCCGGCCGGCCCGTGACCATCCTCACCGCCACGAGCGGCGACACCGGAGCGGCCGTAGCCCACGCCTTCTGGAACCGCCCCGGCGTGCGCGTCGGCGGCCTCTACCCCAAGGGCCGGATCTCCGACCTCCAGGAGCGCCAGCTCGCCACCCTGGGAGGGAACGTCACCGCCCTGGCCGTGAACGGCGCCTTCGACGACTGCCAGACCCTGGTCAAGGCCGCCTTCGCGGATCAGGATCTCGCCACCCGCCACGGCCTCACCTCGGCCAACTCCATTAACGTCGCGAGGCTCCTCCCCCAACTCCTCTACTACACCGAAGCCGTGGCCGCCCTCCGCCGCCTCGAAGAGACCGCCCCGCCCGTGATCGCCGTCCCAAGCGGCAACTTTGGAAACCTCTGCGCCGGCCTCCTGGCCCGCGCCCTGGGCCTGCCGGTCACGGCCTTCATCGCCGCCACCAACGCCAACACCACCATCCCCGAATACCTGGACACGGGCACATACAGACCTCGTCTCTCCATCGCCACCCTCTCGAACGCCATGGACGTGGGCGCCCCCAACAACTGGGAGCGCATCGAATACCTCTACGGAGGGGATTTGGACGCTTTGCGCCAGGTCCTGCGCTGGGGCTGGAGGGATGACGACGGCACCCGGGAGGCGATCCGGGACCTCGCCGCGCACGGCTACCTCGCGGACCCCCACGCCGCCGTGGCCTACGGGGTCCTCACCGAGCGCCTGGAGCCGGGAGAGACCGGCGTCTTCCTGGCCACTGCCCATCCGGCGAAGTTCCTGCCGGTCTACGAGGAGATGGGGATCGAGGTGGAGATTCCGGAAGCGCTCGCGGTGCTCCAGGACCGGCCGATGACGGTGCGGGAGATTCCCGCGGAGATGGAGGCGTTGAGAAGGGTATTGGATCACGTCTTTCCGCCGTATAGACGTCCCACCCCGCAACGGAAAATCGACCAAAGGCCACCACCGGCGCTCTCACCGCGACGCCATCCAAAGGCCCCCACCGGCGGGACGTCTCCCGAAGGGCAATGCCGCCTGTTTGCGGCAACGCCCT
>DASQEB010000574.1:0-8158 GCA_035633875.1 Thermoanaerobaculia bacterium
GATCCGTACCGAAACGGCGGAGACGAGCACACCCGAGATGGACAAGCGCTGCGAGCCGGCCCGCTACGAGGCTGTCTGGCAGCGCACCTGGCGGGAGAAGGGGTATTTCACGGCCGAGGCGCCGTCGCAACGGCCCTCGTACTGCATCCCGATCCCGCCCCCCAACGTCACGGGCAAGCTCCACGTCGGCCACGCCCTCCAGTCCACGCTCCAGGACCTGCTGACCCGCTGGCGGCGCATGCAGGGCTACAACGCGCTGTGGCTGCCGGGCACCGACCACGCCGGCATCGCGACCCAGCTCATGGTGGAGCGCCAGCTCGCGACCGAGGGGGCGAGCCGCTGCGCGCTGGGCCGCGAAAGGTTCCTCGAGCGGATGTGGGAGTGGAAGGAGATGTACCACGACAATATCCGCCAGCAGCTCGATCTCCTGGGCGCTTCCTGCGACTGGACCCGCGAGCGATTCACCCTGGACCCCGGCCTCTCCCGGGCGGTTCGCGAGGCCTTCGTCCGCCTCTACCGCGAAGGGCTCATCAGCCGCGGCGAGTACCTGGTGAACTGGTCCCCCACCCTGGGCACGGCCGTGTCCGACCTGGAGGTGGAGATGAAGACCGTCCAGGGCAAGCTCTACCACGTGGCCTACGCCGTGGAAGGGAGCGACGAGCGGATCGTGGTGGCCACCACCCGGCCGGAGACCATGCTCGGGGACAGCGCGATCGCCCTGCACCCGGACGACGAGCGCTACCAGCATCTCCAGGGCAAGGCGGCCATCCTCCCCGTCGTGGGCCGGCGGCTGCCCTTCGTGGCCGACCCGATGGTCGACCGCGAGTTCGGCTCGGGGCTGGTGAAGATCACCCCGTTCCACGATCCGAACGACTTCGAGGTGGGCAAGCGGCACGGCATCCCGGGGATCACCGTGATCGGTCCGGACGGCCGCATGACCGCCGACGCCGGCCCCGAGTTCGCCGGGCTCGACCGCTTCGAGGCGCGGACGAAGATGGTGCAGCGCCTCCAGGAGGAGGGCTACCTCGTCAAGGTGGAGGACCACGTCCACAACGTGGGCCACAGCCAGCGGGGCGGCGAGCCCATCGAGCCCCTGGTGTCCACCCAGTGGTTCTGCGATGTCTCGGGCATGGCCGAGGCCGCCCTGGAGGCCGTGCGCGACGGCCGGCTCGCCCTGGTCCCCGACTCGTGGGGGAAGACCTGGGAGCACTGGCTGACCAACATCAAGCCCTGGTGCATCTCCCGGCAGCTCTGGTGGGGCCACCAGATCCCCGCCTGGTACACCGAGGACGGTCGCTGCTTCGTGGCCCACAGCGTCGAGGAAGCGGCCGGGCAGGCCGGCACCGACCGGCTGACCCAGGACCCCGACGTGCTCGACACCTGGTTCTCCTCCGCCCTCTGGCCGTTCTCCACCCTGGGCTGGCCCGAGGACACGCCGGACCTGCGCACCTTCTATCCCACGAGCGTGCTGGTGACCGGTTTCGACATCCTCTTCTTCTGGGTGGCCCGCATGGTGATGACCGGCCTCCATTTCACCGGCGAGGTGCCGTTCGCGACGGTCCACCTGACCGGCCTCGTGCGCGACGCCGAGGGCCAGAAGATGTCGAAGACCAAGGGGAACGTGATGGACCCCACGGAGCTCGTGCACGAGTTCGGGGCCGACGCCCTGCGCTTCACCCTGGCGTCGCTCGACAGCCCGGGCCGGGACATCCCGTTGAACCGCGACCAGATCGCGGGCTACCGGGCCTTCGGCAACAAGATCTGGAACGCCACCCGCTTCGCCCTGTCCCGCATCCCGGCCGACGCCCGAGTGGCTGAGTCGATCGACCCTGCGGGGCTCGCGGCGCCGGAGCGCTGGATCCTTTCCCGCCTGTCGCAGGCCGCGGCCGAGGTGGACGCCCGCTTCGAGACCTTCCGCTTCGACGAGGCCTGCAACCGCCTGTACCACTTCTTCTGGGGCGACCTCTGCGACTGGTACATCGAGCTGTGCAAACCCGCCTTTTCCGGCGAGGCTCCCCGGCCGCGGGTGGGAGACGTGCTCCTCACCGTGCTGGACCGCGCCCTGCGGCTGCTCCATCCGGTGATGCCGTTCCTCACCGAGGAGGTGTGGCAGCGTCTGCCCGGCCACCAGGCCGTCCACCCCGAGACGATCTGTCTCGCGCCCTATCCGCGGCGGGAGGAGAGCTGGGAGAGCCCCGAGGTGGAAGCCGGCATGGACGCCCTGATCCAGGCCGTCACCCGGGCCCGCGGCCTCCGGGCCGACCTGGGGCTCTCGCCGAAGACCAAGATCGACCTCCACCTCTCTGCCTCGGACGCCGGCGTGCAGCGGCTCCTGGAGGAGCAGGAGCCGCTCCTGCGCTTCCTCACCCGGGTCGAGTCCATCACCTTCGGGACGATCCCGGAGGGCGCGGTGCGCGACCTGGTGGCCGGCGTCGAGGTGGCGCTGGTGCCGGAGGCGGCCGCCCTGGGCGAAGAGGAGCGGGGCCGGCTGGTCAAGGAACTGGACAAGCTCGCGGCGGAGATCGCCCGGGCGGAGGAGCGGCTCGGCAACGAGCAGTTCCTCTCCAAGGCGCCGCCGCACGTGGTCGAGGGCGGCCGAGCCCGGCTCGCCGAGATGCGGGAGCGGGAGGCGAGCCTGAAGGCGAGCCTGGGAGACCGTTGAGGAGAGGGACCGTGGACTTCGACCGCTACATCGAGGAGCTCGTGGAGAAAAGGGCCCGGCGGGGCCCCGAGAACGTCATCATCCTGCCCCGGGTCGCCTCCACCAACGAGCTCGCCCGGTCCATCGTGGCCGAGTACGAGGGGGAGGGAGAGGATCTCCAGCCGCTTCTGGTGCTGGCCTTCGAGCAGAGCGGCGGCCGGGGCCGTCACGGCCGGGGCTGGGCAAGCCCCCGGGGCAAGGGGATCTACGCCACCCTGGTGACCAAGATCGCGGACGCCGAGGCCCTCCAGACCCTGCCGCTCCTCGTTGGCGTGGGGCTCTGCCGCGTCCTCTCCACCCACCTGGCGTCCCCCTGCCGGCTCAAGTGGCCGAACGATCTCCTCATCGCGAGCGGGGCAGAGCGCCGGAAGATCGGCGGCATCCTGATCGAGGCCCTGGTCCGGCCAGACGGGGAGAGCCGGGTGATCGTGGGCTTCGGCATCAACCATGGCCACGGCGAGGATGAGCTTCCGGTGGCCGGAACCTCCGTGAGCCTGCAGGGGGGCACGGGCGTGACGCTGGAGGGTCTGACCTGGGACCTCGTCGCCGGGATCGAGCGGGAGATGGTCCACCTGGGGGACCTGGCCTACGCCGTGGAGAGCTACCGCTCCTGGTCGGTCCACCGCCCCGGCGAGCGGCTCGTCTGCCGGACCGGGGACGAGGTGGTCGAGGGGACCTTCCTCGGCTTCGACGAGCGGGGCTTCCTCCTGCTGGAGAGCGACGGCCGGGAGCTGCGCCTCTCGGCCGGGGAGGTGATCGAATGAGCGCCGCCGCGGGCCGGCGAAGGCGGCCGGAGGACCGCTCCGGTCTCCTGGTCGTGGTGGACGTGGGCAACACGAACACCATCTTTGGCGTCTACCAGGGGGACGCGATGGTGGAGAGCTTCCGGCTCTCCACCAACCACGAGCGCACGGCGGACGAATACGGATCTCTCCTCCTCCCCCTCTTCACCCGCTGGGGGATCGATCCCATGGCCGCCGAGGCCGTGGTGATCTCCTCGGTCGTCCCGCCCCTCCACCTGACCCTGGACCACCTCGCGCGCCGCTACTTCGGCAAGAGGCCGCTGTTCATCGAGCCCGGGGTGCGCACGGGCATGCCCATCCGTTACGACAACCCGGCCGAGGTGGGGGCGGACCGCATCGTCAACGCCGTGGCCGCCCGGGAGCGCTACGGCGCCCCGGTCATCGTGGTGGACTTCGGCACGGCCACCACCTTCGACCTGGTCAATGCGGCAGGGGAGTACGTCGGCGGCATCATCGCCCCGGGGATCATGATCTCGGCCGAGGCCCTGTGGGCCCATGCCTCGCGCCTCTACCGGGTGGACGTGAGAAAGCCCGCCGAGCTGGTGGGGAAGAACACCGTCGGGGCCATGCAGGCCGGCATCTACTACGGCTACATCGGCCTCGTGGACGGCATCCTGGAGCGGCTCCTCGCCGAGATCCCGGGGGTCCGCAACATCATCGCCACGGGCGGCCAGGCCCCGTTGATCGCCTCCGGCTCCAAGCACATCCGCGAGGTCGACCTGGACCTCACCCTGGCCGGCCTCAAGCTGATCTATGAGCGCAACCGGTCCTGAGGAGCCGGAGGACTCGGACCACGCCTACTTCCGGGCCGTCGAGGAGATCTTCGTGGCCCTCCGCGGGTCGCCCCTCCTGCTCTCCCCGGCCGACTGGCAGGTGGCTCGCCGCTGGCACCGGGAAGGCGTCCCCCTCGACCTCGTCCGCCGGACCCTGGAGGAGGTCTTCGCCAAGCGCAAGGAGCGCGGCGCCAAGGGCAAGATCTCCAGCCTCCGCTATTGCGCTCCGGCGATCGACGCCGCCTGGGCCGACCTGCGCGAGCTGACCGCCCCCGGCCACCGCGCCGAGGCCCCAGCCTTCGAAGTCCCCCCCCGCCTCGCCGCCCTCGCCGCCACCCTGCCGCCCGCCTTCACGGCGCGGGACGCCTTTGCCGCCCGCATCACTGCCCTCGACGGAGATCCACAGACCGTCGAGCAAGGTCTCTCCTCCCTGGATCGGGAGATGCTCGACGCCGCCCTGGCCGGCCTGGACGAGGCGGGGAGGGAGGAGATCGACGCCGCCGTGGAAAAGACCCTTGCCTCCCTGACCGGGCGCCTGCCGACCGACGAGCTGGAACGGTCCTACGAGCGCCTGACCCGGCAGATCCTGCGGCGGCGGCTGGGGTTGCCGGTGCTGTCGCTATTCTCGCCGGAGGCGGAATAGGACCATTCCCCAGCCCCCCAGGGCTGTGTTCGGCTAGCCCAGGGCGGACGCCCTGGGCGGGGGAGGGGCGCACCGTCCTGGCACCCCGCCCATGGCGGAAGGGCAGGGGAGGAGGTGCACCGTCCTGGCACCCCGCCCAGGGCGGAAGGGGCGGGGGAGGGGAGGAGGCGCACGGTCCTGGCACCCCGCCCAGGGCGGAAGGGCGGGGGAGGGGAGGAGGTGCACCGTCCTGGCACCCCGCCCAGGGCGGAAGGGCGGGGGAGGCGCGCACCGTCCTGGCACCCCGCCCAGGGCTTCCGCCCTGGGCTGACCAAACACCGCCCTGGGGGCGGAAAGGGGAGGAGGAAGATCGTGCAGAAAGTCTGAGCGATGCTGGAGAGTTTTTCCGTCCATCTAGGCATGAACGGAAAAAACGCACCCATGCTCCTCCCGGCCGCGGCGTTCGCCTGCGGCGCCTCCCTGGCCTTCCACCTCTCCTTCCTCCCCATCCCCCTTGTGGCCGCGCTGGCCCTCCTCGGCCTGGCCCTGCGGCGTCCCGCGGGGGTGGGGCTCGCCTTCCTGGCCTTCGGGCTCCTTGCGGCGGCCGTGCGGCTCGGGCTGCCGCAGAGCCCGGTTGCAGGGATCGACCGCGAGCGGCCGGTCGAGGCGGTGGTCCGCATCGATGGCCACTGGAACTCCGATGAGGACGGGTGGTCGGCCCCCGCCCGCGTCCTCCGCGTCCGGCAGGGCGACCGGGTGGTGACCCCCGCTCTCGAGGTCATGGTCCACGTCCCCGATCCCGACGAGGCTCCGCCTCCGTTCGGGACCTCCCTCCGCATCAAGGGCTTCCTGGCCCGGTCGGCCGGCTTCGCCAACCGTGCCGCGGTGCCGCCCGGACCGTGGCGTCTGCGGGTAAAGAGCCGGAGCCTGATGGAGGTGGAGGAGGGGCCGGGGTGGATCGCCGGCCTCTCCGGCGCCCTCCGCCGCCGGGTGGAGGCGGCGTACGCGGCCTCCGGACCGGAGAGTGAGGGGGAGCGGCAGGGCAAGGCGCTAACCCGGGCCCTCGTTCTGGGCGACGCCTCGGACCTCCCTCTGGAGTGGAAGCGGGGGCTTCGCCTCACCGGGACCTACCACCTGATGTCCGTGTCCGGGGTTCACGTGGCGCTCGTGGCCGGGGTGGTGTGGCTCCTCGGTGGCTGGCTGCCGCGGAGCCTTCGCCTTCTCCTGATGCTCACGGCGATCTGCCTCTACCTCCTCCTGGTGGGTCCGCTCCCGGCCCTGGTGCGCGCCGCGGTCATGGGGTTGCTTGCCGTCCTGGCGCTGCTGGCCGAGCGGCCTCCCGCGGCGGCGAACGCCCTCGGATGGGCGGTCGTGCTGCTGGTCCTGGAGGACCCGGCCGTGGTGCGGTCGCCCGCGTTCCAGCTCACCGTGACCGCCACGGCCGGCCTGCTCCTCCTCGCCCCTCCCTTGGCGGAGCGCTGGCGCAAGGCGCCTTACCTCCCTGGCTGGCTCGCGGAGTCCTTCGCGGCGAGCGTGGGCGCGCAGATCGCCACCCTGCCCTGGGCCCTGCCGCGCTTCCACCTGCTCTGCCCTTTGGCGCCGCTGCTGAACCTGCCGGCGGTGCCGTGGACCGGTCTGGTGCTGGTGGCGGCCCTCCTCTGGACGGGGCTGGCGCTCCTTTCGCCGGACCTCGCCGCCCGGCTCCTGCCGGCGCTCGACGTCCTGACGGCGCCGTTCTCCTGGCCCTCCCGGACCCGGCCGGAGGTCTGGCTCCCCCTTCCCCTCGCCGCCTCGCCCCTGGCCGCCTGGCTTTTTGCGGGCACCGCGGCGGCGGTCCTGCTCCTCCGCTGGCGCCGCGCCGCCGCCGTTCTGGCCGCCGGGCTGGCCGTGCTCGGGGCCTGTGCTCTGGGGGACCGGGGAAAGGTGGACCATCGGGAGCCCGAGCTGGTGATGCTGGATGTGGGACAGGGGGATTCCATCCTCCTGCGGGACGGACCGGCGGCCGTGCTCGTGGACGGCGGCGGCTGGGAGCGGGGAGACCTGGGGGGCCGCGTCCTCCTTCCCGCGCTTCTGGCCGAAGGGGTGCGCCGGCTCGACGCGGTCGTCATGTCCCACGTCGACCGCGATCATTGCCAGGGACTGGTTGACGTTTCCGCTTACTTGCCGGTTCGGGAGGTCTGGATGGGACCGGGCTGGGAGACGGAGGGGTGCTCCGGCCGGCTGATGCGCCTGCCGGGAGCGCGGACCCGCCTGCTCTGGGCGGGCGAGACCGCCCGGGCCGGCCGCTGGCGCTTGACCGTCCTCCACCCCGAGCGCGACGAGAGGCGGGGCTCCAACGAACGCTCCCTGGTGCTCCTCGCCGAGGTCCACGGCCGCCGGGCGCTCCTCACCGGCGACATCGAGAGCTGGGCCGAGATGCGTCTGCTCGCCTGCTGCGAGCGGAGCCTCCGGGTGGACGTCCTCAAGGTGGCCCACCACGGCAGCCGCACGTCCTCAACTGCCTCCTTCCTGGAGACCGCCCGGCCGCGCCTGGCCCTGATCTCGGCGGGAGTGAAGAACATCTACCACCACCCCGCGCCGGATGTCGTCGAGCGCCTGGAAGACCACGGCGCCCGGATCCTGCGCACCGACCGGAGCGGGATGGTCCGCATCGTCGTGCGGGAGGACGGGCGGATGGAGATCGAGACGCCGGGGGCGCCGCGGTGAGACCTCACCCCCTGTCCCCCTCTCCCATCGCCCTCCCCCCGACCGGGAGAGGGGGAACGATTCCGAGCCGGTTTTCTCAGCAGGAAACAGCCACTCCTCCAGAAAGGTCCCGGTTCGATCTCGGCAACGCCGCCGGCATGGGTCCCCCCTCTCCCGGGGGAAGGGAGGGCGAGGGGAGAGGGGGACAGGGGGTGAGGCTCCGGGCGGGGGCACCCTCCGACAAGGTCGAGTTGGCAGATGCAACCCGTCCTCGCCATTGTGGGCCCCACCGCCACCGGCAAGAGCCGGCTGGGGATGGCCCTCGCGCGGGAGCTCGGCGGGGAGATCGTGAACGCAGACGCCCTCCAGGTGTACCGGGGCTTCGACGTCGGGACCGCCAAGCCGAGCCCGGAGGAGCAGGAGCAGGTGCCCCATCACCTCATCGACATCCTGGAGCCCTGGGAGCCCTATTCGGCCGGGGAGTTCGCCCGGCGGGCAAGGGAGGCCATCGCCGACATCTGGGAGCGGGGACGGGTGCCAATCGTCGTGGGAGGGAGCGGCCTCTACCTCCGGG
>DASQEB010000575.1:0-5297 GCA_035633875.1 Thermoanaerobaculia bacterium
GACGGCCTCCTCGAGCTCGCCCGCCGTGGCCACCCCTCCGCCGGCGAGCAGGCGGACGGCGGCCGCGTCCCGGGCCACGCGGGCGTTGGGGATGCCCTCGACGGCGAGCAGGGAGGGCCGCTCCTCGCGCAGCCGCCGGGAGAGCCCGGAGAGGCTCATGGACTCGCTCTCCCAGTCGAGCCAGGCCGGCGGGGCCGCGGCGGGACCTCCCTCCCCCACCCGCAGGACCACCTGGTAGCGGAAGCAGTTCAGCTCGTTGCCCGCCCGCCCCTGCTTCAGGCGCAGCGCGACGCCGCGGACGCGCGGCAGCCGGTCCCGCAAGGCGTGGAACAGGGCGGGAGCCACGAGCAGTTCGGCCTCCTGGAGCCGGCGGGCCGCGACGCGGCTTCGCAGGGCATCGAGCGAGAGCGACGGGTCCGCCCCGTGCCGCTCGACCGCGAGATGGAACGCCTCCGCCAGCGGCAGGCTCCGCACGTCGCCGAGGAACACGGCGCCGCCGTCGGCCACCACGGCCACGGCCTTCTCCAGGACCTCGACCAGGTAGTCGACGCCGGGGAAGTACTGGACGACGGAGTTGAGGATCACGGTGTCGAACGCCCGTTCGGCAAGGCCGGAGAAGTCGTCCGCGGTCCGCGGCTCGAGACGGATGTGGGACCGGGAAGGCAGGACCCTCTCCAGCCGGCGGTCGAGGTCGGCGAGCACCGCCGGGGAGAGGTCGGTGCCCACGTAAGTGGAGCACCGCGGCGCGATCCGCAGGAGGATCATGCCCGTGCCGCAGCCGATCTCGAGCACCCGGTCCGGACGCAGGGCGAGAACCTCCTCGACGGTGGTGTCCAGCCACTCGCGCATCTCGCCCTCTGGGATGGGCTCGCCGGTGAAGCTGCTGTTCCAGCCCGCGACGTCGAAGGTGGGGTCCTCGACCTCGCGCTCGCCGCCGTAGACCTCCTCATAGAGGCCGCGCCAAGCTTCCAGATGCTCCACCTGGCCCTCCCGGACCTCGCCCCGCTCGCCCATCTCCCTCTGGAGGCCGCGACGCGGGACCACGTAGGCCACGAGCCGGCGGTCGCCCGGCGCGTCCTCCCGCGCCAGCGCGACGGCCGCCTCCACGTCCGGGTGCTCGGCCAGGCGCGCCTCGAGCTCGCCGGGCTCGACGCGGAAGCCGCGCAGCTTGACCTGGTCGTCGATCCGGCCCAGGAACTCCATGCGGCCGTCTGGCAGCCAGCGCGCCAGGTCGCCCGTGCGGTAGAGGCGGGACCCGGCGGGACCGAACGGGTCGGGGAGGAACCGCTCGGCGGTGAGGTCCAGGCGGTGCAGGTAGCCGCGGGACACCCCCTCCCCGGCCACGTACAGTTCGCCGGGAACCCCGGCGGGCACCGGCTCCAGGCGCTCGTCCAGCAGGTGGATCGCCGCGCCGTCGAGCGGCCGGCCGAGGTCGGGGCGGGGCCCGCCGGGCTCGAGGATGCGGACGGCGGCGGTGATGGTGGTCTCGGTGGGGCCGTAGGACATCACGACGCGGCGGCCCGGAGCCCACCGCTCGGCCAGTTCGGGGGGGCAGGGCTCTCCCCCCAGGGTCACGACGCGGAGCGCCGGCAGCAGGGCCGGGTCGAGGCCCGCCACCAGGGACGGCACCTGGCCGAAGACGGTGATCTCCCGCTCCTGGAGCAGCGCCATCATCTCCGGACCCGGTATACGCTCCTCCCGGCGGGTCACGTGGAACGACGCCCCGACTCCCAGGGTCGTGGTGATCTCCGAGACGTAGACGTCGAAGCTCGGCGAGGCCGCCTGGAGCACGCGGTCGCCCGGCCTCACCCCATAGGCCCGCACGAGCGAGTCCGTCACCCGGGCGAGGGAGCCGTGGGTCACGGCCACCCCCTTGGGCCGGCCGGTGGAGCCCGAGGTGTAGATGATGTAGGCGAGGTTTTGCGGCAGGACCTCCGGCGGTGCGCCGGCGGGAATCGGCTCCTCCGCCTCCTCCCGGTCGAGGAGGAGCACCCGGGGCGGCAGGGCCTCCGCCGGCAGGAGCGGCAGCACGGCCTCTTCGGTCAGCAGGACGTGGCAGCCGGCATCGTCCAGCATGAAGGCGAGCCGCTCCGCGGGATAGTCCGGATCGAGGGGCACCCAGGCGCCGCCCGCGAGCAGCACGCCGAGGATTCCCTCGACCATGTCCTCCGGCCGGTCCGGACAGATCCCCACGCGGACCTCGGGGCCGACTCCCAGAGCCATCAGCCGGCCCGCCAGACGCCTGGCCCGGCGGTCGACCTGGGCGTAGGAGAGGACCCCCGCGGCGGAGACCAGGGCAGGGGCCTCCGGAGTCTCCCGCACCCGGGCCGCGAAGCGGTCGGAGAACAAGGGGACGGGCGTGAGGACCGTCGCGGCGCCGCTCCACTCGCGGAGGATCTGGTGGAGCTCGCCCGGAGCGAGCATCGGCAGCGTGCTCACCGGCCGCTCGGGGTCTTCGGCGGCGGCCGCGAGCAGGGCGGTCAGGTGCCGGTGCATCCGGACGATCGTGGCGGTCTCGAACAGGTCGCCGTTGTACTCGATCCACCCCTGAAGGCTGCCGTCCGCCTCCGCCAGGAAGAGGAGGAGATCGGCCTTGGCCGTGCCGGTGTCGGTGGTCTCCCCCTCCAGAGGGGCGAAGGAGAGGCCACGAACCCGGGTTTCGTGGCGCGGGAAGTTCTGGAACCCGTACATCACCTGGCACAGAGGGTGGTGCGCGAGGTCGCGGGGAAGTTGCAGATCCTCCACCAGCTTGTCGAACGGGAGGTCCTGGTGGGCGAAGGCCGCGAGCGACATCTCGCGGACGCGTCCGGCCAGTCCGGCGAACGTGGGATCCCCCGAGAGGTCGGTGCGCAGCACCTGGACGTTGACGAAGAAGCCGATCAGGTCCTCGATCTCGCGGCGGTTGCGGTTGGCCACGGCCGAGCCCACGACGATGTCGTCCCGGCCGGTGTAGCGCGAGAGAGTGAGGTCGAAGGCGGCGAGCGCGGTCATGGAGAGGGTCGCCCCCAGGCCGCGGGACAGGGCGCCCAGCCGGGGTCCGAGCCCCTCCGGCAGGGTGAAACCGGCGACGCCGCCGCGGAAGGTCTCGACCGCCGGACGCGGGCGGTCGAACGGGAGGTCGAGGACCGGCGGAGCCCCGGCGAGCTGACGGCGCCAGTAGTCGAGCTGCCGCTCCAGGGTCTCGCCGGAGAGCCACCGG
Organism: Thermoanaerobaculia bacterium; assembly: GCA_035633875.1. Taxonomy (GTDB): domain Bacteria; phylum Acidobacteriota; class Thermoanaerobaculia; order Multivoradales; family UBA5704; genus DATARR01. The sequence continues at coordinate 3,200 of DASQEB010000575.1, forward strand.
CGCTGCCAGACCGCGAAGTCGGCGTACTGGATGGGCAGCTCCGGCAGCGGCGATGGGCGGCCCTCCGCGAAGGCCTCGTAGAGGACGGACAGCTCGCGCCGCAGGACGCCCATGGACCAGCCGTCCGCGATCACGTGGTGGAGGTGAAGCAGCAGGGCGTGGTCCCCCTCCCCCAGGCGGGCGAGGAGGCCGCGCAGGAGCGGCCCCTGCTGGAGGTCGAACGGCCGGCGGGCCTCGTCCCGGCCGAGGGATCGCAGCTCGCTCTCGCGCCGCGCCGGAGCGAGGCCGGAGAGGTCTACCAGGGGAAGCTCCAGGTCTACCCGGTCCGAGACGACCTGCCGCGGCTCCCCGTCCACCGCGTGGAAAGTCGTCCGCAGCGACTCGTGCCGGCGCCCCACCTCCCGCAGGGCGCACCCCAAGGCTTCCACGTGCAGAGGACCTTGGAGGCGCAGGCCGAAGGCCATGACGTAGAACGGATTGCCCGGGACGAGCCGGTCGAGGAACCAGAGGCGCTGCTGGGCGAAGGACAGGGGCAGATCGCCGTCCCGGGGCACCGGCACGATGGGCGGCGCCGGGTCCTCTCCTCTCTCTCGAGGGATGGCGGCCGCCATCTCCGCCAGGGTCGATGTCCGGAAAACCGTGCGCAAGGGGAGCTCGACGCCGAAGGTCTCCCGCACCCGGGAGACGAGCTGGGTGGCGAGCAGGGAGTGCCCGCCCAAGGCGAAGAAGTCGTCGTCGATCCCCACCCGATCCAGACCGAGCAGCTCGGCCCAGAGGCCGGCCAGAAGCTCCTCGGCCGGTGTCCGGGGAGCCTTGGAGGAGGGAGCCGGCGCGACGTCGAGGGACCCGGCCGCCAGGGCGCCGCGGTCCACCTTGCCGTTGACGGTCAAGGGCAGGCGTTCGAGGAGCACGAAGACGGAGGGCATGAGAGGCTCGGGCAGCCGTCCCTTGAGGAAGTCGCGCAGCTCCCGGGGGGAGCCGATCCCCGGCGCCACGCAGAAGGCCGCCAGCCCCCGGCCGCCGGGCAGGTCGTCCCGCACCACGACGGCGGCCCCGGTCACGCCCGGATGCCGGGCCAGGGCGGCCTCGATCTCCCCCGGCTCGATGCGGAAGCCCCGCACCTTGACCTGGCGGTCGATGCGGCCCAGATACTCGAGCTCTCCCGCAGGACGGAGCCGCGCCAAGTCGCCCGACCGGTAGAGGCGGGCCCCGGCCTCTCCGCCGTACGGATCGGGCAGGAAGCGTTCCGCGGTGAGGTCCGGCCGGCCCAGGTAGCCCCGGGTCACGCCCGCTCCGCCCACGACCAGCTCCCCGGGCACGCCCAGGGGCGCGGGGAAGAGCTTCGAGTCCAGGACGTGGACCGAGAGGTCCGGGAGGGGCCGGCCGACGGCACTCCCCGCGCCGCCCCAGGCATCCTCCGGCTCGACCGGGCGGAAGGTCACGTGCACGGTCGTCTCGGTGATGCCGTACATGTTGACCAGCCGCGGCCGGTCCGCGGCGTGCCGCTCCCACCAGGGCGCGAGGCGGCCCGCGTCCAGGGCCTCGCCGCCGAACACCACCCAGGAGAGGGAGGGCATGGATCGCTCCAGGTCCACCAGCCCGTAGAAGGCGGAGGGTGTCTGGTTGAGGACGGTGACCCTCTCGCGCTCCAGCAGATCGGCGAAGGCCTCGGGCGACCGGGTCACCTCCCAGGGCACGATCACCAGACGACCGCCATGGGCGAGCGCTCCCCACATCTCCCAGACCGAGAAGTCGAAGGCGTAGGAATGGAAGAGGGTCCAGACGTCCCCCTCCTCGAAGCAGAACCAGGGCTGTGCCGCCTCCAGCAGCCGGGCCACGTTGCGGTGGGTGACCGCGACGCCCTTGGGCCGGCCCGTGGAGCCCGAGGTGTAGATCACGTAGGCGGTGTTCTCCGGACTGGCGCCGCTCGCGGGGAAGCTCTCTTCGGCCTCCTCTCCCGGCTCGATCACCTCGACCCCCGGCGGGACGTCCGGCGGAGCGGTCCCCGGCCCGCGCACCAGGAGGCGGGCGCCGCTGTCCTCCAGGACGAGGGCGACCCGCTCCGCCGGCCAGGACGGATCGAGGGGCACGTACGCCC
>DASQEB010000576.1:0-5312 GCA_035633875.1 Thermoanaerobaculia bacterium
ATTTCGGGGGTGAGCCAACCAAGACAAGCCAACCAACCTGAGCCTCCCCCCGCGGTCCCCCCGGCGCCAGCCGGAGGGGGCCGCGCATTTGTCCGGGGTGCAAAACGGGCACGCCCGCGCAGGGTGAAGTGTCGATCTTGCAGGTGCTCGGCTCGGCCAAGGACCCTGCCCCCCCTTCCGTCGAGGGGTTCGCCCGGATCGTCCTGGATCCGCCCGAGGAAAAGCGGAGGCCCTTGGGAATGGAGCATCAGGCATGGCTGTTGCAGAGAGGGAAGACAGGACACGAGAGGGGGAGGTTCCAGACCAGCCAACTTGAGTCCTACCTTTATCGAGATCCAAGGATCTCACCTCTTTTCAGCCGACCTAAATCCCCTAGCAAAACAGGGGTAAAGCCACAATAGCCAACCGGAGAGATGGGGCCTCCCCCCCTATCATCCCTCCCCTGAGAGGGACGGCTCCCGCGGGAAACCCGGGAGCCGTTTTCTTTTGTTCGTCCATCCAGGCATAGCCACAGACATAGCCACCTGCCAATTTGACCCGCCTCCGATGTATAGAATGACGCGATGCGGCGCGGCACCGACCTCCTCGCCTGGTTCGACCGCCATCGTCGGGACCTCCCCTGGCGCCGGACGAGCGATCCTTACCAGATCTGGATTTCCGAGGTGATGCTCCAGCAGACGCGGGTGGAGGTGGTGCTCCCTTTTTACAACCGTTTTCTTGAGCGCTTCCCAACCGTACAAGATCTCGCCCGGTCAGGCGTGGAGGACGTGCTCGCCGCCTGGTCCGGCCTCGGCTACTACCGGCGGGCGCGGCAGCTTCATGCGGCGGCCCGGGCGATTGCGGAGAGCGAGGCGGGCTTCCCCACGACGGTCGAAGGGCTCAGAGCCCTCCCCGGCGTGGGGGCGTACACGGCGGCCGCGGTGGCCAGCATCGCCTTCGGCGTCCCGGCGCCGGTGATGGACGGCAACGTGGAGCGCGTCCTCTCCCGCGTCCTCGCTCTGGACGAGGACCCGCGGTCGAGCGCCGCCCGCAAACGGCTCCTGGCCGAAGCCGCGGCCCTCCTCGACCCGAAGCGGCCGGGCGACAGCAACCAGGCTCTGATGGAGCTGGGGGCCACGCTCTGCTCTCCGCGGGCCCCCAAGTGTCTGCTCTGCCCGCTTCACCCGGGCTGCCGCGCCGCCCGGAGCGGCGAACCGGAGCGCTACCCCGTGCCCAGGACGAAGCGCGAGACCGAGCGGCACCGGCTCCTGGTGGCCGTGGTGGAGAAGGACGGCGGAGTGCTCCTCTTCCGGCGTCCGGAGGACAGCCCGCTCCTCGCCGGCACCTGGGAGCTCCCCTGGGTGAGTCTCGGCGAGGACGGAGCCGGGACCCCGGGATCCTCCGCGGCCGGGCTCGCCGCCCGCTACGGAGGGACCTGGAGGCTCGGGGCCAGCGCGGCCCGGGTCCGGCACGGCATCACCTACCGCGATATGGACATCGAGGTGCACCGGGCCGAGCTCGGCCGCGGGCGGTTCCGGGAGGGGACGGAATCGGGCTGGTTCGACGAAGCGGGGAGGGCCGGGCTCCCCCTCTCCTCCCTGGTGGGGAAGGTGCTGGGCGCCCTGGGCTCTACTTCTGCGGCACCGGCCAGGAGATCCCGGAGCCGCCGGCGATGATGAACCAGCCGACGACCTTCTCGTCCAGCTCGCGCAGGCGGCCCGCCACCAGGTTGCAGAGGATGGAGAGGAGGCGGATCGACGAGATCTTGTGGATGTCGAGGATCCCCTCCACCACCTCGCGCGGGATGGCGAGCACCACGGCCCCCTTCTCGTCCGCCTTGGCGTCGGCCGAGCGCGGCTCGTTGTCGATCAGCGCCATCTCGCCGAAGTAGCCGCCGCGTTCCAGGAAGGCCAGGGCCTCCTCGCCGGCTCCGGGGATGTACTTGCTGATCATCACCCGCCCTTCGAGGATCACGTACATCTCGTTGCCCATCTCCCCTTCCCGGAAGATCACCTGGTTCGCAGCGTACTTCCTCTCCTTCGAGAGCGAAGCGAGGAAGTTGATCTCCATGTTGGAGAGCTTCTGCTCCTGGAAGAGCTTGCGCTTGTCGGCGAGGTCCACGCGGAACTCCCCCGCAGCGGGCCGGGCCGAGGCAGGCTCCGCGTTCGCGGGCCGGCCGGCCTCCGAGAAGAAGTGGGTGAGGTTCTGGTCGGTCTGGCGGAGCTTGCCCGACAGGCTTTTCCAGAGGGCCCAGTAGAGGGCGAGCTTGAAGCGCTGGTCCTGCTCCATCAGGGACGAGAGGGCGTCCGGATTCAGGACCAGAAGCTCGGTGGGGGCCGTCGTCACCGCGTCTCCGGAGCGGGGCTGGCGGTCCACGAAGCTCGTCTCTCCGAACAGGGTCCCCGGCTGGAGGATCGCCAGGCTGAAAAAGCCGTAGGGGGTCTTGCGCTGGATGCGGATGCCGCCGCTCTCGATCAGGTAGATCTCGCACGTGGGCTCCGCCTCCTTGACGACCTTCGTCCCCGCAGGAAAGGACTGGCGGGAGGCGCACTGCGCCAACTGCGCGAGCTGCGGGTCCGTGAAGTGGGAGAAGAGCTCCCACCGCTGAAGAATATTCTCGATCCCCAAGGTGTGCCTATTCTATCCGGGAAAACCCGGCTCCGGCGCAAGCACCTTTTCGAGGCGGCTTTCGGGTGCAGAAGCCCGCCCCTCCCGCAGCGCCCACTCCGCCTTGCCGGCATCCCCCGCGGCAGCCCAGAGGGCTGCGGCCTGGAGGAACCACTCGGCGAACAGCGGCTCGCCGCTCCCCAGGTCGGAGCGGAGCTTGTTCTCGAGGGGCGCTTCCACCTCGTCGAAGAGCCGCCGGGCCCGCCGCAGGTCCCCCTGGCGCAGGGCCAGCCAGGCGCGGTGCAGGGTGAGCGACTCCAGGAGGTCCGAGCGCCGGGGCTCGACCTGCGCGAACGCCCGCTCGGCGGCCTCGAAGTCTCCGTTGTAGGCGGCCACCAGCCCGGATTCGAGCCAGGCCTCGCCGTCCTCCGGGTCCACCGCCAGAACGCGCCCGAGGAGCTCCCGGGCCCGGTCGAGATCGAGGAGGTGCTTGGCCGCGACGGCCGCCGCGTACAGCTCGTCCCGGCCGGCCCGGGCATCGGTGCGGGCAGCCTCCAGGGCCGCGGCGAACCGGCCCTGCCCCAGGGCCGCCTGGGCCGCGCTCGCCGGCTCCCGGCGCAGCGTCGTCCAGAGCCCCAGGGCTCCCGCGGCGAGGAGCACCAGGAGCAGGGCGAGCATCAGTCCTTCGAACGAGGGTGCCACGGTATCTATACGGTATCTATCTATAGGTTCAGAGGAAGGAGAGCTGGGCGGGCCGGAGGCGATCCCAGACCGCCCGCTCCACCGCGTCCAGCCATCCGTCCCGCCCCACGGAGTCGAGACGCAACGCGGTCAGGTTCCGCTCGACCAGCTCCCGGCCGAGCCGCTCCTCCACCGCCCACTGGAATCCCGGATCGGGGGAACGGATGCCGTCCGGGCTCGGCTGCTCGACGATGGGGACGTGCACCAGGAGATCGTACCCCTGAATCCAATAATCCACGAGATTCTCCGGGCCCTCCTGACGCCCCGCCGCGAGGAGGAGATAGATGTAGTTGTCGAGCACGCTCCGGTCGCAGATCACGACGGGATAGCGCGCCTGCGCCACCAGCTCCTCGGCGATCTGGGTGTGGAGGATCCACGACTGGGCGGCGACGGACGTCTCCTCGTTGATGGGAAGGGGGCACCGCCGCGCCACCTCATGGACCACCTCGACGGCCACGTCCCGGCGTTTCAACCGCGCGGCCAGCCCATAGCAGAGCGTGGTCTTCCCCACCCCGTGGCTCCCGATGAAGGCGACCTTGAAGTTGGGGGTGGGGGGCATGGCGGGGGGATTCTAGGTGAAAGCGCCCCCGGGGTGGCAGCTCCTGTGGAAGGATCGCTACTCGTCCTCTTCTGGTTCCGGATCGAGGTGGAAGTCCTCGGGTGGAAGGTTCAAGAGCCTGCAGAGGCTCCTCAGAGCTGTGGGAGTGAGGACGGTCCTTTGGGTCCGATCATGGGGTGGCGAAGGAGGTGACGGTCAGACCGAGCTCCTGAGAACATAGAGGATCTCGCCGCCAATGACAAGGACTCTTGGGGCGGTGTCAAGATCGTGTCTCGCCGAAACACCCCTCCAGCACCGGCACCGCCGCCTCCATCTGCTCCTCCCTGATCGTCAACGGTGGCACGATCTGCGCCACCCGCCCCTCCGGCCCTCCGGCGAGGAGGAGGACGCCCCGGGACCACGCCGCCTCCGCCCACTCCTTCGCCTGCCTGCCCGTGTGGAGGTGGACGCCCCAGAGGAGGCCCCTGCCCCGGACCTCCTCGACGGCCGGAAAACGCTCCGGCCAGGTCCGGAGACGACGCCCCAGCTCCTCGCCCAGCCGGGTGGCCCGGGCGGGGAGGTCCTCCTCTTCCAGAACGTCCAGCGTGGCCAGGGCGGCGGCGCAGGCGAGGGGGTTGGCGAGAAAGGTGGCGGTGTGGAGCGCCTCGCCCGGGGTCTCCCAGCAGCGGAAGAGGTCCCGCCGGGCGACGACCGCGGCGATGGGCAGGCCGCCGCCCAGGGCCTTGCCGCAGCAGAGGACGTCCGGCCGCACGCCTTCGTGCTCCACGGCGAAGAGCCGGCCCGTGCGGCCGAAGCCGGTGAAGATCTCGTCGGCGATCAGAAGGGTGGAACGGCGCCGGCAGATCTCCGCCAGGGCCGGCAGCCATCCGGCGGGCGGGACGAGCACGCCCTCGCGGCCGACGATGGGCTCGAGGAGGACGCAGCCCACGTCTCCTCTGCGCAGGACCTCCTCCACCCGGCCCGGGTCGCAGGCGAAGGGAAGACGGTGGACGTGCGGGTGGAGGTGGGCGGCGAAGGGAGTGCGGAAGGCTTCCCGGGAGGTTGCGTTCAGCGCTCCCAGGGTGAGGCCGTGGTAGGAGGGCTCGAAGGCCACGATCCCCGGCCGGCCCGTGCTCCCGAGGGCGGTCTTCAACGCGATCTCCACCGCCTCGGCGCCGGAGATGGAGAAGAACACCTGAGGGTCGTCCACCGGGGCAAGGCGGACGAGCCGCCGGGCGAGCTCCACCCGCAGGGGATGGGCGGCCACGTCCCCGAGGCCGTGGAGGAGCCGGCCTGCCTGCTCGCGGACCGCCGCGACGACCCGCGGGTGGCGATGCCCCACGGCCGCGACGCCGAAGCCCGCGGTGAGGTCGATATAGATGTTGCCGTCCACGTCCCGGACGTTGGCCCCTAAAGCCTCCTCCCAGAGGACCGCCGCCGCGGCGGG
>DASQEB010000577.1:0-7085 GCA_035633875.1 Thermoanaerobaculia bacterium
CGAGCAGGTGATCCGGTTGATCCCCCAGAACGAGGACGTCTTCCGCCGGTTCCAGAGGGTCAACCACATGCTGGACGCGCCGACGGCCCTGTTCCGCCCCGCCGTGCTGCTGCCCGTGCTGCGGCAGGCTCTGGGGGGAGCGCGCCGGCGGACCGCGACACGGCTCCAGGAGGTGCGCGAGGCTGAGAGCCAGGCGGCGCCGACCACGTCGACGGTCACGATTCACCGGTAAAGAGGAGCGCGAGGTCCCGCGCGCTCCCTCGGGATGCCGGCCGGGAGTGGCCCCGGCCGGCATCCCCCTCCCGAAAACCTTCGCCTTGCCAGGCGCCCAGGGTTTCCACCCTGGGTGGCGGGGCAGGGCGTCTCCCGGCCCGCTTGTCCCGTTTTGCCCCCCTTGCGGCACTCCCTTCTTGACGCAATCATTCTGTATGCTCCGCTTCGGCACACCGCCCGGTTGTGGGAGCTCTGTTGGACTGAGCGAAAGGCTCGTTTTTCGGTTTGGGGGGGACTTTCAATGCACGCGAAGAAAGAAGAAATCCGTCCTCTGGAGCCCAGGGAGGCGGAAGGCTCGCCCGCGCTCAGCCGGCGCAAGTTCCTCGGAGGGATGGCCGCCACGGTGGCTGCGGGGACCGTGGGCCTCGAAGCGCTTGCCACCGCCGCTCCGGAGGCGGCGGCCGCCCCGGCGCCGCGGGCGCCGCAGGGTGGCTCCGCCAAGGCGCGGGCCCGGCGCGAGCGCGCCTTCCAGATCCGCTACGAGGCCGCCCTGGAGCACCTGAACAAGCCCTACCAGGAGCACCGGTCGAACGGCGACGAGGACCGCTACCCCAGCCGCATCGGCAACTACTCGAAGGGGCTGCCTCACAACGCCTTCGGCGAGGTCGACGAGACGGCCTACGAGAGCTTCCTCGCCGCCACCCGCTCCGGGACCTGGGACGACTTCCTGAACGTCCAGACGAGCGGCGGCCGCAAGCTGACCAGCCCGCAGGCCGGTCTCGCCTTCGATCTCCAGGGCGTCGACGCCCACGACCTCGCCGTCCGGCCGGCCCCCGCCCTGCGCAGCGCCGAGGCCGCGGGCGAGGCCGTCGAGCTCTACTGGATGGCCCTGCTGCGCGACGTCAACTTCCTCGACTACGGCAGCAGCGCCCTGGCGGAGGAGGCCGTGGCCGACCTCAACCGGCTGAGGGTCTTCAAGGGCGCCCGCGAGGGCGGCCAGGTCACCGCGCAGAGCCTGTTCCGCGATCCGCTCCCGGGGACTCTCAACGGCCCCTACATCTCTCAATTCATGTGGAAGCCGACTCCCTACGGGGCCGAGTACGTCGAGCGCAGGATGCTCACCTACTTCCCGGGCTCGGACCACCTGACGAGCTACGACGACTGGCTCGAGAGCCAGAACGGCTTCGGCAGCTTTTTCGTCTTCCACGACCCGGAGCGGCGCTACATCCGCAACGGCCGCGACCTCTCCGAGTGGGTCCACAACGACGTGCTCTTCCAGGCCTACTTCAACGCCTGCCTGATCCTGAGCACGCCCCTCGACCCGTTCAGCCCCCCCACGGGCGGCGGCATCGGCGCTCCCTTCAACCCGGGCTACCCGTACCGGGGCATTCCGAACCAGACAGGGTTCGCCACCTTTGGCGAGCCGTGGGAGAAGACGATTCTCTGCGAGGTGGCGACCCGGGCTCTCAAGGCCACCTGGTTCCAGAAGTGGTTCGTCCACCGGCGCCTGCGGCCGGAAGCCTACGCCGGCCGGGTGCACAATCAGATCGAGCACGACCGCTATCCGGGCGTGCTGCACCGCGACGTCCTCAATTCCAAGGCCGTGGAGAAGGTCCACAGCAAGAACGGCACGTACCTGATGCCCATGGCCTTCCCGGAGGGGAGCCCCACGCACCCGTCCTACACCGCCGGCCATGCCACGGTGGCGGGCGCCTGCGTAACGGTCCTCAAGGCGCTGTTCGACGAAAACTACATCATCCCCACACCGGTGATGCCGACGCCGGACGGCCTGGCCCTCCAGCCCTATCAGGGGCCGCCGCTCACCGTGGGGGGAGAGCTCAACAAGCTGGCCTCGAACATCGCGACCGGCCGCAATATCGCCGGCGTCCACTGGCGCTCGGACGCGAACGAGTCCATGAAGCTCGGCGAGGCCATCGCCATCAGCATCCTCAAGGACCAGAGGACTTGCTACAACGAGCGATTCAACGGCCTCACCTTCACCAAGTTCGACGGCACCAAAGTCACGATCTGACCCCGCAGTACAACCCACCACCACCCGGCCGGGGGTTTTCCCCGGCCGGGCCCCTCACCGAATCGCGTCGAAGAGCGCCCCGCCGTCGCGACAGGTCCGGCCCCGACCCTGATCGTGAGGCACGCAGACCGTCACCGACCCGATGCACGACGCACCCGCGCCGTCCTGCGCCTCGAATGTCAGGTGATAGACCCGCCCGTCGCCCCCGCCCAGCCGGCTCGCCCGGAGCTGGGGCGCGGCGGTGCCGATCCCGGCCGCGTCAGGGCTGCCCGTCCGGGTGAGCGGCTCGTCCTGGCGGATCGCCGTCACCGTGATCGTGACCGGATCCCCCTCCGGGTCGATCACGCCCTGGATCGAGACGGGTACGAGCCGGCCGTTGGGAGGCCAGATCACGCCCGGGCTCGCGAAGGCGGCGGAGCAGTCGGGGGGACGGTTGAAGGCAAGCTTCGCAACGAAGGCGTCGTCACCGCCCGCGGGCTGGGGCTGGAAGGCGTTGACGGTCGGCAGGCCGGGCAACGCGACGCCGGTGAGGTGGAGGGATCCTGCTGGATCGACCGCCATGTCCCGGACGTCGGCTCCCGGCATGCAGGTGACGAGGAGGACCTCGAAGCTCTCGGGGTCCAGCTCCGCCAGGAACCGCCCGGCGCACCCGGGGACGGAGAGCGGGGAGTCGGTGGAGGTGGTCGTGCCTGCCAGATAGAGCCGGCCCGAGCCGTCGAGAGCGAGGCTCAGGACCTCCTCGGAGCCATTGCCCCCCAGATAGGTCGAGGCGATCAGGTTGCCGGACGGGTCGAAGCGGGCGAGAAACAGGTCGGCCGGTCCCTGGAGCGCCCCCTGCACCGGGTCGAGCAGGGGAAAGTCGGCCGAGGTCGTCCGCCCGGCCGCGAAGACGTTTCCGAGGTCATCCGCCTCCAGCTCGAAGACTTCGTCGGAGTCGCTGCCACCAAAAACGACCGAGTGCTCGATCGCGCCGGACGGGTCGAGCTTCACGGCAAACGCGTTCGAGCGCTGGAGAGAGGTGGGAGCGCCGATGGTGCGGGTGGCAGGGAAGTCCGGTGAGGTAGTGTAGCCCGCGACATAGGCATTGCCCGCGGCGTCCAGACCGATCGCATTCCCCCGCTGGTCCCCCGAGAGGCCGCCGATGAAATCGAAATCAAGGACGGAGCCGTCATGGCCGAGCTTGATGACGAAGGCCTGAGGGATCAGTCCGAACGAGGGGTGCTCCAACTGGCTTTGCCCCGTGACGTAGACATTCCCCCCGGAGTCAACGGCGACATCCCGGCCCTGGGCCCTGTCGCCCAGGCCGAGCGGCAGGAAAGTGATCTCTAAGTGGGCGACCCTCGCGAGAAAGGCGAAACGGCCCGTGAAGAAGATGTCGACGAACCCGGTTACATACGCGGAGCCGTCCGGGCCCACGGCGATGGCCTGGGGGATTTCTGCTTCACCCGGCCCGTCGCCCAAGTACGTGGAATAGCTGAGGAGGCCTGTAGGTCCGTAGTGGGTCACGAAGCCGTCCAGAAAACGATTCGGATCCGGCTCATGGGATGGGTCCGGCTGTCCGGCCCGGAACGTCGGGAAGTCGAGAGATCTCGTGGTCCCGGCTATGTAGGTTCCGTGCGGCGTCGCGGCCACCGCCCTTCCGACATCGTTCTGGCTGCCACCGAGATAGGTCGAGTAGATCAGGTTAGGTACCGGCTGTGCATGTAAGATCCCCGCGCCCATCGCCATCGTGATTGCCAGAGCAGTTCCGAGCCACCGAGCTGTCTTCCGTGCTGTCATGCTGATCCTCCTTGGGCCTGTCCTGGGTCGAGGCGGAAACGACGAGGCCGGACCGGGAGATCGCGCTGCGCCCTCCCCCTGTCCGGCCTCTGGCCATGATTGCAGAACTTCTTTTAAAAGTAAAACAGCCGCTCGGCTATACTAGGGGCTCGGCCGCTTCCGGCGGCATGACTTCGAATTCATCCGGAGAGGTTTTTCCCATGGCCAAAGCGCGCGTCGCAGTCCTCAAGACCAAGCCCGACACCGTCCTGGAGGACGTCGGGCGCACCATGGAGCTGGCCGAGGTCCGGCGCCACCTCGCTCCCGGCGCCACCACGATCCTCAAGGACAACATCTCGTGGCACTTCCCGTTCCCGGGGGCCAACACCACGCCGTGGCAGCTCGAGGGGACGATCCTGAAGCTCCGCGCGGACGGCTACACGGACCAGGTCTGCGTGCAGAACAACACGGTCGTGACCGATCCCAAGAAGGGCGAGCGGCTGAACCGCTACCTGCCGGTGCTGGACAAGCACGACGTCCCGGTGCGGTACAACTGCTTCCCCGACGATCTCCAGTGGATCCGCTACGAGCCCAAGGGAAAGATGCTGGTGCTGCCGAAGATCTACCCCGAGGGCATCACCATCCCCGAGTTCTTCCTCGGCAAGAACATCGTCCACCTGCCCACGGTCAAGTGCCACATCTATACGACCACGACCGGGGCGATGAAGAACGCGTTCGGGGGGCTCCTCAACACCCGCCGGCACTACACCCACTCGTGGATCCACGAGACCCTGGTGGACCTGCTGACGATCCAGAAGGAGATCCACAGCGGGATCTTCGCGGTCAAGGACGGCACGACCTGCGGCAACGGCCCGGGTCCCCGGACCATGATCCCGGTGGAGAAGGACTTCATGATGGCCTCGGGCGACCAGGTGGCGATCGACGCCGTGGCGGCGAAGCTCATGGGCTTCGACCCGATGTCCATCAAGTACATCCGCCTCGCGCACGACGCGGGGCTGGGCGTGGGCGACCCCCGGGACATCGAGGTGGTGGGCGAGGACGTCTCAAAGTGGAACTTCCACTTCTCGGTGGGGGACAACGCGGTCTCCCGCTTCGGCGACCTCGTCTGGTTCGGGCCGCTGCACTTCCTCCAGAAGCTGTTCTTCCGGACGCCGCTGGTCTACTTTTTTGTGTTCGGCTCGTACTTCTACCACGACTTCGCCTGGTACCCGACGGTGGGCAAGCGCCGCATCGAGCAGTACAAGCGGACCAGCAAGTGGATGCGCCTCTTCGAGCAGTATCCGGAGGCGGTCCAGGAAGAAGAGAAGGCCGCCTGACCCCCGAGCCCCCCGCCCGGACCCCCGAAGCAGACCTGGACGCCTCCCTTCCCGCCGCCGGGCGGGAGGGGAGGGGCACGGGTCTCTCCGACCTCCTCGGCCGGCGCCTCCTGGTGCCGCTCGGCCTCGGCCTCCTCGTCGGACTCGGGCTGGTCCTGACGGCCAATCCCCGGGAGCTCCTCGCGAGCCTCCGTTCCTTCGACCTCCGCCTCCTCGTCCCCGTCCTGGCCCTGTCCCTCGCCAACTACGGCCTCCGGTTCGTGCGTTGGGAGGTCTACCTGAGGCGGCTGGGCGTTCACCTCTCCTGGTGGCGGAGCCTGGGGGTCTTTCTGGTGGGATTCCTCCTCTCGGTCACTCCGGGCAAGGCGGGCGAGCTCGGGAAAGCCTGGCTGGTGCGGGAGCTCGGCGGCGGGCAGGCCCTGCGGGTGGTCCCGGCGGTGCTCGCCGAGCGGGTGACCGACGTCCTCGGCGTCGTGCTCCTCCTCGCGGTGGGAGCTCTCCCCCTGCCGGGCGGTCCCTGGATCGCCGCAGCAGGCGTTGCGGCCGTGGTCGCGGTGGTGCTGGTCCTGACCTGGCGGCGCGGCGCGGAAGGGCTCTTCCGGATCGCGGCGAAGCTGCCGATGATCGGCCCGCGCACACCGCACCTCGTGGAGATGTACGACCGCCTGCGGGAGCTCCTCTCGCCGGGGCTCGTCCTTTTCGCCGTGCTCTTGGGCGCGGTGGCCTGGGGTGCCGAGGGTGTAGGTTTCTTTCTGGTGGTCCGGGACTACGCCCCGCAAGCGGGCTTCCTCGTCTCGGTCTTCAACTACACCGCCGCGAACTTCCTGGGGGGGATCTCGATGCTCCCCGGCGGTCTCGGCGCGGCCGAAGGCTCCATGGCGGCCCTCCTCCACGCCCAGGGGCTGGAGACGGCCGACGCGAGCTCCATCACGCTGGTCACCCGCGGCGCCACCCTCTGGTTCGCGGTCCTGCTGGGCCTCCTCGCCCTGCCGTTCGTGGCTCGGTGGCTGGCCTCCCGGAAGCAGCCTGTCGTGTAGCGGCGCGACCAGGGGCGCCAGAAAGGTGCCTCAAGCGGGATCTTGGCATCGGAACGGAGAAGGTGTAGGATTGTGGCCCGGGAGGAGATGACCGTGACGAAGACCCTTTACGCGCGATTCGACGGGGAGGCGTTGCATCCCGAAGAGAAGCTCCCTCTTGCCCCGGAGACGAGGGTCCTGATCACGGTCGAGGCCGACGAAGAGGCGACGCCTTCCAAACCCGAGGTTCGTGAAGAACCCCTGGGGTTCGATGAGCGGGGTGAGATCAAGCTGGGAGAGCCTTACTCTTCTTTGCGCTATATGGCGTCCCTGAAGTTGAAGGGGCCGCGGGATTGGTCGGAGCGCTGGGAAGATTATCTCTCCTCAGGAGGAGGGGAGTCCCAGGATGAATAGGGTCTTCCTGGACACCTCTTTCGCCATCGCCCTGATTGCAGAGACAGACGAGCATCACCCACGAGCCAAAGAGCTGGCAGATGATTTTGAACATCGGCGGACTCGTCTCGTCACGACGAGAGCGGTCCTGCTCGAAATCGGGAATGCCTTTTCGAAATCACCCCTGCGGCGCCAAGCGGTGGCACTCTTGGAGTCTTTCGAACAGGACTCCCAAGTCGAGGTCGTTCCTCTTTCAGAAGCCCTCTACCAGAGAGGATTCGACGTTTTCCGGCGGTGGTCCGACAAAGAGTGGAGTCTGGTCGATTGCGTGTCCTT
>DASQEB010000578.1:0-14153 GCA_035633875.1 Thermoanaerobaculia bacterium
CGCCGCCTCGCATGCGACCTCGACAACGTCGTGCTGACGGCGCTGCGCAAGGACCCGGCGCGGCGCTACGCCTCGGTCGAGCGGCTCGCCGAGGACCTGAGCCGCCACCTGGCCGAGCTGCCGGTCGCGGCGCGCGCCGACACCGTCGCCTACCGCGCCGGCAAATTCTGGCGGCGGCACCGCGTCGCGGCGTCGCTCGGCGCCTCGTCGCTCCTGGCGATCGTGGGGCTGTCGGCGGTGGTCGGGCTCGAAGGGCGGCGCGCGGCCCGCGAGCGCGACAAGGCCGAGCAGGCCCTGGAGCTCCTGGTCGGCCTGTTTCGGCAGGCCGACCCGATGGAGCGCGTCGTCGCCGAGCGCGCGAGCGAGCTGACGGTGCGGGAGCTGCTCGATGTCGGCGCCCGCCGCCTCTCCCGCGAGCTCGAGGGGGAGCCGGAGCTGCGGGCGACCCTTCTCAACGCCGTCGGCGAGGCCTACCAGAGCCTCGGCCTGCCGCAGGAGGGGCGCCGCCTCCATGGCGAGGCGCTGGCGATCGCCGAACGGGCCGTAGGGCGGGAAAGCCCCCTCGCCGCCGCCAGCCTCCACGGCCTCGGCGCCGCCCATCTGGCCGCCGCCGAGCACGCGCCTGCCGAGGCCCGCCTGCGGCGGGCGTTCGCCCTGCGCCGCGACCTTCTCGGCGCCGCCCATCCCGACACGGTGGAGACGGCCGCTGCCCTCGCCGGTGCCCTGCGAGGACTGGAGCGCAACGGCGAGGCCGACGCGCTCCTGCGCGAGAGCCTGGAGGCGGCGCGGCGGAAGCACGGCGCGCGTTCACCCGAAGCGGCGACGGTGCTCGAGGCGCTCGCCGACCTGCGCTGGCAGGCGGGCGGCTACGCCGAGGCCGAGGCGCTGCGCCGGGAGGTCCTGGCGATCCGCCGCCATCTCCACGGCGAGGGCCACCCACAGGTCGCCGTCGCCATGAGCAAGCTGGCCCACGTGCTCAGCGAGGGCGGACGCAGCGAGGAGCAGGTCGAGCTCTACCGGCGGGCGCGGGAGATCTGGCGCCCGCTGCTCGACGAGGACCACCCGCGGATGCTCGCCAACTTGAACGACCTGGCGACGACGCTCACGGCCGAGGGCCGCTATGCCGAGGCCGCGCCCATGCTGCGCCGGCTCGTCGCGCGCCGCCGCGCGCTCCAGGGCGAGCGGCACCTGACCTATGTCACCGCGGTCAACAACCTGGCGACTCTCGAATCCGACCGCGGCAACTGGGCGGCGGCGGCGCGGCTGTGGGAGGAGGTCCTGGACCGCGCCCGCGAGACCTTTGGCGAGACGAGCTTTTACGTGGCGGGGAGCCTCACGAACCTGGCCTTCGCGGTGCGCGAGATGGGCGACCTCGAGCGGGCCGAGGCGCTGTCAAAGGAGTCGCTGGCCATGCTGCGCGGCCTCTACGGCGAGGAGCACCGGCTGCTCGGCCGGCCGCTCCTCGACCTCGCGCGCATCGCGCTCGCCCGCGGCGACCTCGATGCGGCCGAGGAGCGGGCGCGCGCGGTCGTCTCCCACTGGCGCCGCACCCTGCCGCGGGGGCACCGCTGGACGGGCGACGCCGAGCGCGAGCTGGGCGCCGTTCTCCTCGCCCGCGGGCGCCTGGCGCAAGCCGAGCCGCTTCTGCTCTCGGGCTACCTCGACGCCGCAGGCAGGCCGGCGCTCCACGGCAGCCGGCGGCTGCGGGTGCTCCGGCGGCTCGTCGACCTCCATCGCGCCCGCGGCGACGCCGAGGCCGCCCGTCGCGTCGAGCGCGAGCTGGCGGCGGTCGAACGCGACCTGCACGCGCAGGGCGGAGGGCGGAACGCCGCAACCGGCCTGCCATAGACCGCTCTGGGACGCGTCCCGCCCCGGGGGCTTCGGGATGCCCGGCTTCACTTGCCGTAGAGCTCTCGAAACAACCAGGCGCGCGCCACCCGCCAGTGCCGTCCCACGGTGGGAACCGAGATGGCGAGGATCTCCGCCGTCTCCTCGGCCGTGAAGCCGCCGAAGTACCGCAGCTCGACGACCTCCGCCTTCCTGGCATCGATCTTCGCCAGGGCCGCCAGGGCCTCGTCCAGGGCCACCAGCTCCGGCAGCCGCTCGACGCCCAACCCGGACAGGTCTTCCAGGAGCACGCGCTGGCGGTCGGCGCCCCGCTTCTGCCGCAGGTGCCTGCGGGCATGGTCGACCAGGATGCGCCGCATCACGCGCGCCGCGATGGCAAAGAAATGGCGGCGGCTCTGCCAGTCGACCCGCCTCTGGTCGACGAGCTGCAGGTAGGCCTCGTGCACCAGGGCGGTCGGCTGGAGGGTGTGGTCCGGCCGTTCGCCGCGCAGGAAGCGCTCGGCCATGCGATGCAGCTCGGGGTAAAGCAGGCGGAGGAGGCGCTCCTCGGCCTCCTCGCGCCCGGACCGCCAGGCCCGGAGCGCCTCGGTCACCTCACCCCGGGTGCCGTGTGCAGGCTCCATCTGGCCCTCACGGTGCTCGCTCATTCGTCCTCATGGGATCCATTCCGCTCGGAAAGTCGTGTGCCCGACCGGACGCGACAATCGCCGCCGTGAAAGACCAGGCGCTTGGGCCGTGCCGGCGGCACGATCTCGAGATTCTATTCGATGCCTTCGATACTCCTCGCTACCCTACCGGTGCTCTGATTGTGGGGTGGACCGTCGACCAGGTGTTCCCGCGCGCCCCGCAAGGTGTCAGGGGATTCGCCTGGATGCGCTTTGGTTTCTGGGTAGAGAATAAGAGGCGAAAACCAGCCACTTTCCTCTCTGATCTCCCCAATCACGACAACGGCATAAAAAATTTGAGCGATGCCGGCACTCTTTTCCGTCTGTTCTGGCGGCCAGAAAACTACGCATCGTTCCCGAGGGCGGGGGTCTCTTCGAGATCACCTGCCGCACCATCCACGGACGCCTCCTGTTCCGGCCCGGTCCGGAGCTCAACGACATTTTCGTCGGCGTCCTGCCCACTCCCAGGGGGGCTCATCTTCGCGTCTTTTCACTCGGGTTTGCTCGCCCGTTTCGACGCGACCACTGGCAGCCGCCAGTTCCTGGTGGAGGGAATAAAACGAGGTCCTATCCCTTCAGTGATGGTCGGCTCCTCTGGGAGCCGCCGAGTGAAGCTGGGATCGCCCTTCTATTCTCTGGCAGTGGGCGTGGATGGAAACGAGATCTATGTCCTTTGCGACCGGGATCGTCTCCACAGACAGCGAACTCTCGATGTCTACGACCTCAGCGACAGAAGGTATCTTTGGTCCACGCGGCTTCAGGAGCCGCTGAGCCATGCGGTCGTTCGCGGTGGACTGCTCTTCGGAGGCACCAGATCCCGCCTTAGCGTTTGGCGGCTTCCGCATGCGTCCTAGCCGGTTTCAGGCGCTTCTCTTCATCCCTTTTTCTGTACTCCTCGGTGTCGGTCCCGCCCCGTCCTTGGAGTCCGCCCGCACGGCGCCCTCCTCGTTGAGAGCGAGGCGATCGGCTTCGGAGGACGACGCTTCCCCCGACCGGCTGGGGGACTACATCCCCGTCAGGGACAGACGAGGTGGACGAGGTGCCACGTAAAAGAGGAGGTACGGCGTGGCTCGCGTAGCTCGCTTCACCAGAGACTAAGCACCTTCTTTTATCAGGAGCCTCACGCCTCGCGCGAAAGAAGCTCGCTGTCGACTTGGAAAAGGAGGTAGTCATGACCAAGCGCTTCTCCACTGTAATCATTCTTGTGCTCTTTCTTGTGATGCCCACTGCCACGGCTTTCGCCGGAACCTGTAACGGCGGTCCGTACAACGGCCTCTTTTGCACTGCCAACTCCGACTGTAGGGCGGCCTGTGACGGTGGGCCCTACAACCGCCTCTCCTGCACCTCCAGCTCCCAGTGCGGAGCGACCTGTCAGGGCGGGCGATACGCTGGCTTTTCCTGCACCTCCAACTCCCAGTGCGGCGGATCCTGTGTGGGCGGGTCGTTTAACGGCTTCTCCTGCTCCAGCAACTCGCAGTGCCCCGGCGGCTATTGCAAGCTATACCTCTGCCGCATGTATCTCTGCCAGCAATACGAGTGCGTAAACTGAGTACAGGAGAAGCAAAATGCTGTCGCTCCGGGCGAGGTGCTCTCGCCGGCCGGGGAACTGGTCTTAAAACAACCTCGCCCAGGGGATCAAGGGAGAACCTGTTGGCCTGGGAGGTTTCGGGCGCAGACCGCGCCGATCCCAGGAAGCGAGGATCTACACGGCAATGCCAACTGCCTACTGGTAAGGCTGGAGATCTGACCCTCGCCCATACCGACCTACAGGCCCAAACCCCCTACGCTCAAAATGAGAGAGCGGCATCTCGAAGGTGCGGCCGAGGGCGACGTCGAGCCAAGCCCCCATGTAAGCGACGTCGGCTCGGAGGCCAGGGTGCGAAGGGAGGGCGGGACATGGCGGAATTCTACCCGCAGCGAGGTGTCCGATAAACTCCGCTTATCGGACACGTCTCGAAGAGAGAAAACCCGTGCCAGACGACCCCGCCACCCCGCCCCCGAGGACCTCGCCGGGCTCCACCTCCCCCACTCCGGCCGTCGGCCTCGGCCCGGGGCTCCGTTCTCCCGGCCCGTTGGGCCGGCCACCCCATGTCATGTTCCAGAGCCTGTTGACTTGCGAGAGAAAAGGAGACTGACTGCCTGGAGAGAACGTTCCGAGTAGACGGAGAACGTTCCGAAGCAGGCTTGGATCGTTCCGAAGCAAGCTTGGATGGCTCTGAGCAAGCTTAGGTTGTTCCCAAGCAAGCTTAGGTCGTGACGAACTAGGCTTAGGTCGTTACCAAGAGAGGGACTTCGTTCCGAAGTAAGCTTAGGTCGTAACGAAGCCTTCTTCCCTTCAGGCTTCGGAAGGTGAGAACGTCGCGAAGGCTGGTCAATCCGTAGCGAACTTCGCGGCTTGTGATGTGAGGCTCCTTCCGATGGCTCTCTGTAAGCCCAGAACATCGCGAAGAGATTCTGGTTCGTGACGAAGGAAGGGGACTACGGTACGTTCTCTTTTTAGATCGTCGCATAGTGGGGTTTGTCCGTTACGAAGAATTTCACGTTAGCTACAAGTTTCCAACGTTCGTCGCGAAGAAGGGAATCTTAGTGACGAAGGAGGGTCAGGGAGTCCACAAGAGGCCGGACTACGCGACGATCTCTGGTGACGATACGGCGTCGCGAGGAAGACCGTTGGGAAGGGAAGAATTTTCGCGACGGTGTTTCCCGAGGGGATCCGTAACCGCCGGTCCGGAGAGCGGAGGTAAGAAGACTTCGTTACGCTGTCTGCTTCCTTCGCTTCGCTAGAAGGAAAACGAGAGAGACGCGAGACAGACTACACTCCTCTAGTATAGTACTTCGGCACGGAGTCTGTCCATTTCGTTACCCTTTCTCGGAGCGCCGTCGCAAAGAGCCGCTGCTTCGCTACGGTCTGGCCAGGCGTGGGACGGCGGAAGACGGCGGGACGACGGATCGAAGGGACTCTGCGACTCCGGAGGAGTAGATCGTGAGCGAGCGGCTGTCCGTCGCGGAAATCTTGGCCCACTTACGAGGCGTTCAAGGCCACGGCCGGAGCGGCGGCCGAGATTGCCGCCCGCACGGCGTCTCCGGCGCCCGTGGCACCGCCCGAAGACGCTCTGCCGCCGGATCGGCCGGTCATCCGCAGCCGGCTGGTGGCCCGGGTGGTGGAGAAGCTCCCGGCGGGAAAGACCTTCACCGCTTCCTGGCTGGCGGCCGAGGTGAACCGGCGCTTCGGCCACGCGTTCCGCAGGCCTGCCCACTCCCGGCTGGTCGGGGCGGCCTTGCGCCGTCTGGCTGCCAACGGCACGGCCCGCGTCGTCCAGCCGGGGACGTCCCATCCGGAGACGGTGTACGCCAGGGTGTGACGGCGGCGGGCTCCTGAAGCTTCGCTTTCGCGCCGCACGGGGTATGGCGGAATGGCTGTCTAGCCCCCGAGATCCACGTCCCGGTCGAGGGCCTGGAGGACGGATTTCTTCTCGCGCCAGTCGGGCTCGAGGCGGACGTTCAAGTCGAGGTAGACGCGGCGGCCGAGGAACTCTTCGAGATCGTGGCGGGCGGCGGTGCCGATGGCCTTGATCATCTGGCCCTGGTGGCCGACGACGATCTTCTTCTGGCCCGGACGCTCGACGAGGATGGAGGCGTAGATCAGGACGAGGTCCTTCTCTTCGTCTTCCTCCCAGCGCTCGAGGATGACGGCCGTGGTGTAGGGGAGCTCCTCGGTCGTCAGCTCCAGGACCTTCTCCCGGATGCGCTCGGCCACCAGGAAGCGCTCGGGGTGGATGGTCAGCAGCTCCGGGTCGAACATGGGCTCGCCCTCGGGGAGCAGATTCCAGAGGACGTCCAAGAGGCGGTCGCAGTTGTCGCCGGTCAAGGCGCTGACCGGGACGATCTCGTCGAAGAGGCCGGTCTTGGCGTACTGGTCGATCAAGGGGAGAAGGTCCGGCTTCTTCATCCGGTCGACCTTGTTGAGGAGGAGGACCCGCGGCCCTTCGGCCTTGCCCACCAGCTCCAGCATGTAGGCGTCCCCCTTGCCGAAGCGCTCGGTCGCGTCCACGAGAAGGCAGACGACGTCCGCGTCGTTCATGGCGTCCAGGGCGTAGCGCACCATCTGGCGGTTCAGGCGGTGGAGGGGGCGGTGGATGCCGGGCGTGTCGTAGAAGACCATCTGTCCCCGCTCGCCGGAGAGGATGCCCACGATGCGGTGGCGGGTGGTCTGCGGCTTGTCCGAGACGATGGCGAGCTTCTCCTGGAGGAGGTGGTTCATCAGGGTGGATTTGCCCGCGTTGGGTCGGCCGACCAGCGCCACGGTTCCCGCCTTGGCCATCAGCCCTCCTCGTCCCCCGTTTCACTTTCGTCCGGGGTGATCTTCTCGACGCGCACGGTCTGGATGCGGCGGTTCTCCACGGCCTCGACGGTGAACCGGAGGCCGTGGCTCTCCACGGTCTCCCCCGGCTGGGGCACGTAACCGAGCTCGCTGAAGATCAGGCCGGCCACGGTCTCGTACTCCGGCTCCTCGTCCTCGATCTCGATCTGGAACAGCTCGTCGAGCAGCTCGATGTGGGCGCGGCCTTCGAGACGGTAGCCGCCGTTCTCCAGCGGCTCCAGCTCGGCCACCAGGGCCTCGTGCTCGTCCATGATCTCGCCCACGATCTCCTCGACCAGGTCCTCCACGGTGACCAGGCCGGCGGTGCCGCCGTACTCGTCCACCACGATGGCCACCTGCTGGAAACGTGCCTGGAGCTCCTTGAGCAGCTCGCCCAGGGGCTTGGTCTCGGGGATGAAGAGCGCCGGCTTGAGGAGCTCGCGCACCGGGGTGGGCTCGGGCGCGCGCAGGGCGCGCAGCACGTCCCGGATGTGGAGGATGCCGATGACGTGGTCGATCGAGTCCTCGTAGATCGGGAGGCGGGAGTGGCCCGACTCGATGAACCGCTCGGCCAAGGCGTCCAGGCCGATGTCCACGGACGCGCAGACCATGTCGATGCGGGGGGTCATGACGCTGCGCACCTGGGTGTCCCCGAAGCCGACGATGCTCCAGAGCCACTCCCCCTCCTCGGGCTCCAGGATGCCCTCCCGGGTGCCGACGTCGATGAAGGCTTCGATCTCCTCCTCGGACGCCTCGCCCGCCCGGCCATCCCCGTTCTCCTCCTGGGGACGCTCGAAGGCCCGGGCCGGGACCAGGGGCGCGAGCAGGGTCACGAGGGGAGCGAGCACGAAGAGGGAGATCCGGTAGGCGCGGGTCAGCACGCGGAGCGCCCGCTCCGGGTCGTGCGCCACGAGGAAGCGGTTGCCCGCCTCCGTGCCGCCCACGATCACCAGGAGGACGCCGAAGGCCCAGGCGGCGGGCCGCATCACCCCGAGATCCCGCAGCAGGGCCGCCAGGGCGATGTACAGGCAGAGGGGCAGGAGCCTCCCGCCGAGAGAGAGGAGGAAGCGGAAGACCCCGAAACGGAGCGGGGACTCGAACAGCCGGAGGAGCGAGCCTTCCGCCTCCTCGGCCCAGTGGCGCAGCCGGATGGGCCCGCTCCTCTCGAGGAGCGCCGAGAGCACCGCCACGAGCACGGACGCGGGCAGCAGCAGCCCGACGATCCAGCCCAGGGTGGCCGGCGAGAGCAGCGGTTGGGGATCAGGCATCGGCGCCCTCGCGGATCCAGGTCCGGCGCAGACGGCGCTCCAGGCGTTCCATCTCTCCCTCGTCGGTCTCGTGGTCGTATCCCAGGCAGTGCAGCAGGCCGTGCAGCAGGAGGACTCTGATCTCCCGCTCCACAGAGTGCCCAACCGCCTCAGCCTGCCGCCGCGCCACCGGAACGGAAATCAGGATGTCGCCCAGGTGGCCGTCCTCCCCGGGAAAGGAGAGGACGTCCGTGGGCCTGTCCTTGCCCCGATAGGTGCGGTTCAGGCGCCGCACCTCGCGGTCCCCGGCGAAACGGACCCCGAGGCTCTCCGCCTCCGGAGCGAGGGCCGCCACCAGGCGCTCGAGCCACGGGCGGAGCCTCCGGGCCGAGGCCTCCGGGTAGCGGTTGGGGTTCTGCAGGACGATCTCGCTCACGAAGCCTGGCGGACGGCCCGCTTCTCCCGCTTGGGCCCGGCGTTGAAGTCGAAGCCCGGATAGTCGATCCGCTGGTGGAAGATGTTGGAGAGCACCCGCAGGAACGACTCGGAGATCTGGCGGAGGTCGGAGAGGGTCAGGTCGGTGTGGTCGAGCTGGCCGTCCTGGAGGCAGTCGTCCACGATGGCCCGGATCAGACCGCGGATCTTGGCCGGCGTGGGCTCCACCAGGGTGCGGCTCGCCGCCTCGATCGCATCGGCGAGCATGAGCACTCCCATGACCTTGTTCTGCGGCTTGGGGCCGGGGTAGCGGAACTTCTCCTCCGTGACCTCGCCGGCATCCGGGTCCCGCTGCTCCACGGCGCGGCTGTAGAAGTACTTGATGAGCCGCGTGCCGTGATGCTGCTGGATGGCGTCCCGCAGGACCCTGGGGAGGTTGTGCTGGCGGGCCAGCTCCAGCCCTTCCTTGACGTGGTTGATGAGGATCAGGGCGCTCATCGAGGGGAGCAGCTTGTCGTGCCGGTTGTGGCCCGGTCGCTGGTTCTCGATGAAGTAGTCGGGGCGCAGGACCTTGCCGACGTCGTGGTAGAGCCCCCCGGTGTAGGCCAGCACGG
Organism: Thermoanaerobaculia bacterium; assembly: GCA_035633875.1. GTDB lineage: Bacteria > Acidobacteriota > Thermoanaerobaculia > Multivoradales > UBA5704 > DATARR01. The sequence goes on from DASQEB010000578.1 coordinate 9,170, forward strand.
CGTCGGCGTCGATCGACTCGCATCCCTCCTTGGCCAGGTTGGCCACCATCAGGGAGTGCTGGAAGGTGCCCGGGGCCTCGAAGGCCAGGCGCCGGAGGAGCGGCAGGTTGGTGTTGGACAGCTCCACCAGCTTGATGTCCGTCGTGATGCCGAGCATCGACTCCAGGATCGGCACCGCGAAGCTCCCCGCCGCCGTGACGAGCAGGCCTCCCGCCAGGGCGCAGACGAGGTCGAAGCCCATCTGCATGGCTCCGCGCTCCGCCGGACCCAGACTCGTCAGGATGACGGTCATGAGCATGTTGACCAACCCGACGACCAGGCCCACGCGGACCATGACGAGACGCTGGCGGAACTGGTAGCGGTCGAGGGCGAAGACCGCGGCGAGCGACCCGGCGAGGGCGTAGAAGACGATCCACAGGCCGTCGCCGTCCACCGCCATCCGGCTGGCGAGAACGGAGAACAGGGCGGAGAGGAACAGCGCCGCATTGCGCCCGAGGAGGAGGCCGGCGAGGAGCGCCGGAGTGGCGAACGGGATGCCATAGGCATAGCTGCGCGCAGAATTCAGGGGCGCGGCTTCGAAGGCGCTGGAGAGCGCCTGGGCAACCAGGAAGCAGAACTTGGCGCCGAGCAGCGAGAGGAGGAGCAGGAGCAGGCTCTCGGAGAACACCCGCGAGCGGCTGTGATCGGTGACCCGCTCGCCGCGCAGGGCGAGCCAGAGCACCAGGGCTGTGAGCGACAGCAGGGAGAAGGTGCCGGCGAGCGACGGGATCCGCTGCACGAACCGGCGCTCGTTGCGCATCTGGGCGATGGCCCGGGCATCCGCGGCGTCGACCACGTCGCCCTGGCGGACGATCACCTGCCCGCGCCGGATCTGGTTGAAGACCTGGCCGGCGCCGGCCGCCGCGGCCTCGCGGCGGGCGAGGGTCTCGCTGCGGTTGAGCAGCAGGTTCGTGGGCAGGTTTTCGAGCATCAGGTCGACGAGGAGCCGCCGCTCCTCGGCCGTGTAGCCGCTCCAGCCCCGGACCTCGGACTCCAGGAAATCCCGGGCCTCGCCGGGGTAGCCCAGATGGTCGAAGAGGTCCACGTGCAGGGTCTCTTCGCCCGTCCGCAGGTTGCGCAGGGTGACGCCGCGCATCCGGTTTTCGAGGAGCAGCCCCTTGTTGCCCACGACGCCCCGGCGCAGCGCCTGACCGACCACGCCGCGAACGCGGTCCTCGAGGTCCGACGAGAACCTCCTGCGGGCGAGCACGGCGAGGTCCTCGACCGTGACCTTGAGCTGGTCGGGCGCGGGAGCCCTGGGGAGGAGCTTCTCCGCCACCTCCTCCGGGCCCGGCGGCTCCCCCTCGTCCGCGGACCGGGCGAGGAGCTTGCGGCCGCGGACGAAGAGGGCGGCAAACAGGGCGTCGCGTTCCCCGATCACCTCCAGGTCCAGGTCGTAGACCGGCAGGACGTCTTCCCGCGCCTGCTCCTGTTTGGCGAGGGTCGCCTCCTCGTCCTGGAGGAGCAGGTCCCGATTGGCTACGTAGTCCCGGTCGGCGACCGCGCCCTGCTCCGCGGTCGGGGAGAAGCGGAGGCCTCCCGGCACCAGGACCCAGGTGGCGAGCAGCAGGAAGAGCCCCACCCAGAAGACCGGCGTCTCCAGCGCCTGGTCCCAGGCTTCTCCTACACGCAGGCGCCCGAGCCGGCCGAGGGTCGTCCCGCGGGAGGCGGGCATCAGGCGGATGGGCGATGTGCGGTCCTTGTCTCGAGCCATGATCGTCCGGCGCGCCGGACTCCTCCGGCGCGTTCCTCAGGGCTCGCGAGGAGGCGGAGCCTCCTGCTGCGCCTTTTGGGCCGGCGGGGGGACCTCCTCCCGGCCGGGCTTCCCGTCGCCCTCGCGAGCGCTCTTCTGCCGCTCGTACTGCTCGTATGCGTTGACGACCTTCTGCACCAGGGCGTGGCGCACCACGTCCCGCTTGTCGAAGTAGAAGAACTTGATGCCCTCGACCCCGGCGAGCACGTCCTGAGCCTCCCGCAGACCGGACATCTTCCCCTGCGGCAGGTCGACCTGGGTCACGTCGCCGTTGATCACCGCCTTGGAGTTGAAACCGATGCGGGTGAGGAACATCTTCATCTGCTCGGAGGTGGTGTTCTGCGCCTCGTCCAGGATGATGAAGCTGTCGTTCAGGGTCCGCCCGCGCATGAAGGCGATCGGCGCGACCTCGATGATCCCCCGCTCGAGCATCCGCCCCACCTTCTCATAGCCGATGATGTCATGGAGGGCGTCGTGGAGCGGACGCAGGTACGGGTTGACCTTCTCCACCAGATCGCCGGGCAGGAAGCCCAGCTTCTCGCCGGCCTCCACCGCGGGCCGGGCCAGGATGATGCGCCGCACCCGCTTCTCGAGCAGGGCGGCGGCGGCCATCGCCACGGCGAGGAAGGTCTTGCCCGTGCCGGCCGGGCCGATCGAGATGACGATGTCGTAGTCGATCATCGCCTTGATGTAGAGCTGCTGCTTGAAGCTCCGTGGCTGGACCATCCGGCGCACCGAGGCGAGCATCCCCTCGGGCAGAAAGAAGTCCACCAGGGACGTCCCCGGCTCCTCCTCGTAGACCCGGATCGCTGCCTGCACCTCGCCGGGACGGAACCGGTAGCCCTTCTCGATGACCCCCGTCAGCTCGGAGAGGAGCCGCTGCACGACCTCCACCCGCCCGGGGTCTTCGCCGTTGATGTGGATCTCGTTGCCCCGGGCGGTCAGTTGGACGTCGAAGGTCCGCTCGATGCGGCGGAGGTTTTCGTCTTGCGTGCCGAAAAGGGTGTCGAGCCCCTCTTCGGCGAGGGTCACTTGCGTCATCGTTGCTCTGCTTTCGTGGAGGGGAGCGCGGGGCGCGGGTCTTCTCCTCCGCCTCGCAAGGGAGGCCGGGACGGCTCAAGGGTGGTTCCGTGCGTTCTCACAATCCAGGAGCCGGACGGCCGCCGTTCTCGGCGGCCGTCCGAGGACCCCAAGTGTACCAGACCCGGGTTGTGTTTACTTCTTGCTGTAATCGTAGAACCCCCGGCCGCTCTTTTTGCCCAGCCGGCCGGCCTGGACCATCTGCTTCAGGAGCGGCGGCGGCGCGAAGCGCTTCTCCCGATACTCCTCGAACATGATGTTGGCGATGTAATACGTGGTGTCCAGCCCCACGAAGTCGAGCAGGGTGAACGGCCCCATGGGATAGCCGCAGCCGAGCTGCATGCCCTTGTCGATGTCCTCGACCGTGCCCACCCCCTCCTCCAGGGCGCGGATGGCGTCGAGCAGGTAGGGCACCAGCAGGCGGTTGACGATGAAGCCCGAGTTGTCCCGGCAGGCGATGGGCTCCTTGCCCAGGGAGCGGGCGAAGTCGAACGCCTTCTCGAAGGTCGCCTCCGAGGTCAAGAGCGTCCGCACCACCTCGACCAGCTTCATCACCGGCACAGGGTTGAAGAAGTGGAGCCCCACGAACTGCTCGGGCCGCTTGGTGAACATGGCCATCTGGGTGATGGTCAGCGACGAGGTGTTGCTGGCGAAGATCGCCTCGGGTTTGACCACCGCGTCGAGGGCGGTGAAGGTCTTCCGCTTCTCGTCCAGGTTCTCGATGATCGCCTCGACCACCATATCGCAGTCCGCGAGGGCGTCCAGGTCCACCGTGCCCGAGAGCCGGCCGAGGGCCGCGTCCCGGTCCCCTTCGGCGAGCTTGCCCTTCTCCACCGCTCTGTCGAGCGAGCCGCGGATCTTGCCGAGGCCCCGGTCGGTCAGCTCGCTCGTCACCTCGCGCACCACCGTCTCGTAGCCCGCGCGCGCCGCAACCTCGGCAATGCCGGACCCCATCAGCCCTGCGCCGAGGACTCCCACCTTGCGAATCTTGGCCATCCCATCCCTCCTATCCAGTGTCGGTACCCTGGTGATTGCATCGGGTCGTGCTTCCACGATCTCCCTCCCCTCACCTCCCGGCAGGCGCGACAGCCGCAGCGCCCGCGCTCCGGGCACCGCGAACGGCAGCCGCTCCGCCCATTCCACCACTTTCACGCCCCGCCCGGCCAGCATCTCCTCCAACCCCAGGGCGCCCACGTCGGCCGGATCGAGCCGGTACAGGTCGACATGGACGAGGCGTCCCCCGCTCCCCTCGTGCTCGCGGATCAGGGTGAACGTGGGGGACTGGATCTCCCGGGGATCTACCCCTAATGCCTCTCCGATCGCCCGCGCCAGCACGGTCTTGCCGCTCCCCAGCTCACCCGACAGCAGAAGGACGCCGTCCGGCGCCAGCTCCCCGGCCAGGGCGAGGCCGACCTCGCGGGTTTCGGCTTCGCTACGGGTGATCGTGATCCTCTTCCTCCTCATCCTCCTCCTCCCCGGTCAGCTCCGCGAAGGCCTCCGGCAGCGTCTCGAGCAGGTCCCCGGCCGCGAGCGAGACCTCCCCCCGGCGGGCGGCGGCGAGGTCGCCGGCCAGGCCGTGGAGCCAGGTGGCGAGCAGGGTGGCGTCCAGGGCGTCGAGCCCCTGGGCGAGGAGGCCCGCGATCATCCCGGTCAGCACGTCGCCGCTGCCGCCGGTGGCCATGCCTGGATTCCCCGTGCGGTTGACGAAGACCGCGCGGCCGGAGGCGACCAGGGTCAGGTGGCCCTTCAAGACCACGATCGCGCCGGTCTCCTCGGCCGCCCGGCGCACCGCCGCCACCCGGTCCGCCTGGACCTCGGCGGTCGGGATGCCGAGCAGCCGGCCGAGCTCGCCGGGGTGGGGGGTCAGCACCGTTTCGGTTCTCCGGCCGGCCAGGTCGGCGGCGCGGCCGGCGAAGGCGTTGATCCCGTCCGCGTCGATCACCAGGGGGAGCGGACCGTCGAGGACGATCCGGCGGATGGCCGCCGCCGTGGCCGGCTCCGCCCCCAGTCCCGGGCCCAGGGCAAGCACGGCCTTGCCCTCCGCGGCCTTGAGGACCGCGTCGGCCGCGGCCTCGGTGATCTGGCCCGAGGCGCCGGCGGGCAGCGGCAGGG
>DASQEB010000579.1:0-11319 GCA_035633875.1 Thermoanaerobaculia bacterium
GCCCGTTGGGCCGGATAGGCCAACCACGTCAGACGCAAGTTAACCCCTATGCCGGCCCTATGCCGGCGGAGGGGGGCGCTCTCTGACAAAGTAGCACTAAACGGCAGGAGACCGCCTTGCGCAGAGACTTTTTGAGAGTCCAGAGGGCTCGGGACGCCACGCCCTGCCCGGTTCAGGACGTGAGTGCCGTCAGGATGTCGTCCCCTCCCCGGAGCAGTTGGGGCGCGAAGGAGTGTCTCAAGGTGGGCAGGTGGCAGGCTTCGCAACCGTCCGGCAGCGTCCCGGAATGTTCCGGCGGCGTCCCGGAGCGTTCGGAAAGGATTTGGAGTGTTCCGAGAGCGCTCCGGAGCTCTCCGATGCCGCGCCGGAGCGTTCCGAATTGTCCCGGAACCGTCCGGCGGCGTCCCGGAGTGTTCCGGCGGCATCCCGGAGCATTCGGGAAGGATTTGGAGTGCTCCGAGGGCGCTCCGGAGCGTTCCGCCGCCGCTCCGGAGCGTTCCGGAGAGTCCCGAAATCTTCCGGCAGCTTTCCGGATTCTTCCGGCGGAGTTCCGGAGCGTTCCGGAAAGGGCCGAAGCCTTCCGCCGGCGCACCGGAGCTCTCGGGCGGGCTTCCGGAGCGTTCCGGGAGCGCTCAGAGAGCTCCGGCAGCGCACCGGAACCTTCCGGAGAAGACCCGGACGCTTCCGGCGGGCTTCCGGAGCATTCCAGGGGCGCGCGCCTCTCGGAGCCGGGAGCCGCTGGGCCTGACCCGGCGGCCAGGCAATCCCAGCGGTTGTAAGCAGGTGCACAGGCCGACGGAAATGCCGTCTGCGTAGACGCACGGGGAAGGCTGCGAGGTATATTGCAGCCCAGGGGCGGCCCTCGGGTGGCGCGGGTTGGAGCCCGGCCTGCACGAGTCTTTCAGGAGGGGTGCGAAGATCCCTCTCGTCCTTCGTGTTGCTGGAAGAACGGAGCCGGTGGAGCGCGCCTCAGCCCGCCGGCTTGAAGCCACCAGAGAGGCTATGGAGGAGACCCATCCCATGAGCTTCGACAGACGTCCGCATCGCATGCCGATGCTGCTCATGCTGCTGCTGTCCTTCGCCGTCGCGGGACCGGCGGCGGCCGAGAAGGCCGACGTGATCCTGTACAACGGCAAGGTGTTCACCTCTGACACGGCCAACCTGTGGGCCGAGGCCGTAGCGGTGAAAGGCCGTCGCATCCAGGCCGTCGGCGGCAACGCCGAGGTGCTTGCCCTGGCCGGGACCGGCACCCGGCTCCTCGACCTGGGAGGCCGCGTGGTGATCCCCGGGTTGAACGACGCCCACGTGCACGCGCTGGTGCCGCAGGGGCGGCAGCTCAACATCCCCGATTTCCTTCCCGGCCCGGGCCCGACGGTCGACGATGTCCTGGCGCTGATCGCCCAGGGGGCCGCCACCTCGCCGCCGGGCACCTGGCTCCTGGCCACGGTCGGCACCAACTTCAGCGAGGACCCGCGGGCCCATCGCTTCACGATCGATCAGGTCGCGCCGAACCACCCGGTCAAGCTGGAGCTGTGGACCGGGCACGGGATGTACTTCAACACCAAGGGGCTGCAGGACCTGGAGATCCCGGAGAACGCCAGCGATCCGTTCGGCGGTTTTTACGAGCGCTTCCCGGGCACCGACGTGCTCAACGGCGTGGTGCACGAATACGCGGAGCACCTGGTGCGGCGCCGCTTCGCCGAGCGGCTCACCGACGCGCAGATCGCCGGCATTTATCAGAATTTCGTCCAGGCGGCGCTCCGCTTCGGCTTCACCAGCGTGCAGGAGATGTCGGTCGGCCTGCCGCACGAGCGGAGCGTCGAGATCCTGGGGGAGGTGAACCCTGCCATCCGCTGGCGGGCGATCTGCTTCCCGCTGACGCCCGACGAGCCCTGCCATACGGGAGCTTCCTCCGCGCCGCTGGTGACCCCCTCGGGCATCAAGTGGATCGGCGACGGCACGCCCATCGAGCGGCTCGCCTTCATGTCGGAGCCCTACCAGGACCGGCCGGACACCCGCGGCCGTTTCAACTTCCCCGCCGATGCCTTCACCGGTCTGGTGGAGCGCAGTCTCTTCGCACCGCCCAAGAAGAGCCAGCTCCTGTTCCACCTCGTCGGAGACGCCGCCATCGGCACGCTGCTCGACGAGATGGAGGCGCTGGCCCCGGCCGCGCACTGGCGCCACCGCCGCACCCGCATCGAGCACGGCGACCTGATCACCCCGGCGGACGTCGAGCGGGTGCGGGACCTGGGCGTGGTGATGGTGCAGAACCCCACCCACCTGGCGCTGCCCGATCTGTTCCAGCGCTATACGCCGCAGGTGACGGCGCACGCGCAGCCGTTGCGTTCGCTGGTCGAGGCCGGGGTGCCGCTCGCCTTCGGCACCGACGGCATCGGCGGCACGGTCAGCCCCTTCCTCGACCTCTTCCTGGCGATCCTGCATCCGGACCGCCCGTCGGAGGCGCTGACGCTGGAGCAGGCGTTGATCGCCTATACGGCAGGCTCCGCCTATGCCGAATTCGAGGACGACAAGAAGGGGCGGCTCCTCCCCGGCCAACTCGCCGACCTCGCGGTGCTGTCCCAGGACATCTTCGCCGTCCCGTTCGCGCTCCCCGCCACCCGCAGCGAGCTCACCATGGTGGACGGCCGGATCGTGTGGGATACGGGGATCGTGCAGGCTGGCCAGCCGCTCGCGCAGTAGAAATCCGAAAGGAAGAGAGCGGTTCGGCTCAAGGCATCTCAACTCGCCTACAAGCGCCACCCTCCCTCGAGCAGGGGAACGCTGGCGCATGCAGGACCGCCATCTCTGGCCTTTCCCGCGATCCGTGCCTCCAGGATGGAGCCCGGATTCGCAAGCGCCTGCTCGATCAGCTCCCAGGTGATGCCTGCAAGGTGCACCTTCGCCCTCCTCGTCCAGCAGGAGTCCGCCTGGCCGGCGAGGGTTCCCGAGTTGACGTACACGAACCGGCCGGCGGGAGGACCCTGCGCCAAGGGACCGCGGAGATTCGGCATGCCCTTCGTCCGGTCGCCGTGGACGCGGAGAGTAAAGTCGAACGAAAGCCTCTCGTCCGAAGCCTCTGTGGGCGAAACAAGATCAGCTTTCCCTTGCTGCAGGCAGAACGTCACGCCGCTCGGAGGATGGACGACCGTGATGCGGAGAGGAAGCTCCCGTTCCATTCTTCTCGATCCTCCTACCGGCGCGCGGCCACGAAACCGGACCACCACGTGAGGCCGATGAAGAGAAGCTGCATGAGCGCTCTCGGGATCAGCGGTGTGGCGGGCTGGCCCCTGAGCAGGACGCCCTCCTGCGCGGCGTGAGCGTTCGCGGGAAAGACGGCGATGAGGAAGAGGACGAGCGCGATCGCCGCGGCCCTGCGGGTCTTCGGGATCAGGAGCCCGACCGCACCGGCGAGCTCGCACAGGCCGGTGAAAAGAACCACGAATTCAGGATTGGGCACCCAGGGAGGGAGCATCTCCGCCAGTTGATGCCGCATCTCGTTGAAGTGCGCCATGGCGGTGAACGCGAACATCACCGCCAGCCCCGCGCGCACGGCGGCCGGCCACGAGCCCAGGGCGGCCCACCACTTTCCGAGCAGACGGAAAACGAGCATCGCCACGATGAGAACGATCAGTGGTGCCATGGCATCTCCTCGATTCTTCCTGAGGGTCGCTTGTCTCGTGAGCCGGGGAAGTCTACAGCCTGAGCTCCAGCAAGGGAAGGGACCGGATTACCGAGCAATCGTGACGAGGCACCAAACCGCTCCGGTCGGCGGTCGGCTCTCTCGCCGACGATCGACCCCTGTGGAGCGGCAGTTGGCGTGCCGGCAAGGGACAGGAGCCGAGGCTGTCTGTTCCCTGCCGGCCGCTCTCCCCTTTAGTTAGCGATGAAGCCGTGCTGGAAGCAGGCCGTGCAGCCGCCTTCGTCGACCTTCTCTTCGACGCACACGCTCCACCGATACGCTTGGCCAGCTGTGTGAGCGCTCCGATCCGGGAAATCGCTTGCCCAATTCGCGCTGCAAGAAGGTATACCGAACAACGTGCCGCCCACTGGATTGGGAGGGTGCCCATAAGTTCTCGTCGAGGGCGACCAGAAGTCCAACGGCGCTCCTGTTGTTGGGTCTACCCGAGCGAAGCTCGAGGAGATCTTGGACCATGCCGGATTGAAGCACGCCCCAAACGGAGGATCGCTCGCGAAGCCCTGCCAACACGTGGGAGGGCTCCCCGCGCAGTCGATGCTGATGCTCGGGCATCGCTTGTCCCAGATGTGCCAGTCGGTCGTCGTGGCCGAGAAGTCGGGCCAGCGGATGAAGGCCTCGGCGTTCTCGTCGTCGGGCTGGTTCTCCCAGTACCAGGGTCCCTTCGTAGCATTGCCGTTGCCGTCCGTGCACAGCCAGTTCGGGGTGAAGTGCCATTCACCGTTGCGCTTCACGTTGGCCTCGCCGCAGGTGTTCGGCGGACCGCCCTCGACGTAGTAGTACAGCGGCGGCGTCCGGCGCCAGTTGATGTTGTAATTGAAATGTCCATCCCCCCTCGTCACCGCCGCCGTGACCCGCTGGAGTCGGCCGGACCCACCGTCGGTTCCGCGCGGCGCCGTCCTCGTGAGGGCGATCACCTGGCCCGTGCGGGCTACGATCTCCTGGTTCACCACACCCGCATACCGGCTCGCGTCGGGGAGCCGGCCGAAGTCGATCGTCACATCCACGGCGCGGGAGGCACCCAGCGTGACGTATCCCAGGACCGCTCCATCAGGCCTCTTGATCCGAACCTCGGCCCAGCTCTTCGGGCCGCGCAGCCCGAGTCTGAAGGTTCGGGGCTCGGCCCCGATCCAGAAGGCCGTGGAAGAGATCACATTTCCTCGCTGGAGCCGCGTCCCTTCCGAGGCCTTTGCAGCGGTGCCCGCCGGGGAGTCGCCCCTCCTTTCATGAGTGCCAGCGGCGGGGCGCTCGAGAGGGCCGGGCGCCGGGGAGATGCTGAGCGCTGCCGGGTCGAAGTCGGGGGACGCCGTGACGAGCAGGAGATCGCGTAGCTCCGTGACGCGGACCGTTTCGCTGGCCGATCTCTGCACCTCCACGGCCTCTCCCGGTTTGGCGACGAGTGTTTCCTGGTGGCTGATTCCGCCCTGTGATCGCTCCACCCTCACCTCAGCCGTCTCGCTCCCGAGATTGACCGCCCAGATGCGGGATAGACCGCTTTCCTGTTGTCCGAAGCGGGGGGCGCTCCAGCCCATCGCCGCGAAGAGCGTGAGGGCCACTCCGGTGAGCACGAGGCGTGGTGTTCGTGGCATATGGATCTCTCCTTGTACGTCTGTCCTGGAACAGAATCGTCCCAGGGCTCTCTGGTTGCTCGGCGAGGGCCGCGGCGGCCTGGCGGAGAAGCGGGAACGTCATTGGACCCGCGGACTCTGGGCGCGCAGGTTGGTACGGACCAGGGCGAGGGCCTCTCTCACCGTCCGCTGATCGAAATGGGCGGCCACCTTGTCGTCGCGGGCGACCGCGACCAGACGGTCGTTGGCGATGCGGAACCGTCCCTGGTCGTTGACCTGATAGAAGTAGGGGCTGCCGTCCTCCTGCCGTTTGAGAAAGAGCAGGTAATGCTGACCCATTTCGAAATCACCGCCGTCGAAATCGAGCAGAATGCCGCCATTGGACGCCACGGCACGCTCAAGGGTGATGCGCTCGCCGTCGTCCACGCCCTTGAGCCCGCGGAGGACGTCGAAGCTGACCAGTTGGAATCTCAAGACGTCCTCCTCGTTGTCCGAGGTGGCGATCCGTCCGGGCTGGACGTCCACCGCGGTGGCCAGGACGATGGCGTCCACGCGGTGGACCAGTTCGCCGGGAGCCTTGTAAACTTCCTTCCAGGCGGCCCGGGTCGTTCGCACCGGCCGGTGCAGGAGATGATCGGCAATGAGCGCTCCGGTGAGGAGACCGGCGGCGGCCACGGTGAGAGTTCCGGTCCAGAAGAACTTGCGAGACATCATGGCGGTGGCCTCCATTCCTCAATAGATCGAGTTGATCAGTTCCTGGTCGTGGGAGTCGGGTTGCGGGGCGGTCAGGATCGTATCGTTCATGCAGGTGTTGGAGGAGTCATGGTTGTGATCGAGCCCGAAGAGATGGCCGACCTCCTGGCAGGCCACGTGCTCCTTGTTGGTCCGCGAATAGCCGGATTCGAGATAGCTCTGGTTGAGCCGCGCCCGGCCCTCGGTGACCGTGCAGCCGAAGTAGTAGATGATCTCGGCGAGGCCGAGCCAGCCGTTGAAGCCGTAATAGCCGTTGAAGGCGTTGATGGAGTCGTACTGGCTCGGTGAGTTGATGGGGACGAGCTCGATATCCGTGTAGTTGTGCCAGGAGTCCGCGTCGGTTCTGGCCTCTTCTTCGAAGATGTAGTGATAGGTCCCTGAGGCGCCGTTGTACCAGTTGATGAGGTAATCGCCGTACGCCCAGCAATCCCAGCGGTGTGTCGCGAACGCCGCCCCCGCTCCGAGCGTGATCGTCAGCACGAGGAGACTCCCCCACACGACGAGGACTCGACGCAAGCTCATGCAAGGCTCCTTTCCTGCTCTGGGGCCGCCCCCAATGGCGGGCCAGCCCCGCCTTCCCCAGCAAGAAAAATGCCACTATATTAGCGATATAATAAATGCAGAAAGACACCCTTGCCTGAGAGCCTTGCCCCTCCGGGAGACCACCGTCGAAACTGTCCAACGTCTGGACAGAATTTCAAACAGGGCTGAAGAATTTACCCGCCGAAGCGGAGGATTCCTGACAGACGCAGGGCTGGGCGGATCTCCCGCAGTCCCCTTATCCCAGTTGCCACTTGGTGCGCGTATAGGCGATCCGGAAGCCATGCCGCTCCGCGTTGCGCTGCGAGGCGCTCCCCGGATGGGCGCACATCATGGCGAGATCGCAACTGAATCTGGCACTGTTCTGGCCCTCCGCCCTCTCAAGGCGGCGCGCCAGGGCGAGATCGGAAAAAACCAGGGGCTCGTTCATTCGGCTCCGCTCCCGGTACGCGGCATCGTCGACCGACGGGCGAAGGGAGCGGCGACGGGACGAGCTCACGCCCGCCGGCGGACCGCCTGCGCCGGCGCGTCCGGCGCCAGGGCGCTGAGATACTGCCGGTCGAAGGCGGCGAGCTGGCTCTCGAGCTCCGAATAGGGACCGGGCTCCCAGGCGTTCGAGGAGACCCCCTTGTGCGCGTTGGCGCACAGCTCCCAGTCCTGGCGGTTGGTCAGGTCCCAGAAGTCGATGGCGGGCTGGGGATCGAAGCCCGGCGCGGCGATGGCGTCGGGATGGAAGTACCAGTCGCAGAGGATGCGGGTCCGGTCGATGCCGAGCGACAGCAGGCGATGGACCAGCACGTAGTCGGGGAGGAGCGACAGGAAGGCGCTCGGAAAGACGGTGTAGTAGTAGACCCGCCCGCGCTCCTCCGGCGAGAGCCCGGCGAAGGGGACGGCGCAACGCCCGCCGTGGCTCGTCATGCTCCCCTCGGGGTTGCTCATCCACATCGGCCCGCCCAGGACCGGCCCTTCGTCGAGATCGTTGTCGGTGTTGCGGTAGGGCGTGAGCTTGTTGAGGTGCGGATGGACCTTCGGACAGTGATAGCACTCGCTATAGTTGTGGAAAAAAAGCTTCCAGTTGGCCTCGACCTCATAGACGATCTGATGGACCGGCCGGAGCTCGGGGAGGCGCCAGGGGCCGAATTTGCCCTGGAGACCCGGCAGGGCCGCGGCGAAGGGGACCGGATCCGACGCCAAGTTCAGGAACAGAAAGCCTTGCCAGTCGGCGAGAGCGACCGGCTTGAGCGAATGGTCCTGCGGGTCGAAGCCGGCGACCTCGGCCATGTTGGGTGCGGCGCGCAGGGCTCCGTCGAGCCCGTAGGTCCAGGCATGGTAGGGGCACTGCAAGGTGTGCCCGAGCTCGCCGTGCGGGGCGAGGCAGAGGCGGCTGCCGCGGTGACGGCAGAGGTTGTGGAAGGCGCGGACGGTGCCCTCGGCGTCGCGCAGGACCACGACGCTCTCCCGGTCGAGCTCGAACAGGAAGAAGCTGCCGGGCAAGGCGAGCTGCGAAACGTGGCCGGCGAGGAGCCAGGAGCGGCGGAAGATCCGCTCGCGCTCGGCGCGGAAGATCTCCTCGGAGGTGAAGTATTCGCCGGAAAGGGTGCGCTGGCCGAAGGCGGTGCGGGGTCTCATGGCGGATTGAAATTGTACCTCAGCCGGGCTGGCCCCACAGACGCCCCCACCCCACCTCACCCCCTGTCCCCCTTTCCCATCGCCCTCCCTTCCCCGGGAGAGGGGGGACCCATGCGGGCGGCTTTGCCGAGATCGGATCTCGCTGGAGGAGTGGATGCTTCGTTTTGAGAAGGCCGACTCGGAATCGTTCCCCCTCTCCCGGTCGGGGGAGGGCGATGGGAGAGGGGACAGGGGATGAGGTCCATGGTACACTCCCCCGGCCCCGGCGGGGCACACTCGAGACCGACGCCGATGCCGATCCCCTCGCCATTCCACGAGCGCACGCTGCCGCTGTGCACCAGCTATCGCTGGAAGGACTGGGCGGGCTACTGCGCCGTCTCCAGCTACGACACGACGCACGAGCGCGAATACTTCGCCTTCCGCGAGTCGGCCGGTCTGCTCGACGTCACGCCGCTGTACAAGTACGAGGTCCATGGTCCGGACGCCGCGGCCCTCCTCGGTCGGATGATGGTGCGCGACGTGTCCAAGCTCAAGGTGGGCCGGGTCGGCTACACCTGCTGGTGCGACGACGACGGCAAGGTGATCGACGACGGCACCGTCTCCCGGCTGGACGAGAGCCATTACCGCGTCACCGCGGCCGACCCGACCCTGCACTGGCTGCACGCGTTGAGCCGCGGCCTCGACGTGACGATCGAGGACTCGAGCGCGCGTCTGGCGGCTCTGGCGCTCCAGGGGCCCACCTCGCGTGCCATCCTGCGCGACGCGAGCGACGCGGATGTCGACAAGCTCAAGTTCTTCGGCGTCACGCGGGCGGCGGTCTCAGGTGTCCCGGTCTGGATCAGCCGCACTGGCTACACCGGCGACCTGGGCTACGAGATCTGGGTCGAGCGCGGGCAGGCCCTGGCGACCTGGGATGCCCTGATGGCCGCCGGAGAGAGGCACGGCATCGAGCCCGCGGGGCTCGACGCGCTCGACATGGTCCGCATCGAAGCCGGCTTCATCCTGCTCGGCGTCGATTACTTCAGCTCGCACAAGGTGATCCTCGATTCGCGCAAGTCCACGCCGCTGGAGCTCGGGTTCGGCTGGATGGTCGATCTCGAGCGCGGCAACTTCATCGGCCGCGACGCCATCGCCGCTGAGATGAAACGCGGCTCGATCTGGCAGCTCGTCGGCCTGGAGGTGAGCTGGGAGGAGCTCGAAGCGCTCTACGCCAGCTTCAATCTGCCGCCGAGTCTGCCGGCCACGGCGCGGCGCGATGCGCTTCCGGTCTACGACGCGGAGGGCCGCCAGGTGGGACAGGCGACCAGCCACACCTGGTCGCCGCTCCTCAAGAAATATCTGGCGATCGCCTCGGTGCGCCGCGGCTTCGAGGCCAAGGGAACGAAGCTCCAGATCGAGCACACCGTGGAATACGAGCGGCGCAAGGTCACCGCGACCGTGGCGCCGACCCCCTTTTTCGACCCGGAGAGGAAGCGCAAGCCGTGACCGGAAAACCTTCCGATGCCATCGTCGTCGGCGCCGGGCACAACGGTCTGGTGTGCGCGGCCTATCTTGCGAAGGCGGGACGCAAGGTCCTGGTCCTCGAGCGGCGGCATCAGGTCGGCGGCGCGACCACGACCGAGGAGATCTACCCCGGGTTCAAGTTCACCGCCTGCTCCTACGTGGTCTCGCTCCTGCGGCCGTGGATCATCCGCGACCTGGACCTGCCGCGCCACGGCTACGAGATCCTGCCGCTGGAGGCGACCGTCACCCCGTTCCCGGACGGGCGGTGCCTGGTGCGCGATTCCGATCCGGAACGGACGCGCCGCTCGATCGCTCAGTTTTCGCCGCGGGACGCGGAGGTCTACAAGCGCTTCGGGGCCGAGATGGCCGAACTCGGCCGCCTGATCAAGCCGTTGATCGATCAGCCGGCCCCCGATCCGTTGTCGCGCGATCCGCGGGAGCTGATGCGGCTGGCGCGCCTCGGTAAGCAGATCCGCGGGCAGGGGGATGAGTGGCTTTTCGCCAACGTCAAGATGATGACGATGAGCGCGGTGGACTTCCTCTGCGAGAGGTTCGAGTGCGAGCAGCTCATCGCGCCGATGGCGATCTCCGGCATCATCGGAACGTTTCTCGGCGTGCGCTCGCCCGGCACCGCCTATGTGCTCCTCCATCACTACATGGGCGAGATCGACGGCTCGTTCCGGGCCTGGGGGTTGCCCAAGGGGGGCACGGGCGCCATTGCGGCTGCCATCGCCAATTCGGCGCGCGCGCTGGGGGTCGAGATCCGGACCGAGGCGCCGGTTGCCCGCCTGCTGCTGCAGAACAGTGCTTCTCCGACTGCCGTGGGCGTCGTGCTCGACAACGGCGACGAGATCCGCGCCAAAGCCGTCATTTCCGGGCTCGATCCGCACCGCACGTTCCTCCGGCTCGTGGGCGAGGAGCATCTCGACCCGGAGATCGCGCAGCAGGTCAAGCGGTTCAAGATGCGCGGCTCCTCGGGCAAGGTGAACCTGGCGCTCGACGCGCTGCCGGAGCTCGCCGCGCTGCCCGGCTATGGCCCCCACCTCCAGGGCGGCATCACGATCGCGCCGTCGATCGATTATCTGGAGCGCGCCTACGACGAGGCCAAGTACGGCGCCTTCTCCCGCCGGCCGTTCATGGACGTTCTCATCCCGTCGATGACCGATCCGACGCTGGCCCCGCCGGGCAAGCACGTGATGTCGATCTTCGTCCAGTACGCGCCCTATCATCTCAAGGAAGGGGCCGCGGACTGGCCGAACCAGCGCGAGGCCTTCGGCGACGCGGTGATCGATACGCTCTCGGAGTACATGCCGAACCTGAAAAACCTGATCCTGCACCGCCAGGTGCTCACCCCCTGGGACCTGGAGCAGATCTACGGCTTGACCGAGGGCAACATCTTCCACGGCGAGCTGTCGCTGGAGCAGCTCGCCTTCCTGCGCCCCATGGCCGGCTGGAGCCGCTACAAGACGCCGGTGCGCAATCTCTGGATGTGCGCGTCGGGGACCCACCCCGGCGGCGGCATCATGGGCGCGCCCGGCGCTCTCTGTGCCCAGACGATGCTGTCCCAGAGGGCGGTCTGATGGGCTTCGATACGATCGTCCTCGGAGCCGGTCCGAACGGCCTCGCGGCGGC
>DASQEB010000580.1:0-7699 GCA_035633875.1 Thermoanaerobaculia bacterium
GGGGCGGTGTTGCCCTCCGGAGACGCCCCGCCAGTGGAGGCCTCCGTGGCGTCTTCGATGACCGACTGGGGCGTCTCTACGCGTGATACCGGACGGTGTGGCCGGACTCAGAACGGCTAAGATGGCGGTGTGACGGTTCCGCCCCCCGCCCCGCCACCCCGCCGACGGCGCCTCCGGCGGATCGCGCTCCTGACGCTTCTTGGGCTCGTCGTCCTGCCACTCCTCCTGATCCTGGCGATCGTCCTGGGCCTTCGGACGGAGCGGGTGCGGCAGGCGATCCTCGCGCGGGTGGCGGGGTATCTCGGTGAAGAGTACGGGCTGGCGCTGACGGTCGAGGACTTCACGCCGAACTGGCTCGGGAGCGGCGTGACGCTCGAAGGCGTGCGGATCGGAGCGCCGGGGGCGCGGCCGGTGGCGGAGGCGGAGCGGGTGGAGGTGGTGGCAGACCTGGGGTCGTTGCGGCGGACACCGATCGTGCTGCGGAAAGTGGTTGCCGAGGGGGTCCGGGTGGACCTCACGGCGCCGTTCCCGCAGATTCCGGAGCAGCCGGAAACACAGGGGAGCGGGCTCGACATCCTCGATCTCAGGGTCCGGCGGGGCACCGTGATCGGGCCTCCGCTGGAGAAGCCCATGGCCGACTGGGTGACCGCCTGGACGGCGGAAGCCGTCGAGGCGGCGGGCTCCTTCTGGGACGGGATGTGGAGCGTGACGGTCGAGCAGGGGGTTCTCCAGTTGGAGAGGCCCGGGATCGGGCAGCAGGATCTGGCGGTCCAGGGGCGGGTGGCGTACAGGGACGGCGAGCCCCTGCGGTTCGAAGGTGTCCAGGTCACCGGAGAGGGGCTGCGCCTCGCGGCGTCGGGATCGGCGGGGCTGGAGGAGGGGGCTCCGATCGCGGTGACGTACGAGGGGGAGGCCGAGCCGTGGGCGATCCTGGCGGGGGTGCCTCGGGGCGGGCGGGTGAAAGCCAAGGGCGATCTTCGGCTCCCCGAGGCGGCGGGCCGGGTGGACCTCGCGGCGGAGGCCATCCCGGCCGAGGTGGCGCGACCGTATCTGGACGAAAAGCTCTACGGGGATCTCTCCCTCGCCGGGACGGTCGCGGACGCCCGGGTGAAGGCGACCCTCGGCCCCGGATTCGAGAGGGTGGACGGGCAGGGGGATCTGACGTGGAGACGGGGAGCGCGGCGGCTCGCCCGGGCGGCCGTCCGCGTCACCCCCGGAAGTGAGAGCGGAATCCGCCTCGTGGCGGAGGGGGAGCTCCTGCCGGGATCTCCCGGCCGCCGGTCGCTGGCGGGGACGATCCTCGCAGCGAGCTGGCAGGAACTGCCGTCCGCCCTGGCCGAGGAGGCGCGGGCGGAGGTCCGGCTTCCGGACGTCCGGGCCGCGCTGGCGGAGGTCCGCTCGCTGTGGCCGCGGCTGGTGCCTTCGATACCCGAAGGAGTCCCGGTCCTGGGATCACTGACGGCGGATGTCCGCGCCTCGGGGCGTCTGGAGTCTCCGAAGGCCGATCTTGCCGCCGAGTGGCTCCCGGGGGACGGCTCCCGCGTCCGGCTTCGGGCCGAGGGGCGTCCCCAGACCCTGGACGGCTCGGCCCGGGTGGAGATGCAATCCCTGCCTCTGGACCTCTTTGCCGCCTGGACCGGAGGGCTCGCGGGGACCGTCTCCGGCACGGTCGATCTGAACGGGACGCGCAAGGCGTACCGGACGCGGTTGGCGGCGGACTTGACGGGAGCGTCCCTCCCTCCCCAGCTTCAGGGGCTCGATTCCGCCCGGATCACCGGGGACGGAGTCCTCTCCCTCGACCGCCTCACCTACCGGGGGACGGCCAACGTCGCGGGCGCCGGCCTCTTCACATCCCCCAACGCGTCGGACACGGTCCGGGTCGAGCGGTTCGGTCTGGCGGCGGACGGCCTTTTCGGCTTCGAGCCTCTCTCGTACACCGGCAAGGCGACGCTCGATGTTTCCGGAGTCGAAGCGCCCGGGACGGCGGTGGTGGAGACGGCCCGGGTGGACGCGGACGGGGCTCTCCGCATCGAGCCGTTCTCGTACTCCGGACGGCTCGCCCTGGACGGCGCCGGTCTCGCCATCCCCGGCACGGCGGAGGTGGATCGGGTGCGGGCCACGGCCGAGGGGGAGATCGCCGAGGATTCCCGGCGCCTGTCGTCCCTCACCGCCGAGGCCGGCCGGGTCGTCCTTCCCCAGGCGGAGACGGAGATCACGGATCTGCGTCTCGAGGGGGATGGCGACGAGCGCGAGGTCCGGATCAATCTCCTCTCGGGAGCGTTGCCGGAGGGGAGGACGTTCGAGGCCTCCGGGCGCTTTACGGTCGAGCCCCTGCTTTCCGAAGCCGATTTGAACCTGAAGCTGGCGCGGCCGATCGAAGCCATCCCCGCCGTGGAGCTCTTCGCCAGCCTGCGCGGGGGAGTCGTGGAGGTCACGGCCCCCCAGGTCGAGACGGCGACCGGCCCGGTGGACCTCCGCGCCAGGGTCCCCCTCGGCTCCCTCCGGGGCATCCCCCAGACGGCCGAGCTGGTGAAATCCCTGCCGTTCGAGCCCGCGGAGGGACCGGTGACCGTGGCCCTGGATGCTCCGGAGCTGGATTCGGAGAAGCTCCTGGCAGCGCTGGGCCTCGAAGAGCGTCCGGAGAAGGTCCGGGCGGGGGTGCGGGCGGACCTGACGCTCGACCCCGCGGCCCCGGCGGCCGGGCGCGGCGAGATCCGGATCACCGGCCTCACGGCGGAGTCTCCGGATGCGCGGCTGACGGCGGCGGAGACCCTCATCGTCCGGCTGGCGGACGGCCGCCTGACGATTCCGCCGGTCCACCTGAACGTGGAGGGCGCCGGGCTCCCGGGGGCGGGGGTGGACGTCCGGGCCACGGCGGACCTCGACCGGTCGTGGAACCCGTTCGCGGACCCTCCGGCCTCCGTGGTCACCCGCCTCTCGGCCGAGGGGAGCGGGACGATCGAGGCGTCCCTGCTCAATCCCTTCCTGGAGGGTGGCGAGGCCTCCGGCTCCCTCTCCTTCGACGCGTCCGCGTCCGGTCCGCCGGACCGGCTCGCGGGGAGCGTCAGCCTTGCCGGTCCGGGGGCGTCGTTCGTCTGGCCCGTGCCCTACGCGACCGAGATCCGGTCCCCCGACGTCGCGGTCGCGCTGGCGGACGGACGCTGGACGATCCGGAAGGGGGAGGCCCGGCTCAACGGCGGCTCGGTCCGGCTGTCCGGAGGGGGAGCCCTGGGTGGTGAGCTGAACGTAGCCGCCGCGCTCGGCGACGTGCCGTACGTCCTCGACTATGGGCTCGCGACGCTCCTCTCCGGAGACCTCGCCTTCCGCATGCCGGCCGAGGGGAGGCCGCGGCTCTCCGGCACGGTCAATGTGGAGCGGGGCGTCCTCAACCGCGACCTGAACCTGGACCGCGAGGTCCTGGAGATCCTCCTCCAGCCGGACGACACGCCCGGCACGGAGGAGACGTTCCTGGACACGGTGGACCTGGACTTGAGAGTCCGGACCGGCAGCGGCGTCCTGATCCGCAACAACGTGGCCGACCTGCGGGCCTCCTGGCAGGATCTCCGGGTGGAGGGCACGGTGGAGAACCCGGTCATCCGCGGGCGGATCAACGTGGACCCCGGCGGGCTTCTGTATGCCTATGGGCAGACGGTGAGGATCGATCGCGGCGCGGTCGTCTTCACCGGCGATCCCTTGAACGATCCCCGGCTGGAATTCTCGACGACGAGCTCGCTCCAGGACCCCACGATCACCCGGCTGCGGGGCCGGCCTCTGGACATCCTGACGGAGGCCGAGGAGAGGAGGAGAAGAGAGGGGCTGGCCGAAGAGGAGCAGACCGACCTCCGCACCACGTTCGAAGCGGGGCTCCAGGGCTACTACGGCGCCCGTATCCTGTCCCAGCTCGGAAGCTCCCTGGGGCTCACCGGTCTGACCATCCAGCCGGTGCTGGTGTATGGGGTCGCCGACCCGAGCGCCCGGCTGACGGTCGGCAGGGACCTCAACCGGAACGTCTCCTTCGCTCTCTCTGTCGATCTGCGCAACGCCGGGCCGCAGGTCTATGTGCTGGATCTTCACAACTTCCAGGGTTTGCCGAACCTGAGCGTCCAGGGGTTCACCTCGGCCGAGGAAGAGGGCAGGGAGGGGGAAGGGGATGGCGGCAGCCTCCAGCAGGTCCTGGAATTCGGAGGCAGCCGGGTGGAGCGGGAGGACGGCCCGCGCCTGCGGCGGCTCCGGATCGAGGCGCCGCGCATCCCCGGCATCCTGCCGGGAGTGCTCCGCTTCTCCGTGGGCGTGAGCCGTGGGGATGTGCTGGGCTCGGGAGCCGCCTTCGAAGCCGAGGTGGACGTCATGGACGCTCTCCGGCGGCGGCGCTACCCGAGCCCGCGGGTCTCGGCGGAGCTTCGCCCCGTGGAGGGCCGGCCGGACCGGCAAGACCTCATCGTCAAGGTGGAGCCGGGGCCGCGGGCCGAGTTCGTGTTCGAAGGAAATCGGCCGCCCCGGGGCAGCCGCCGGCAGATCACGGCCCTCTACCGCACCGACTTCGCCGAGCCGGCCTCGCTCGCGGAGATGGAAGAGGAGACGGTCCGCGCCTTCCGCTCCCTGGGTCACCTGGAGCCGGAGGTCGCGATCGAGGCTCAACGCGAGCGGCCCGAGGACCAGGACAGCCCGCGGACGGTGACGATCCGTTCCCAGGCCGGCCCCCGGCTGCGTTTGGAGGAAATTGCCGTTCCCGGGCTGTCGCCCCAGGAGCTCCAGGTCGTCGTCAGCCGTTTCCCGGGGGTGCTCTCCCGGGCCGAGCTGGCCGCCGGAGAGCCCTCGGCGGATCGCCGGTTTGCCGGGGTGCTCCGGACCCTGGGCTGGCCGGAGGCGCGGGTCACCGGACGCTCCATCGGAGATCGTGGCCGCCGGCTCACCCTGCGGGTCGATCTCGGAGAACGGCAAACCGTGGCGTCCGTCGAGATCGCGGGGGCCGATCCCGCCGAGACGGCCCGCCTCCAGGGGCTGCTGCCGGTGCAGCCGGGCGATCCGGCCCGGCTGGACCTCCTCGTCGAGGGGGCCCGCCGCCTGGAAGCGGATCTGGAGGCCCGGGGCTACAGCGACGCCGAGGTGCGCTTCTCCCAGTCTCCGGCGGCCGGGGCCACGGGCGCGGTCGACGTCGCGTACGAGGTGACGCCGGGCCGGCGCTCGTTGCTCGCGGGGATCGATTTCGAGGGGGAGCGCTGGAGCAGGCCCCGCCAGCTCGAGCGGATCACGGGCCTCGAGACGGGGAAGCCCCTGAATCCTGCGGAGCTGGACGAGGCCCGGGGTCGGCTCTTCGAGCTGGGGATCTTCTCCCGGGTGACCGCGGACGTGGAGAAGACCGGGGACGGCGAGGCCCGCGTCTCCTTCTCCCTCGCCGAGAGGCCCCGGTTCCGCGTCGGGTACGGCGTGCAGTTCGAGAGCGGCGTGGGGACCTCGGCCGTGGTGGACGTCGTGGACCAGAACTTCCTCGGCCGGGCCATGACCCTCGGGGTGCGCGGTCTGTACGAACAGGACGACCAGAGCGGGCGGCTCCTCCTGCAGACCGGGAGGCTCCTCGGCACGCCGATGTCCCTGGAAGCGTATGCCCTGGGGCGCCGCAGCCGGCGCGAAGACGAGAATGTCGTATTCCTCGAGGACATCCGGGAGTACGCCCTGCAGCTCGCCCGTCCTTTCAGCCGGCGTTCCACCGGGCGCATCTACGCGCGCTACCGTCTGACGCATCTCTTCGAGGAGGATCCGAACCCGTTCTTCCCGATCGATTTCGAGCTCGCTCTTCCCTATATCGGGACCCAGTTCCTCTACGACCGCCGCAACGACCGGGTCGATCCCACGGGCGGCCGCTTCGCGAGCCTGGATCTTTCAGGAAGCGGCGCTTTCGTCGGCAGCGACTTCGAGTACGCCCGCTTCTTCGGGCAGCTCCACCTCTTCCGGAGGGTGCCGGTGGCGGGCCGGTCTCTGACCTGGGCGCAGTCGGTGCGGGCCGGGCTCGCCAAACCCTTCAGCGGTCAGGAGCTGGTCTCCCTGGAACGCTTCCGGACCGGTGGCGCGTTCTCGGTCCGGGGGTACGAGCCGGAAAGCCTCGGCCCGACCGATGTCTTCGGCGATCCCGTGGGAGGAGAGGCCCTCTTCGTCCTGAACGAGGAGATCCGCTTTCCCCTGCCGTTCCTGGACCTCACGGCGGTCGGCTTCTTCGACGCGGGCCAAGTCTGGGCGGATCCGGACGATTTCGGCTCGGATCTCGCCAAATCCCTGGGGCTCGGCCTGCGGGCCCGCACCCCTCTGGGGCTCCTCCGCTTCGACGCGGCCTTCCCCCTCGACCGCCGCGAGGGGGACGACAGCTACAAGCTCTATCTCGGCTTCGGGAACGTGTTCTAGCGCTTGACCGCGCGCAGGACGGCCTTGGCGAGCTCGGCCTCGGGCGCCTGCGGGGCCAGCTTGAGGAACGTCTCCATGTCGTTCACCAGGAGGTCCTTGCGTCCGAGCTTCTCCTGGACGAGGCCGCGGTAGTAGTAGGCGAGGGCGATCCGCGGGTTTTCCTCGACTGCCCGGTTGAGCTGCTCCAGGGCCGCCGGCCAGTTTTCCTGGAACGAGCGGGTCACGCCGATCTGGTAGGCCACGAGGCCCGGCTCGGGGCTCTGCGCTCCGGAGAGAGTGGAGATCGCCTGGTCGTACTGGCGCAGCCGCTGCTGGGCGACGCCACGGTAGTAGGACGCATCCCCTCCGGACTTCGTGCTCCCACAGTCCACCGCCCTGCGGAAGGCCGCGTCCGCGTCGCCGTTCTTCTTCTGCCGGAGGTAGACCTCCCCGAGGTAGACCCAGGGAGCGGGATCGGACGATGCGAGATCGGTCGCTTTGCGGAGCTGGGACTCGGCCTCGCCGTACTTTTTCTCCTGCTCCAGGACCCGGCCCAGGGCCATGGCCACGTAGCCGTTGCCGTCCGCCTGGCCCGCCACCGGCTGGAGGGCGCTCCGGGCCTCGGAGGTCTTGTACTCCCAGAGCCTGCGGTCCGCCTCGAACACCTGGGACGGCGGCGGCGCCGGCTCGGCCGGCTTCTGCGCCTCGCCCTGGGCGGGCTGCTGCTGGTTCTGCTGCTGCTCGCTCCCCGGCTTCTTGCGCGGCGGCTTCTTCTTTTTCTGCTGCGCCGCGTCCACCGCCAGGGGCGAAAAGAGAAGAGCGCAGAGGAGCGCGGTAAGGGTCGTCTTCAAGGCTCGCCACATGGCCGTGTCCCTCCGGAAGGGGTTCGGTTCGGCATTCAGGGACTATAACCGCGGGGACCGGGTTTCTATTCGAGGGGGCGCGACTGGCTCCGGGCTCAGGGCTCCGGGTAGGCCCGGCTCGCGAGTCGATCCCGAAGATCATGCAAGTAGTCGCGAAGCTCGGTGGCGGAAAGCCCTCCAGGAGGCTGAGCGTCAGCCCCGATCTCGACTTGGGAGAGGACCCAGGCCAATTGCCCCGGAGTCATGCCGGCATCTTTTCGAGACGCCTGCGCCAGGGCATTCTCGACGGAGTAGCCGTTCTGTTCGAGAGCCCAGACATCCACCAGATCCCGGCACGGGTCAGCAGCGCACAAAGTTTATTGGCGAGGATTTCTTCCGGTGGATCGATTCGGATGCCTCCAATCAGAGGTTTGTCCGGAAAGAGCTGTGGGGCGAGGTCTCTCACAAGGTCGACGACGACA
>DASQEB010000581.1:0-2473 GCA_035633875.1 Thermoanaerobaculia bacterium
ACCTGCCGCTCGATCCGGACTACCCGCCGGACCGGCTCGCCTTCATGATCCGGGACTCCGGCGCGCGCCGGCTGCTCACGACCCACGGGCTGGCGGAGCGGCTGCCGGATGCGAGCGTCCCGGTCCTCTGCCTGGACGAAGAAGGCAGGCGGGACCGGATTGCGCCGCGGAACACCGCGACCCCGGACAATCTTTGCTACGTGCTCTACACCTCGGGCTCCACGGGCCGGCCCAAGGGGGTGATGATCCCCCACCGCGGCGCGAGCAACCACATGCTGGGGATGCTCGCCGCCTTCCCGCTCGGGCCCGAGGACCGCGTGCTGCAGCGCACGCCGATCTCCTTCGACGCCTCGGTGTGGGAGTTCTGGGTCCCGCTCCTGGCGGGTGCCCGGCTGGTGATGGCGCGTCCGGGGGGCCACCGCGACCCCGCCTACCTGGCGCGCGAGATAGTGGCGCAGCGGATCACGGTGCTGCAACTCGTGCCCTCGCTGCTCGCCGCTCTCCTGGAGGAGCCGGGCCTCGCCGCCTGCTCCTCGCTGCGCAACGTCTTCTGCGGCGGCGAGCCGCTGCCGCCCGGGCTCGTCCGGCGCTGGCGCTCCCTGCTGGATGCCGGGCTCCACAACCTCTACGGCCCCACGGAAGCCACCATCGACGCGACCTTCCACACCTGTGACGCGGCGGAGGGGCATCTCGTGCCCATCGGCTGCCCGGTCGCCAACACCCGCGCCTACGTGCTCGACCGTGCCGGCCAGCCGCTGCCGGCCGGGGTGGAAGGGGAGCTCCACCTCGGCGGCGCGGGGCTCGCCCGCGGCTATCTCGGCCGCCCGGAGCAGACGGCGGAGCGGTTCGTGCCCGATCCCTTCGGAGAGAGACCCGGAGAGCGCCTCTACCGCACCGGCGACCGCGTGCGCTGGCGGGCGGACGGTCGCCTGGAGATCGCCGGCCGCCTGGACCGCCAGATCAAGCTGCGCGGTTTCCGGTTGGAGCCCGGCGAGATCGAGGAGCTGCTCCTCCGCCATCCCGCGGTGCGCCAGGCCGTGGTCACCGTGCGCGAGGACCGCCCCGGCGACCAGCGCCTGGTGGCCTACGTGGTCGAGGACGAGGGCGAGGACGGACAGGACCGCCGCGAACACCGCCAGGCCGAGCAGGTGGCGCGCTGGCAGGAGGTCTACCGCGAGCTCCACCGGCGCTCCGAGGGCAACGTGGACTTCGACACCGTGGGCTGGAACAGCAGCTACACGGGCCTGCCCATCCCGGCCGAGGAGATGAACGAGTGGGTGGAGCGCAGCGTCGAGCGCATCCTTTCCTTGCGGCCCTTCCGAGTCCTGGAGATCGGCTGCGGCACGGGCCTGCTGCTGCTGCGGATCGCTCCGGGCCGCGAGCGCTACGTGGGAACCGACTTCTCGGGTCCGGTGCTCGCGACGCTGGGCCGGGAGGCCGCGCGGCGTGGGCTGTCCCAGGTCTCGCTGCTGGAACGGCCGGCCGACGACTTCACGGGGCTCGAAGACGGGGCCTTCGACCTCGTGATCCTCAACTCCGTCGTCCAGTACGTCCCCAGCCTGGAGTACCTGCTGCGCGTCCTCGGCGAGGCGGCGCGGGTGGTAGCCCCGGGCGGCTCGATCTTCCTGGGCGACGTCCGCAGCCTGCCGCTGCTGCCGGCCTTCCATGCCTCCCTGGAGCTGCCCATCCAGGAAAAGGAGCTGATCCTGCACCCCGCGCTCTTTCCCTCCCTCCGGCATCGGTTCCCGACCCTCGGCTCTGCCCGGGTGATGCTCAAGCGGGGACGCCACGCCAACGAGCTGACGAGGTTCCGTTACGACGTGGTGCTGCGGGTGGGAACGGACGAGCCGGCGGCCGAGGTCCCCGCCTGGCTGGACTGGCGCGGTCAGGACATCCGGCGCCTCCTCCAGGAGAGGCCCGAGGCGCTGGCCCTGGCCCGGGTGCCCAACGCCCGCATCACCCCCGGAGGGGTGGACCCCGAGGACCTGTGGAGCCTGGGCGAGGAGCTGGGCTACGAAGTCTCCCTCCGCTGGTCGGAGCCGGCGGACGGGAGCGGCGACTTCGACGTGCTATTCGGCGCGGCGCCGCTGCCAGCCTCGGGCGGCGAGGCCGACCCGCGCGCTTGGAGCCGCTTTGCCAACGACCCGCTCCAGGGTCTGTTCGCCGAGCGGCTTGCCCCCGAGCTGCGCCGCCATCTGGAGCCCTACCTGCCCGAGCCGGTCGTGCCCTCGGCCTTCGTGCGGCTCGACGCGCTGCCCCTGACACCCAACGGCAAGGTGGACCTGGCCGCGCTGCCACCTCCCGAGGGAGGCCTGCCGGATCTCACGCAAGGCCACGTGGCGCCCCGCACGCCGGTCGAGGAGGTCCTGGCCGAGGTCTGGGCGGGCGTCCTGGGGCTCGAGCGTGTGAGCATCCACCACGA
This sequence comes from Thermoanaerobaculia bacterium, assembly GCA_035633875.1. Lineage (GTDB taxonomy): Bacteria > Acidobacteriota > Thermoanaerobaculia > Multivoradales > UBA5704 > DATARR01. Next base: position 2,423 of record DASQEB010000581.1, read on the forward strand.
CTTCTTCACCGACCTCGGCGGCCACTCGCTGCTCGCCACCCAGCTCGTTTC
>DASQEB010000582.1:0-31424 GCA_035633875.1 Thermoanaerobaculia bacterium
GAGGACGGCGCCGATCACACCCACGATCAGGCCGAGCCGCTGGATGCGGTCCACCGCGGCCGGGGCCGCAAACGCCGCGGCGGCGTCCGCGCGGCTCAAGTTCTCTCTGTTCACTGTTCTGGCACCTCACTCGGGTCCGGACGCTGGTCGTAGCTGCCGCGAGGTCCGGGGCGGGCCACCCCCTGGGCGGTGGACGGCGAGCCGTGGGATTCCTTGCCGGGCCCGGCCGGCTGCTCCTCTGCGAGCTCCGTCTCGATCTGCCGCAGGCGCTCGGCGGTCACGCCGGCCGGCCGCAAATCGGCCAGGCGGGCGTTTTGGCTGTACTGGAGGGCCCGGATGTAGGCCGCGATCGCCCAGCGGTCCACCACCGGCACCTGCGGGGCGTAGCTCGGCATCACGCCGAAGCCTTCGGTCATCACGTTGAAGAAGTAGCCCACCTGGGCGCTCCGCAGCCGCGGATCGTGGAACGACGTGGGCTGCTTGTAGCCGCGGCGCACGATCATTCCCGTCCCGTTGCCCGCGCGGTCGTGGCACGGGGAGCAGAAGATGTTGTAGCGCTCCTGGCCGCGCAGCAGCACCTCGCGGGTCACCGGGAAGGGGATCTCCGCGAGCGGCTGCTGATTCGCGCCGAGCCCGGTGTAGGCCGGGCCCTCGCGCAGGTCGCCCCGCGGCACGGTGTTGGCGGGCAGCGGCCGCGAGCCCTGGCCGTCCTCGAACAGGGCGCTCGGCTCGAGCGGCTCGACCTTGTTCTGGTTGTGCATGTTCTGCCGGCAGCCGGCGGACGCCAGGAGGACCAGGCAGGCCAGGGCCATCCCCGCACGGTGAAGATTCTCAGTGCTCAACGTCGGCCACCTCCGTCGGGTTCAGTCCGGTCAGGAGACGGTGGACAGCGTCGCGGTCGAACTTGGGGTCCCGCGATTCGATCACCAGGAAGTAGCGGTCGCGCGACGCCAGCGCGAAGCGCGGCACGTTGAAGACCGGGTGGTAGGGTTGCGGCAATCCGTTGAGGAAGAACATGCCGAGCACGGCTGAAAGGGCCGCGGCCAGGATCGTCGTCTCGAAGGTCGGCACGATGAACGCCGGCCAGGAGTGGTACGGGCGCCCGCCGATGTTCATCGGGTACACCATCACCTGCGTCCAGTACTGGAGGGCATAGCCGCCGATGGCTCCCAGGACGCCTCCTCCCAGGACGATCGCCGGGAGCTTCGAGCGGTGGTGCCCCAGCGCCTCGGACAGCTCCTCGATCGGATAGGGGGTGAAGGCGTCCATGCGCCGGAAGCCCGCCTCCCGCGCCTTGTGGACGGCCTCGATCAGCTCCTCCGAGGAGTGGAACTCGGCCATCACACCGTAGATCGCGTGTCTCGGTTTCACCGCGGCACCTCCGTGTACTCGCCGCCCCGCGGGCCGCCCGGAACGATCGTCCGCATCTCGAAGATCGAAATGAGCGGCAGGAAGCGGATGAAGAGGAAGAGCAGCGTCAGGAACAGGCCCATCGTGCCGATGAAGGTCCCCCAGTCCCAGATCGTCCCGTGATAGATGCCCCAGGAACCGGGGAGGAAGTCGCGGTGGAGGCTGGTCACGATGATGATGAAGCGCTCGAGCCACATCCCCACGCTGACGAACATCGAGATGACGAACAGCCACAGCGGCGATGTGCGCACGCGGCGGACCCACAGGAACTGCGGCACGACCGCGTTGCAGAAGATCAGGGCATACCAGTGGAACCGGTAGGGGCCGACCACGCGGTTCGCCAACATGAACCGCTCGTACAGGTTGCCGCTGTACCAGCCGAAAAAGATTTCCATCACGTAGCCGTAGACCACGATCAGGCCGGTCGCGAGCATCACCTTACCCATGTTCTGGAGGTGGCGGGCGGTGATGAAGTCCTCGAGGCCGAAGGCCCAGCGGAGCGGGATCGCCAGCGTCAGCACCATGGCAAAGCCGGCGTAGATCGCGCCCGCCACGAAGTAGGGCGGGAAGATCGTCGCGTGCCAGCCCGGGATGATGCCGATCGCGAAGTCGAAGGACACCACCGTGTGGACCGAGATGACGAGCGGTGTGGCGAGGCCGGCGAGCAGCAGGTACGCCGTCTCGTAGTTGTGCCAGTGGGCCGCCGACCCGCGCCACCCCATGGCGCCGAAGCCGTAGATGACCTTCCAAACGCGGCTCCGCGTCCGGTCGCGCAGGGTCGCCAGGTCGGGGATGAGGCCCACGTACCAGAACAGGGCCGACACCGTGGCGTAGGTCGATACCGCGAAGACGTCCCAGATCAGCGGGCTGCGGAACTGCGGCCACAAGTTCATCGTGTTCGGGTAGGGCATCAGCCAGTAGGCGAGCCACGGGCGCCCGAGGTGGAGGATCGGGTACATGCCGGCGCAGGCCACGGCGAAGAGCGTCATCGCCTCGGCGAAGCGGTTGATCGACGTGCGCCACTCCTGGCGCAGGAGCAGGAGGATCGCCGAGATCAGCGTTCCGGCGTGGCCGATGCCGATCCACCAGACGAAGTTGATGATGTCGAAGCCCCAGCCCACCGGCCAGTTGATGCCCCAGATGCCCACGCCCTTGGCGAACAGCCAGGTGACGGAGATCAGGAACACCATCAGCAGCGAGAAGGAGGCCGCGAAGCCCAGGAACCACCACTTCGGCGTGCGCTGGAGCACGACCTCGCTGATCTTGTCGGTGACCGTCGTGGTGGTATGCCCCGGGGCCACCACCGGCGGCTTGTACGGCTTCGGAGGCGGAGAGACCAATCCGCCGTCTTCAAGCGTGGCCATGCTCAGATCCTTTCACTGCGGGTTCGAGCGCGGGGTTCGGGTTGCGCAGCTTGGCCAGATAGGTCGTGCGCGGGCGGGTGTTGATCTCCTCGAGCAGGCCGTAGTTGAGCGGATCGGCCTTCCATTCGGTGACTTCCCAGCTCTCGTCGTTCTGGTCGCCGAACACGATCGCTCCGGTCGGGCAGGCCTGCTGGCAGGCGGTCTTCAGCCAGTTGGCCGGGATCGGCGTCCGCTCCACCTTGGATTCGATCTTGGCCTGTTCGATCCGCTGTACGCAGTAGGTGCACTTCTCCATCACGCCGCGCATACGCACCGTCACGTCCGGATTCATGGCCATGGCGAGGAGCGGGTCGTCCTTGGGGGCGTAGCGCAGGAAGTTGAAGCGCCGCACCTTGTAGGGGCAGTTGTTCGAGCAGTACCGGGTGCCCACGCACCGGTTGTAGACCATGTCGTTCAGTCCCTCGTCGCTGTGCACCGTGGCCGCCACGGGGCAGACCACCTCGCACGGGGCGGTCTCGCAGTGCATGCAGGGGACCGGCTGGTTGTGGATCTGCGGCGCGTCCAGGTCGCCGTAGAAGTAGCGGTCGACCCGCAGCCAGTGCATCTCGCGGCCGGCCAGCACCTGCTCCTTGCCCACCACCGGGATGTTGTTCTCCGCCTGGCAGGCGATGACACAGGAGCTGCACCCGGTGCAGACGGAGAGGTCGATGGCCATGCCCCAGGCGTGCCCGTCGTACTTGTAGTTGGGGTACATGGTCATGTCGTCCGGCGGGATGTGCCTCTGCTCCCGGATGAACTCCGGGTTCTGCCGGAACTGCTCCAGGGTGCCGGTGCGGACGATGTGGCGCTTCATGGCCTGGTCGCTCGCCTCCGCATCCTCGTTGACCTCGTCGCCGCGGATCATGTGGTGGTTCTGCGTGCAGGCGAGCGTGTACTGGCCGCCCAGGGGGCGGATCTCGACCCCGGGCACGGTCCACAGGGCGTTCGAGGCGCGCAGCGCGTAGGCGTCGAAGCCCTGGCCCGTCCCCTTGCCGGCCTTGCGGCGGCCGTAGCCCAGGGTGAGGAGCGCGGTGTCGTCCGCCATGCCGGGCAGGACCCAGACCGCCACGCCCCGGAGCTCCCGGCCGCCGGCCGAGACCGCCACGGTCTCGTGGAAATCGACCTTCAGGCGCTCGGCCGTCCGCGGCGAGAGGAACAGGGCGTTGTCCCAGGTGAGCTTGCTGATCGGCTTGGGGCACTCCTGGAGCCAGGGGTTCCAGGCGAAACGGCCGTCCCAGACCGTCGGGTCGGGCCGGACGAGGAGCGTCACCCGCCCCTCGGCGCGGTTACGGGCCGCGCTCACGATCTCGCCCGCCGCCTGCTGCACCGCGCCGCCGGCCACGGCCGCGGAGACGCGGCGCGCCGCCGTGTTCGGAACGATGCCGGCGTTCAGCACCCGCCGCCAGGCCGTCTCGAAGCCCGCCGGTGCCGCCGCCGCGCCGGTCCCGGCCGGAGCCGCCGGGGCACCCGCGCCGGAGGCCACGGAGCCGGTCGTGCCCGCGGCGTCGGAGGCGGTGTCCGAAACCCCGGACTGGAGGAGGCCTCCCGCGCCCGCCGTCCCGCCCTGGCTCATCTGGCCGCCGGTGTTCTGCCCGGCGTCGAGGCCCGTCCCGGCTCCGGCGCCGGAGCCGCGGGTCATGGCCCCCGCGTCCCCGATCGTGCCCGAAAACCCGCCCATGCCCAGGGTGGTGGTGAGCCCGCCCGACTCGCCCGTGGCCCGGCCGTCGAAGCCGGCGGCGAGGCCGGCGAGGCGGCCGGACCAGAACTCCCGGACGATGTCGTAGCTCGTCGAGTCCGGCCGGTTCGAGAAGGCCGACAACACCTCGTGGGCCGTCCTGCCCTCGTAGAGCGGATCGATCAAAGGCTGCAGGATCGTGACCGTGCCGTCGAAGGACCGGGCGTCGCTCCAGCTCTCGAGCTCGTGGGCGGCGTTGACGTGCCAGTGGCAGTACTCCGAGGTCTCGTCCTGGTAGAGCCCATGGTGGATGCGCAGCCGGACCTTCTGGAGCGCCTCGGCAAAGCGGAGGTCTACCGGCGCCGTGTAGACCGGGTTCACGCCGTCGAGCATCAACAGCGTGTCCACCCGGCCGGCGTTCATGTCCGCCACCAGCGCGCGGATGGACTGGAGCTGGTCAACCGGGTCGGCTTCGACCGGTTCGATGAAATTCACCGTGCGGCCCACGTTGCCGAGGGCCTGGTTGATGCCGTGGATCAGCACCTGGGCGGCAGGTGAGAGGTACTCGTCGGCCACCACAAGGGAGCGGCCGGCGTGAGCCCGGAGGTCCTCCGCGACCACCCGGACCCACGTGCGGGCGGTCTCGTCGGCCAGCGCCGCGCCGCCGCCGCCGGCCACCCCCAGCGCCTGGGCGAGGGCCAGGGTGAAGGTCTCGAGCTGGTCCGGCGGGAGCTGCAGCCGGTGGTCCGCCACCGTCGAGCTGTTGGCCGGGACGCTCTCCACCGCGTACAGCCGGTTCATCGCCATGGTGTTGGCACGCACCCGCCGCTTCGCCGCAAAGTCGTGGGCGTAGCGCACACCCGCCGGGCCATGGCAGAGCACGTCCGAGCCGATCGTCAGCATCACGTCGGCCTGGGTAAAGTCATAGACGGCGTCGAGCGGCCGGCCGAAGGCCCGGACGGCCGCGGCCTGCGCCTGGTGCGGCGCCGCGGGCTCCCAGCGGTGCCAGCGGGCGCGGGGGAAGGCGGTGAGCAGGCGCCGGATCTGGTCCGCGAGCGTCGGCGACGTCACCGTGCCAGTCAGGATGCGGAGCCCTTCCCCTCCCAGGGGCTGGAGCGAGCGCAGCGTCGCGCTCACCTCGCCCACGAAGCTGCCCCAGGTCCCCGGCCGGCCCGCGCGGAGGAGCGTCTGGGAGCGGTCGGGGTCGTAGAGCGTGAGGGTGGCGGCCTGGGCGAACACATCGGTGGCGCCGAGGCTCGCCGGGTGGTCCGGGTTGCCCTCGATCTTGGTGGGGCGCCCCATGTGGCTTTCGGCGAGCACGCCCGTCGCGTAGCCGCCCAGCGTCAGAGCGGTCGCGAAGAACAGGGGCTTGCCCGGGATGATCTGCTCCGGCTGCCGGACGTAGGGGACGATCCTCTCGACGTCCTGCCTCGTGCACCCGGTGAGGCCCGCGAGCGCCAGCGATGCGCTCGTCAATTGGAGGAAGCGCCGGCGGGAGAAGCCTTCCGGCCACTCCGAGGCGTAGCGGGGGAACTCGCGGTGGAGCATCTCCTCGAGCTCGGGGGTCCCGGCGAGCTCGTCCAGGCTCCGCCAGAACTCCGGGCCCTTCTTCTCCCGGAGCCGCTCCCGGATCTCCGCCACACCCGGCCGGCCGGAGCCCGCCGGGGCGGACGCCTCGGCGCCGCACTTGGCCTTCGGTTTCACACTGTCCATCAGGTTTCGCTCGCTCCCGTCCTGCCCCGGCCGCCGTCCTAGCGGTGGCACGTCGAGCAGCTCATGAGGGATTGGATGTTGTACTCCTTGACCAGCCGCGCCTGCAGGGCCTTGGCTTCCTGGGGGTCCGCCGGGGGCTGCCAGTTGAGGTTAAACACCTCTTCCCGGGGACGCACGTACCGGCTCGGGTCCTTGTGGCACTCCAGGCACCACTCCATCTGGAGCGACGCAGACTGGAACATCAGAGGCATCCGGTCCACCTCGCCGTGGCAGGTCACGCATCCGATGCCCTTCGCCACGTGGACCGAGTGGTTGAAATAGGTGAAGTCGGGCAGGTCGTGCACCCGTGTCCACTGGATCGGCACGTTGTCCCGATAGCTCGCCCGCACCGGCTCCAGCATGTCGGCGTTCGTCCAGATCTGCCGGTGGCAGTTCATGCAGGTCTCCGTCGGCGGGATGCCGGCGAACGCGGATTTCTCGACCGAGGTGTGGCAATACCGGCAGTCGATCCCCAGCCCCGCCACGTGGTGGTCGTGGCTGAACGGGACCGGCTGCTTGAGGATCACCCCCTCGCGCGTCGCGTACGACGAACGGAGGAGCGCCGAGAAGATCCAGGCAAAGGCGGCCAGGAAGAAGACTGCCCCGAAGATGCTGACCTTGGCGATCGTATTCGTACTGCGGTGAAAGATCTGCATGAGCCGCGCATCCCCCCTTCAGGCACCCAGCGGGAGACGATACCGAACCGACATCTGGGGATCAAGGGACTTTGTGAAAGTCGTCACAAGCGGGGACTCTACCCCAAGGGTGGGCCCGGTGCAAGATGGGTGCCCCTCCCCCAGGGCGGGATCGCCGCAGGCCGATCGGGCGGCTCGCGCCGCCCGTCTCCATGGATCACGAAGGGATCTGCGCCGTGACCCCCAACAGCTTCCGCAGATCCTCCGCATCCATCCCCTGCACGTATGGATCGGCCTCCGGGTTGCCGAGGGCGGGGTCCGCCCAGCGGCGGAGGGCGGCGGCGGCCGGTTCCACTGGATCGCGGAGATCGTCGGGCACTCCCAGCGCGTCCAGGGCCGCTGCCGGGGCGTCGATGAGTTGGGCGTAGAGGGCGGAAATGCTTACAAGAAAGGGGATCAGGTCCGTTCCCACCACCGCCATGCAGGCGGGCTCGAAGGTCTCTGCGACCGCAACGACCGGGACCGGCGCGCCGGGCGCCGCGTCCCCCGGAAGCCAGAGACCGTAGACGGTGCCGGCGCCGGCGTCTCCGAAGACCAGCACCTCGTCGGGAATCTGCCATCCCTCCCGGCGGAAGACGTCTGCAGCGTCGACCAGTCCGAACCCCTGCGGGTCCCGCAGAGGATAGATTCGCAGGTTGCCGGAGAAGAGGCTCGCCCCGTCCGCGTGGCGGTAGATCGTCCAGAGCGCTTCCGGCAACCGCCGCTTCACCTCCTGCTCGACGGCGACGATCTCGTCTTCCCCCGCCGGGTCTCCCACCTGGTGGACGGAAGCGGACCGTTCCCAGGACTCGAAGAGCTGGTCGAGCGTCACTCCCATGAAGAGAGCTTATCCTGAGATCGCCATGCCGTCCGTCCGTCGCCTCGCGGTCTCCTGCCTCCTGGGCCTCCTGGGCCTCGGCGGTTCCCTCCAGGCGGAGCGGCTCCCGATCCGGGTCTATACGGTCCAGGACGGGCTGGCCGGGGAAGCGGTGACGGAGATTTTCCGGGATTCGCGAGGGTACGTCTGGATCGCGACCCTCCTGGACGGCATCAGCCGGTTCGACGGGGAAAGGTTCGTCAGCTACGGCGTGGAGGACGGGCTGCCGCATCCCCGCGTCCTGGACATGCTGGAGGCCCGGGACGGTACGTACTGGTTCGCCACGTCGGGAGGGGTCGCCCGGTTCGTGCCGGCCCGGGCGCCGGGCCAGCCGGCGTTCGTTCCCGTGGCGTTGCCCGGCGTCCCCGCGGGAAAGCCGGTCACCGGCTTGGTCCAGGACCGCTCCGACCGGATCTGGGCTGCCACCGAGGGGAGACTGATCGCTTTCGAGCAGCGCGAGGGCCGCCTCCAGGCTTGGCCGGAGACGCTGGGGGCGGGTCTGGACGATCCTCCCAGCGATCCCGGGGACCCGATCCAGGGAGAGGACGGGAGCCTGTGGGTCGGAACGGGGAAGGGGGTAGCCCGGAGGCTGCCGGGCGGCCGCTGGGTGCTCTATCCCCTTGTTTCACCGGCGTATCCCCTCGCTGCGCTGAATGCGGAGGAGAGGAACGTCGCCCAGCGGCTGGCGCTCGACTCCCAGGGGAATCTCTGGATCGGCGGGATCGTGGGATTGATGGTCTTCCGTCCGGAGCCGCCGGACCGGGTGGAGAGCCGTCCGGTTCCCCTGGCGGACCGCGCCCGGGCAAGGGGCACCGTCTTGACCGCGGACCGTCTGGCGCTGCCCCAGGCCCCCGGAGGCGTCTCCCTGGTGCCGCGGGTTCCGGGACGCCCGGAGACGGAGATCGGGGATCTCTACCAGGGGAGCGACGGCCGCATGTGGGTCGGGCGGAAGCTCGGGGTCGAGATCTGGGATGGCGAGCGCCTCACGACCTGGACCCCGGCCCAGGGTCTCCCTCGAGAGGGCATCTCGGCGATTGGCGAGGACGCCCGGGGGAACGCCTGGCTGGGCACCGCCACCCAAGGAGCGCTGCGGATCGCCCGGGACGGCTTCGTCACCTATGGCACCGCGGACGGGCTCACCCAGGAGCAGATCACGGCGGTGTTCGAGCACGCGGGGGAGCTCTGGGTCCAGACCCGGCAGGACGGGCATGCCAGGATCTACCTCCATCGCTTCCACGACGGACGCTTCACCGGAATCCGGGTGAACGTGCCCCGGGGCATCTCCTACCTGGGGTGGGGCTGGAACCAGATGGCGTCCCGGGACCGCGACGGGGCCTGGTGGATTCCCACCGGCCAAGGGCTCCTGCGGTTCCCGCCGGTCGCCCGGATGGAGGACCTCGCCACGGCCCGGCCCGAGGTGCTCACCGTCCGGCACGGCCTGGGGGGCAATGACATCTTCCGCCTCTTTGCGGACTCCCGGGGGGACGTCTGGATCGGCAACTTCGGGGCGAGCGCCCTGGCCCGCCGGGACCGCGCCACGGGCAGGGTCCAGACCTACGGCCCCCGGGACGGCCTCCCCTACGCCGCGGGCACCGCCTTCGCCGAGGACCGGGCGGGCAACGTCTGGATCGGCTTCTACGGCCAGGGGCTCGCACGCTTCCGCAACGGCCGCTTCGAATGGTTCGACAAGTCCAAGGGAGCTCCGGCCGGGTTCATCTACGACCTCCACCTGGACCGCGCGGGCCGGCTCTGGATCGCTTCCGGGGAAGGGGGTGTCGCGCGGGTGGACCGGCCCGAGGACCCCCGGCCGCGGTTCGTGCCGTTCACCCGGAAGCAGGGGCTGGCCACCAACGCGGTCCGCGCCCTGACCGAGGACCGATGGGGAAGGATGTACTTCGCCTCCACGCGCGGCGTCGACCGGCTCGATCCCGCCACCGGCCGCATCCGGCACTTCACGGCGGCCGACGGGTTCCCCAACAATTTCGTCCAGTCCGCCCATCGCGACCGCCGGGGCACCCTCTGGTTCGGGACGCTCCAGGGGCTCGCGCGGTTCGAGCCGTCCCTGGATCCGCCCGGGCCGGTGCCCGCTCCCCCGGTCTGGATCACGGGCGTCTGGGTCGACGGCTTCTCCCACCCGGTGTCCGAACTGGGCGACGCCGAGGTGAGCGGCCTCGAAATCCCTCCCGGACGGCACCAGCTCCAGGTGGACTACGTCTCCCCGGCCGCTGCCCCGGGGGAGGAGATGTATTACCAGTACCAGCTCGAAGGGATCCACGCCGGCTGGAGCCCGCCATCGGACCGGCGGACGGTCACCTACGCCCGCCTGCCCGCGGGCCGGCTCCGGTTCCACGTGCGGGCCGTCGCCCCGGACGGCACCGTCTCGTCCCGCCCGGCGTCCCTCTCGTTCGTGGTCCATCCCCCGGTGTGGCGGCGCTGGTGGTTTCTTACTCTCGTGGCCGCGCTCCTCGGCACCGCCGCCGTCGCCTTCTACCGCTGGCGGGTGGCGAGCCTGCTCGCCGTCGAGCGCATGCGCACCGGCATCACCCGGGACCTCCACGACGACCTGGGCTCCTCGCTCTCCCGGATCTCCATCCTAAGCGAAGTGGCCCGGCTGCGGGTGGAGCAAGAGCCGGCCGCCGCCAGCAACCTCCTGGAAAACATCGGCGAGACCTCCCGGGAGCTGATGGAGGCCCTCTCCGAAAGCATCTGGGCGATCGACCCGGCGCGGGACGACCTCCACAGCCTGATCACCCGCATCCGCCGCTTCTCCGGCGACCTCCTGGAGGCCCGCGGGATCGTCTGGGAGCTCCACGCCCCGGCCGGGGACGGTCTGAAGCTCTCCCCCGAGCAGCGGCGCCAGCTCTATCTGATCGTCAAGGAATCCCTCCACAACGTGGTCAAGCACGCCGGGGCCTCCTCCGTGTCCGTGACCGTGGCCCACGTCGGCCGGCGGCTGATCCTGGAGGTGCGGGACGACGGCGTGGGCTTCGATCCCTCCTGCGCCGGGGGAGACGGCGACTTCGGCGGCCACGGCCTCCCGAGCCTGCGCTCCCGGGCCGAGGCGCTCGGAGGCAGGCTGGATCTGGACACGGCGCCGGGCAAGGGGACGCGGGTGCGGGCGGAGGTGCCGATGTAAGGGACGCATGAACATGCTCTTTCCCGGCCGCCCCGCGCGGTGGATACTTCCAGAATGATCGAGAGCGCCACCGCCCCGGCCCCGATCCGGATCGCCATCGTCGAAGACGACGCCGCCGCCCGCGAGGGGCTGCGGATGCTCATCGACGGCACGCATGGGTTCCGCTGCGTGGGAACCTGGGGATCGGCCGAGCAGGCCCTGCGGGGAATGACCTCCCCGGCGCCGGACGTGCTGCTCCTGGACATCCAGCTTCCCGGCGTGCCCGGCTCCGAGGCCGCCCGCCTCTTCCACGAGCGCAGCCCGGAGATGGCCATCCTCATGCTCACCCTCCACGACGACGAGGACCGCATCTTCGAGTCGCTCTGCAACGGCGCCCGCGGCTACCTCCTGAAAAAGACTCCTCCGGCGCGTCTCCTCGAAGCCATCCGCGAGGCCCGGGACAACGGCGCCCCCCTCTCCCCGGAGATCGCCCACAAGGTCGTCCGCCTGTTCCGCGAATTCAGGCCGCCCGAGAGGATCGACGAAAGCCTCACCCGCCAGGAGGTCCGCCTCCTCTCCCTCCTCGCCGAGGGCTACAGCTACCAGGCCGCTGCGGACGACCTCAAGGTCAGCATCAACACCGTCCGCAACTACATCCGCTCGATCTACGAGAAGCTCCACGTCCACTCGAAGTCGGAAGCGGTCAGCAAGGCCCTGAAGGCCCGATTGATCTGAGAGGGCCTACAGCCAGAACCGGATGAGGTACGGGTCCGGAGGCGGCTCTCCCTTTCTCGGCTCCGCCCGCGGCACCGCTGCCACCCGCAGCAGGTGGCTCCCGCGGGACAGACCCGCCGTCGGGATGTAGGTCACGATTCCCCGCAGTCCCGTCTTCGGGTGCGTGTAGAAGTGAAAGGACGAGCCCGCGAGCGGCTTGCCGTCCAGCGCAACCTTGTGGATGCCGGCGAGGCACCGGAGCACTGCTTCCGGCGAGCCCTGGGGACGATGGTCCTCCCCCGGAAGCTCGAGACGGAGCCCGCCTTCTCTCAAGGGGCGCACGTCGGGGCAACGCTTCTCGATCAGCGGGTTGTGCCGCCGCGCGTAATACGGAATGAAAAGCTTGACATAGGGATCGCGAATGACGTCCGACTGGATCGAGGGCGCCCGGAAGATCTTTCCTTCCGGGCGCAGGCTCTCGTAAAAGACGGAGCTCACCTCGTGCTCACCCGGCTCCGCGGGCAGGTAGATCCCGCTGTCGAGGGAAAGCTGGCCCCTCCGGATGAACGTGGCCAGGAAAAAGGCTCCCATCAGGACCGCGAAGGAGGCGAAGAAGACCGGATAGATCACTTTCTTTGGGACGTTGGTGAGCAGGATGTTGGTGACCGGCGAGTACAGGTTCATGAGGAACGCGCGGTGGTAGAACCCGGTCAGCCCGAGAAGGAGGCGCGCCGGCCAGCCCGTGGGGCTCAGCTTGTTCCCGATCGCCCGGTCCAGGATCGGGACCACCAGCATGGGGATCAAGAGGAGATACGCCAGCGTCATGAAGATCGAGCCGAGCCGTTCGCCTCCGAAGAAGAAGCGGGAGATCAGGAAAGCCACCAGGCCCAGCAGCCCGGCCCAGAGGGTCGAAGCGATGAAGCTGAACACGATCGTGAAAGAGAACGAAAAGATCGTGCTGCAGAAGTCATCCGCCTTGGCGATCAGGGCTTGCAGGGAAGGGGCTCGCTCCTCGTAGAACCGTCGGGTGAACGGTCCGTACTGCGCCCGGTCCCATTGAATCCCGCGCGGGAACACCGCCTCCAAGCCGACGAGCCCGACCCAGTACGCCCGCGCCCCGAGGTGGAGGAGGAACGACCCGATCAGGGTGTAGAGGGCTAGCGTCATGTAGGCGTAAACGATGAGCAGCCCGATCCTGGCCGTGCCGTCCAGGTGCGGATCGAGCCGGTCGAAGGCGTTGTGCAGCGCCGAGGGAAGCTGGAGCAGCGCGAAGACGACCGCGCCGGAGATGAGCAATTCCAGCTCCCACGTCTGGCGCAGACCGCGGGGGAACCGTTCGTCGCGAGGATCCGTCTCGCCGGTCGAAGTCTTCTCAATCGCGGAAGTCATCCCTGGCAATCCCATAGAAGATCGTATCGAGACTCTTGATCGTTTCGCGCCTGTCGACACGCATCCCGAGCTTCTGCATCACCCGCACCGCTCCCCCACCTTCCCGGGGCAGCACCGCCCAGAGCCCGGCCCATCCCGGTCGAACAGCTCGGCGCTCTGGAGGACGACCTCCTTCGTCTGCTCCCCGGGTGATCACCTCCCCGTCCCAGAGGTACTGCCGCTCGCCGGGTTTGGTACACAGGCGTTGGAGAGCGTCCGTGTCGGCCAAGCCCAGAGGGGAAAGGGGCAGGCGGTTCGTTTCCAGGAAGTGAGAGCCCATGGAGATCGTCCGAAGGTAGGAGGACAGCGACGAAATATACCCCTCTAGCATAGCGGTTCAAACCCATGTACAATCTCCCCAGACCAAAGACATACGTTGCAGGAATTACAGTGAATCGCAGGCAGTTCCTCAGGACGGGTCTTCTCGCCAGCGCCGGTGTCCTCGCCGGCCCGATGATCAATCTCGGGCGCTATTCCCTCTTCGCCGGCGAGCCGAAGCGGTACTCCGCCCGCACGATCGACCTGGTCGGCGGCTCCACGGTGATCGACATGCTCGGGCTGCTGACGCTCGACTGGCCGCGGCTCTTTTCGTGGCAGCGCGACCCGACCACCTACGGGGAGGCCGAGATCCGCAAGCTCCGGCTTTCGGGGGTCAACGTCCTCCACCCGGCGGTGGAGACCAACGAGCCCGACCCCTACAAGGGGGCGCTGCGCTGGATCTCGGGCTGGAACCGGCTCCTCCAGGGGCACATCGCCACCATGTTCCGCCTCGACGCCCCTTCCGATTTCGCCCGGGTGCGCGACGAGGGCAAGGTCGGCCTCCTCGTCGGCTTCCAGAACTCCGATCACTTCCGGACTGCCAAAGACGTGGCCTTCTTCCAGGGCCTGGGACAGCGGGTCTCCCAGCTCACCTACAACGAGCGCAACCGGATCGGCGCCGGCTGCTACGTGCCCGAGGCCGGGCTGACAGCCTATGGCGCGGAGATCGTGGCCGCCATGAACCGGGCCGGCATGGCCATCGACGTCTCCCACTGCTCCGAACGCACCACCCTCGACGCCGTCGCCGCATCGTCCAAGCCGGTGCTCATCACCCACTCCAACTGCCGCGCGCTGGTGTCGCACCCGCGCTGCAAGTCCGATGAGGCGATCAAGGCCGTAGCGGCCTGCGGCGGCGTCATGGGGATCACCGCTATCGCGGCCTTCGTCAGCAACCGCAGGCCCGCGAGCGTCAAGGACCTCCTGAACCACTTCGACCACGTCGCGAAGCTGGTCGGCGTCGAGCACCTCGGCCTGGGGAGCGACGTTGATCTCGACGGCCTGGATCCCCAGACCGGCCGTGTCCGTCCCCGCTATGCCATCCAGGGCCTCAACCACTCGCGGCGGGTCTTCGACCTCACCGAAGGCCTCCTCCGGCGCGGCTACAAGGACCGGCACATCGAGCTGATCCTCGGCAGCAACTTCCAGCGGGCCCTGACCGGGATCTGGGGGCCGGGCACACCCCCGCCGCCCACACCGGCTGCGCCGCAACCTCTCGCCTCCTGATCCGAGGCGTCCCCACCCGCTACGGCTGGACGCCGCCGATCACCAGGACGAACTCCCCCTTGAGCGCGGGCCGGTTCTTGAGCTCGTCGAGAAGCTTGGAGAGCGGCCCGCGCAGCACCTCCTCGTGCAGCTTGGTCAGCTCGCGGGCGATGGCGGCGGGGCGATCCCCCAACTCGGCCAGGGCGTCCTCAAGACTGGCCAGGAGGCGGTGGGGGGACTCGAAGACCACGAGCGTGTGGCCGAGGTTTGCCCAGCCCTTGTAGAAGGTGCGCCGCTTGCCCGACTTCGGCGGGGGGAAGCCCGCGAAAGTGAAGGGATACGGGGGGAGGCCCGAGACCACCAGGGCGGCCAGGGGAGCGGCGGGACCCGGGACGGGCTCGATCCGGGTTCCCTGGGCCGCGGCCTCGCGCACGAGCAGGAACCCAGGGTCCGAGAGGAGGGGCGTGCCGGCGTCGCTCGCCAGGGCGATCGTCTTGCCTTCCCGGAGATCGGAAAGGAGGCGCGGGAGCCGCTGCCGCTCGTTGTGCTCGTGGAGGGAGACGAGAGGCCTTTTGACCCCCAGGTGGGCCAGGAGGCGGCCGGTGTGGCGGGTGTCCTCGCAGGCGATGAGGTCGGCGGATTCGAAGGCGGCGCGGGCGCGAGGCGAGAGGTCGTCCAGGTTGCCGATCGGGGTGGCGACCACCAGGAGCTTGCCGGCCGTCATGGCGCCGGGATGCTAGCATGCCGCGCATGGAGACGAGATTCCTCCGCTGCACGGCCTTGCCCGCACTTCTCCTGACCCTCTTCTCCCTGGCCGCCGGTGCGCAGCCCGCTTCCGCCCAGAACAACGTGCTCCAGGACCGGGTCCTGGCGGTGGTGGACGAGGACCCGATCCTCGCCTCGGATGTCGACCGGGTGATCAAGCTGGGGTTGGTGAAGCCGAACCCTGGCGAGGCGGACGCCGCGTTCCGCCGCCGGGTGCTGAACGCGCTGGTCGAGGAGCGGCTGCGCTTCCACGAGATCGACCGCTACGGGTTTGAACAGGTTCCGGTCGAAGAGATCGAGGCGCAGGTCGCCCGCATCCGGCAGAACTTCCCCGATGACCAGGCCTTCCGCCAGTCCCTCGGGGAGGTCGGCCTGGACCTCAAGAGTCTGCGCCAGCTCGTCGCCCGCCAGCTCCTGGTGCTCGCCTACGTGGACGAGCGGCTGGGGGCCCGGGTTTTCGTCAGTCTGGACGACATCTCGCGGTACTACAGAGGCGTGCTGACGCCCGAGATGCAGCGCCAGGGTCAGACCCCGCCCCCGCTGGAAGAGGTGCGCGAACAGATCCGCGAGGTCCTCAAGCAGCAGAAGCTCAACCAGGAGCTGGAGAACTGGACCGAAGAGCTGCGCCAGGAAGCGGACATCGTCATCCACGCCGCGTCGCCCCAGGAGAAGCCGCTGCCGCCGGTGGTGAAGAGGATCGAGAAGAAGCCGGAGGGGACGAAGAGCGGAGGGTAGGCTTCGGCGAGCCCGCGGCAGGTCCGGCGAGAGCCGAGCCGGCGTCCCGGGCGGGGGCTGCCTCAGTACAACTCCTGATAATGCGCCATCGTCGTGAGCACCCGCCGCAGGTAGGCGCGGGTCTCGCGGAATCCCACCTTGGCGAAGTACTCCTCGGGCTCCTGGCTGAAACAGTAGCTCTTCCAGAGCCTGGCCTGGGGCTCCCCCGCGTTGTAGGCGGCCGCAACGATGTGAGGGGCGTCGCCGAGATTCTTGGTGATGATCCCCAGATTCGCGGCGCCCAGAGCAATGGCGATCTCGGGCCGGTAGAGGTCTTCCGGGTCGAGGCGTTGCATGTCGAGATCGGCGGCGAGGCGACGGGCCGTCGGGAGCGTGAGCTGGGCGAGGCCGCGGGCCGCCGCCGGAGAGAGGGCGGCCGGATCGAGACGGCTCTCCTCCCGGAGGATGGCCGCCAGGAGGTCGGGATCGACCCCGCGCACCCTGGCATGGGTCTCCACGATCTGCTGATAGGGATGCGGGTAGATGAGGCGGTGAAAGTCGCTCGGCTGGACGTCCAAGGGGACCCGGGCGGGCGTACGGAGGCGCAGCATCTCCGCGACGTACATGGAGCGCGAGATCTCGCCACCTCGGGAGAGCAGAAGGCTCCCTGTGTAGGCGAGCGCCGGATCGCTCCACGGGAAGTGCTTCTGCACGGCCGGGGCCCCTTCGTGGAGGACTCCCAGGGCGAGCAGCATTTCCTCGGGGCTCGCGGGGTTCCTGTCCCACAGCGGCCAGTGGCGGACGGAGATCTCCGAGAGCTGCAGGAACGGCGAGGTCACGCGGTCGGCCAGCAGCATGGTCTGGAGCTTGCGCCGGGCGTTCCGGCCCGCCGGCTCGTTCTTGCCAAGGAGGAGCCAGGCCTTGTGGAGGTCCTCGGGCCGGCTCGAGGTGGAGAGGCTCCGTCCCAGGGAGGTGGCCGCCCGGGCCACAGCGGGCGTCGCCAGCCGGGTCAACGCCGCCCGGGAGATGGGATGGTGGGGATCGAAGCGGACCGCCGTCAGGTAATGGTTGACCGCCTCCAGCGGGTCCTTCCTGAGCTCGGCGAGACGGCCGCGCCAATAGGCCGCCTCGACGAGGAAGTCGCCGCCCGCGATCTCCACCTGATCGAGCCAGGCCCCGGCGCGGTCCCGGCGGCCGCGGACCAGATCGGAGGAGGCAAGGAAGAGCGCGGCCCGCGCCGTCTGGTCCCGCCAGCCCGGCTGGGCGGCGAGCAGGTCGAAGAGGGGGAGGGCGGCGGCCTCGTCGCCGCTGCGCCACCCGAGCCTCAGGTCGGAGAGCAGGGAGGCGGCGGCCCACTCCGCGCCCCGGGGCTCCGCCATGTACGCCAGGCGATAGCTCGCCGAGGCGCTCTTCCAGTTGCCGAGGAACTCGTAGGAACGCCCTTGTTGATAGAGGGCCCGGGCCCGCTGCTCGGGAGTGCCCGCGCGCCGGGCGAGCTCGCCGAAGATCACGACCGCCTGCGCGTACCGCGCCTGCCAGAAGTGCGAGCGGCCCACGGCGTAGCGCGTCTCGAAAGCCTGGCGGCCGGAAAGCGAGCCCTCGGCCCCCAGAGCCTGCCGCAGGAACGACAACGCCCGGTCGAACTCCCGGTGCTGGTGGAAGGTGAGGCCGAGGAGCATGGGGATCCGGCCGCGCTCCGCTTCCGAGACCAAGATGGCGAGGCGGTCGGCGGCGGCGCGGGCCGGATCGTCGTCCCGATTCTCCTCCAGAAGTCTGACCAGCAGGCTCCGGCCGAGCTCGCGCAAGCCGGAGCGCAGGGCACAGTCCGCATGGACGAGAATCATCTGCCGCCGCTGGAGATCGGGAAACGTCTCGGTACGGATGCCTCCCAGGAGCTGGCAGTCGCCGCCCCGGGCGAGGGAGCGGGAGAGGAGGCGGACCGCATCGGGCACGAGGGGGGCGGGGGGATTGCCGGACAGGGCGGTGGCGACCAGTCCGGCGGCCACCTCCGGGTGCTCCATCCGCTCCTGCTCGAGGGCCAGGCGATAGCGGCTGTAGGCGCTGAGGGCGGGAGTGCCCGGGATCACGGCTGCGAACGCCTCGCCCGCCTCCCGGTGCTGTCCGAGAACCTGGAGCAGGTGCCCGCGGAGATAGTCCAGACCCATCCGCCGCGCGCCGACGGGACGGTCCGCCAGCTCCTGCTCGGTGTGAGCGAGGGCCTCCCGCACCTTGCCCGCGAGCTGCAGCTCGACGAGCTGCGGGCGCGGATCGGCAAGGCCGACAACAACGGCGAGCGCGAGAGTGCCGAACATCCCGGAAGACGGGAGCCGGCGGCAGCGTAGACGCTTCCGTCTAGGAGCTCATGGGAACCGACCACCGGGCAACCCGAGCGCCGAGGGACTGCAATTTCAATTCCATCCCTTCATAACCCCGGTCGAGGTGGTAGATGCGGTCCACCACCGTCTCCCCCTCGGCCGCCACGCCGGCCAGCACGAGGCAGGCGGAGGCCCGCAAGTCGGTGGCCATCACCCCCGCGCCTGTGAGCCGGGCGGGACCGTGGACCGTGGACCTGCCGCCGTCCACCCGGATGTCGGCACCCATTCGCATCAGCTCCGGGACGTGCTGGAAGCGGTTTTCGAAGACGGTTTCGCTGATCGTCGAAACTCCGTACGCCTGGGTCATCAGCGCCATGTACTGAGCCTGGAGGTCGGTCGGGAAACCGGGATGGGGGCACGTCTCCAGGTCGCAGGCCTTGACTCCGTCGTCGGCGCAGACGCGAATCCCCTCCGGGCCGACCTCGACCACCGCGCCGGTTTCGGCCAGTTTGTCCAGCAACGGCGCCAGATCGGCGGCGACGGCCTTCTCCAGCAGCACGTCGCCCCGGGTCATAGCCGCGCCGATCAGATACGTGCCCCCTTCGATGCGGTCCGGGATGATCGTGTGCTCGGCGCTCCCCAGCTCATCGACTCCGTCGATCACGATCGTCTCCTCCCCCGCCCCGGAGATGCGGGCGCCCATGGCGTTGAGGAGATTGGCGAGGTCCACGACCTCGGGCTCCCGGGCGCAGTTCTCCAGGGTCGTCGTGCCCTTGGCGAGGACGGCGGCCATCAACACGTTCTCCGTGCCGGTGACCGTGGGCATGTCGAACCGGAAGCGGGTGCCGATCAGCCGGCTGGCGGTGGCGTCCACATAGCCGTGATCCAGCCGGACCTCGGCCCCCAGCGCCTGCAGCGCCTTCAGGTGCTGATCGATCGGCCGGACGCCGATGGCGCAACCGCCGGGCAGCGACACCCGGCCGTGGCCGTAGCGGGCGGTGAGCGGCCCCAGCACCAGCACGCTCGCGCGCATCGTCTTGACCAGGTCGTAGGGCGCGTCGTGGGTCGGGCTCGGCCGCTCCCGCCGCAGAACCAGGTCGCCCGCGTGCTCCTCGAAGACGACTCCCAGGTGGTCCAGCAGCTTCAGCATCGTGCGGATGTCCCGCACCCGCGGCACGCAGCGGAGCTTCACGGGGCCTTCCGCGAGGAGGCTCGCGGCGAGGGCTGGCAGCGCCGCGTTCTTGGCGCCGCTCGCCTGGACGCGCCCGGCGAGGCGCGTGGGTCCGACGATGTGGAACTTGTCCATGCCTGTTTCCTATCTCGTCTCCGGGGAACGGCGACGCAGAACCAGAGTCCGGGGAATCCCCGCGTAGTCATGCCGGACCTCTGCAAGCTGGAGGCCGGAGGCCTCCGCGTGCCGGCGGGCCGCGTCGAGCTGTCCACTGCCGATCTCCACGATCAGTGCCACGCCCGGGCGCAGACCGGCGCCGCACTGGGCGAAGAGGCGGGCGAGGGTCGAATCCCCGGATCCGGGCGAGAAGAGTGCCAGATGGGGCTCGAAACTGCAAACCTCGGGCGAGAGCTCCCCGGCCTCGCTCCAGTCGATGTAGGGAGGATTGCTCACGGCGAGGTCGAACCGGGAGAGATCCAGCCCCGCCAAGAGGTCCATCCCCACCCGGAGCACCCGCTCCGCCACGCCATGCCGCCGGGCGTTCTTGGACGCCACCGCGAGCGCACCAGCCGAGAGATCGGGGGCTACGACCGTCGAGCCCGGGATCTCCAGGGCCAGGGTCACGGCCAGGCATCCCGACCCGGTGCCCACGTCGAGAATCCACGGTGAGGCCGGCAGCCGACGCCCAAGCGCCAGCTCCACGATGTGCTCGGTCTCGGGCCGGGGGATGAGGACCCGGTCATCCACGAAGAACGGCCGGCCGAAGAACTCCCGCTCCCCCACGAGATAGGCCACCGGCTCGCCGGTGAGCCGCCGCTCCAGCAGCTCCCGAAACCGGCGCTCCTCCGCGGGAGGCACCTCCCGGTCCTCCCGCGCGATCACCTGCGCCTCGGAAAGACCCAGGACGTACCCCAGCAGGAGCAGCGCCTCCCGGGGAGGAGCCCCGAACGGAGCGGCGGCGAGGCGGGGGCGGGCTTCGGCGAGGAGCCGGCCGATGGTGGCCATCGGCCGGGTAGCATACAGGCTCGCTCTACGGCGCGTCCTGCGGTTGCAGCACGACCTCGACCGTCGCCTCCTCCCCGGGGCGGACCTCGACGGCTGCTTCCGCCGGCGCGAATCCGTCCTTGCGCACCGTGACCTTGTAGGTGCCGGCTGCCAGGCGGGAGGACTGGAAGGTCCCGTCCCCGCCGCTTCGGGCGCTGGGGGCGGAGAAGGTGGCATCGATCTCCTTGTGCAGGCTGTCCAGCAGAACGGTCGCGTCCGCGACGGGAGCTCCGGCGGCCCCGGATACGATTTTTCCCGAGAGCCTGCCCGTGGAAATCCGGACCTCCACCGCCCGGTTTTCTTCGAGATCCACCACGGTTCGCGAATCGCTCACGTCGCTCCCGGTTTCCTGGGTTCGGACGACCAGCCGGTAGACGCCCCGGCGGAGACCGGGGAGGGTGAACGCTCCGGTGTAATCCGTGCGGGTCTGCCCAGCGACCTTCCACGACCCGGCCCAGGCCTCGACCTCCGCTCTGGCGAGGGGAACGCCGTCGACAAGGACCCGGCCGGTGAGTATGAGCCCTCCGAATTCGAGGTCCAGGTTCGCTTCCGGAACGCCCGGGGCGAGCCGGACGGTTCCGTGGGCTCGATGACCGGAGGCGGTGACGGCCGTCACATGCCATTCTCCGGGCTTCAGGCCCTCGATTCGATATCCGCCGTCCGGAGAGACCTTGGCCGGTTCCGACTCGATAGGCCTCTCGGTCCAGGCGGCGACCTGCGCCTGACGCAGGTCCTCGGGCGCGAGGCCCAGGAGCCGGCCGGTGATCGCCGCGTTGCCGGACAGGGGGTCCCGGGTGACCCGGGCGTCCGGAGCTCCCTCCCCGTTGTCGTCGACGACGCGGTCCGAGACCTGCAGGGCCGTCGGGACCCGGAGCTCCACCGAGGTCCCCTCCTGCGCCACCTCGACGACAGTGAACACCTCTCGACTGGCCACGGAGAAGACGTACCTGCCGGACTTCGGCACTTCGATCCTGGTGATCCCGCGCTCATCCGTCTCATCGCTCGGATCATCCATGTCGAGCCTCATGGCTTCGAAGGGATCTCGGAGTCTCTCCGGCTCCACGACTACCCATTCGCCGGCCATCGGCTCCTCCTCCGTCGAGAGCACGCGGACCTCCACGGACACGCTCCGGTCGAGGACGATCTCTAGATTCTCGAGGTCCTTCTCCTCGGGGACCAGGAGCCCCTTCAGCACCTTCGGCCGATACCCTTCCGCCCTGACTCGGAGATCGAGGGAGCCCGGCTCGACTCCGCCGACGCGGAAGACGCCCTCGCCATCGGTGTTGCCGAGGGGCCGCGAGCTTTCGCCCCATCCGAACGACTCACCGCCGGAGCTGGTCCGGGATTCGTAGACCTGGCTCAAAGCCGCGCCGGCAATGGGCTTTCCCTCGGGTCCGACCACCCGGCCGGAGAGGCCTCGGGCCTTCCGCAGCGCGATCTGGAGCGGCTCGGCGGTGGGGGGCTTGACGTCCGGAAGACGGGCCGGCACGTGGCCGGAATGTTGAACATGCAGATCGACGGCTTCTCCTGCTTTCAGCTCTCCGAGGCAGAAGGTTCCGTCCGGGCCGGTCGTCGTCGTGGGAACGGTCTCCTCGGCTCGTCTTCGGCGGAGCTCCCAGGGTTCGAAGATGGGGTGGGAACGGAAGCCCGATACGGTTGCGCCCTCCAGCGGACGCCCTTGCGAGTCCGTCACGCGCCCCTCGATCACGACTTCGGCCGGGAGCAAGAGAGCCAGGAAAGGGGTGAAGAGAAGGGCGACAAGGAAGGCGGTGCTTGTCATAAACGACTCCTTGCTGAAATTCTAGCTCCTCCCCTGTGGTAGAAATCAGCCAAGACCTCAGGGAGATGCCATGAACGTAGACTGCCGCGCCGTGCTTTTTCCCATCCTCGCCCTCCTCGCCGCCCCCGCCCTCCCGGCCGGGGCCGATCCCTGCGCAGAGCTGAAACCCCATCTCGAAGCTGCCGGCGGGAAGGACGCGGACTTCCAGACCTACCTGAAATCCGTCGCCGGCGCGGCTCGCAAGGCGGGTGCCGCCGAGCTCGCCTCCCGGGTGGAGTCGCTCGCGGAGAAGGACAAGCCGGTCCCTGCAGCGTCGGCCGGGGTGGCCTCTTGCCTGCTGCAGAGCTACGTCGTCTCCCGCTATGGCGACCGCATGGTGCGCGACCTCCAGGAGATGGTCGCCTTCCGGACGTTCGCCGTGGAGGGCCAGGCGAACTGGAATCTCCCCGAATTCCTCCGGCAGCGGCAGTGGCTGGAGCGCAAGGCCCGGGAGCTGGGGCTCGCGTTCAAGAGCTACGACGGCCGGGTCGAGGAGATCACCCTGCCGGGACCCAAGCCGATCTTCGCCCTGCTCACCCACGGCGACGTGCAGGACGTCCAGGGCCAGCAGTGGTCGTCGCCCCCCTGGGAGGCGAAGATCGTCGATGGACGGATGATCGGCCGCGGCACGGAGGACGACAAGGGACCCATCGTCGCGGCCCTCTACGTCATGGCGGCGCTGCGCGACTCCGGCTGGCCCCTCGGCTCGACGGTCCGCCTGCTCGTCGCCAACGCCGAGGAGTCGAGTTGGGAGGAGATCCCCTACTACCTCGAACGCGCGCCCATGCCGGACGTGACTGTCGGCCTCGACGCCGCCTACCCGGTCACCCACGCGCAGAAGGGCTACGGCATCCTGACCTTCCGGGCCCAGCCGGTGGCCGAGCCTCGCCCGGGCAAGTGGCGGGTGGCCCGGATGAGCGGCGGGAGCGGCATGTCCATCATCCCAGAACGGGGCGAGGCGCTCCTCGAGCCGCTCGGGGACAAGGCTGCGGCGCTCGACGAGCTCACCCGCCGCGCCGCCGAGTGGGCGAAGGCCCATCCCCCGGCCAAGCTCGGCGTGAGCCGCGAGGGAGATCTCCTCAAGGTCACGGCCGAGGGACGGGGCGGCCACTCCTCCGAGCCCGCGAGCGGGCACAACGCCCTGGGGGACCTCGCCGCCTTCCTCGCCACCCTGGAGCCGCGGATGGACCCCTGGGGAGCCCTCGCCTCCTTCCTCGGATTCGCCGTGGGCACGGAGACGGACGGCCGCTCCCTCGGCATCCAGCACGCGGACCCGGCCATGGGCGCCCTCACCTCCAGCCTCTCCTTCCTGCTCGAAGAGAGCGGCGCGCCCGTCGCCCGGATCAACATCCGGGTCCCGCGCGGAATCACGAAGGAGCAGATCGAGAAGAGCCTGGGCGAGCGGGCTGCCGCCTTCGTGAAGCAGACGGGAGCCACCATCGCCACCGAGACGGCCTTGCTGAGCGAGCCCCACTACGTGCCGACCAGGGAGACGCTGGTCTCCACCCTCCTCTCCGTCTGGGAAGAGGTGACCGGCACGCCCGGCAAGCCCGTGGCCATCGGCGGCGGCACCCAGGCGCGGCTCTTTCCGGGAGGCGTGGACTTCGGCCCGGCCTCCTCCATGCAGAATTACCGGGGCCACGGGACGGACGAGTACCTGACCGTCGAGGAGCTCCACCGCATCGCCGAGCTGACGATCGCTGCGGTCTGGCGGCTGGCGGGAAGATCGCGCCTCTGACGCTCTTGGTTCGTTTCTCTACTTCTTGAACCGCACCCGCACGCCCTGGGCCGCCTGCTCGGGCGTCATCTTCTCCAGGGAGGCGATGTCGTATTCCCAGATGAGCGTACGGCCCTCTTTGCGGGTGGCGTTGTGCTCCAGCACCTCGAAGGGGGCGTCGATCTTGAAGGCGACCCGGAGACCCTTCAAGGAGTCCTCGACCTGCTTCTTCATCTCGGGCGAGAGATCCATGCCTTCGGCCTGGGCTTTCTGCTCGGCGACCGGGTTCATGGCCTCGGTGGTGAGGAGGAGCGTCCCGCCCTCGTCCTTCACCTGAAGACCGGAGAACGGCGAGTCGAACGGGTTCCCGCCGCCGGGCCCGGAGCCCTCGGCGTCGGCCTGCTTGGCGATCTGGATCTGCGACAGCTTGGAGATGTGGTCGAACCCGAAGACGAAGTTGGCCGCGAGCTTGAGGCCGTCCTCCTTGAACGAGCTGTCGAGGAGCTTGACGCCGGCAGGGAGACTCTTCTCGATCTCCTCCTTGGAGGGCGGCCTGCCCGTGGTCTCGGTCTTCCGGGACGCCAGGAATTCCTCTCGGGCCTTGGCAATCTCCGCGGCCGTCGGCTCCCCCGTCTGCCCCGCCATCTCCCGCTGCATGCGGACCATGAAGAGCATCATCGGCTCCATGTCCACGCTCATCGAGAACGCGGCCTTCCCCGAAAGGTCCTTCTGGAGCGTCATCGCCTGCTCGACGTCGAAACAGCCGGCCAGGGCCAGGCAGCCCGCCAGGGCGAGCACAACGGAAACGGTCTTCTTCATGGGGTTCTCCCTTCGTTGGAGGACGAGCAGGAGCTTAGCAGAGTCGTCTCCCCAGATCGCGGCGGAGCCCCCGCCCGGAACCTCACCCCCTGTCCCCCTCTCCCATCGCCCTCCCCCCGACCGGGAGAGGGGGAACGATTCCGAACCGGCTTTCTCAAGGAGGAAGCATCCTCTCCTCCAGAGAGATTGCGCTTGGATCCGGCAACGCCGCCTAGATGGGTCCCCCCTCTCCCGGGGGACGGGAGGGCGACGGGAGAGGGGGACAGGGGGTGAGGTTCCGCCCGGGGGGCCTCTCTCAGTGCGCCCGGACCTGCTCCTCCATCTTCTGAGCCTGGAAATGGGCGATGAGGGGCTGGATCAGCGGGTCGAGATCGCCCTGCATCACGGTCGGGAGGGTGTGGATGGAGAGGCCGATCCTGTGGTCCGTCACGCGGCTCTGGGGGAAGTTGTAGGTGCGGATCTTCTCCGAGCGGTCGCCCGAGCCCACCATGCGGCGGCGCTCCTCGGTCAGGGCCGCTTCGGCCTTCTCCCGCTCGATGTCATAGATGCGGGCCTTGAGCACGCGCAGGGCCTTGGCCTTGTTCTTGATCTGGCTGCGCTCGTCCTGGCAGGAGACGACGATTCCGGTGGGGATGTGCGTCAGGCGCACCGCCGAATAGGTGGTGTTGACGCCCTGGCCGCCGGGAC
This sequence comes from Thermoanaerobaculia bacterium, assembly GCA_035633875.1. Taxonomy (GTDB): domain Bacteria; phylum Acidobacteriota; class Thermoanaerobaculia; order Multivoradales; family UBA5704; genus DATARR01. The sequence goes on from DASQEB010000582.1 coordinate 25,621, forward strand.
CGGAGGCGCAGAAGCGGTCCACCCGGATGTCCTTCTCGTCGACCTCCACCTCCACGTCCTCGGCTTCGGGGAGCACGGCCACGGTCACCGCCGAGGTGTGGATGCGCCCCTGGGCCTCGGTCGCCGGCACGCGCTGCACCCGGTGGACGCCGCCCTCGTACTTGAGGCGGCTGTAGGCGCCCCGGCCCTCCACGATGGCCGAGACCTCCTTGATGCCGCCCACCTCGGACTCCGACAGGTCGATCACTTCCATGCGCCAGCCCTGCGTCTCGGCGTAGCGGGCGTACATGCGGAACAGCTCGGCCGCGAACAGGGTCGCCTCGTCGCCGCCCGTGCCGGCCCGGATCTCGAGCACCACGTTGCGCTCGTCGTTGGGGTCCTTGGGGCTGAGCTCGACGCGGAGCTGCTGCTCCAGCTCCTCCAGACGGACCGCGAGCTGGTCCCGCTCCTCCCGGGCCATCTCGTAGAGCTCGTCGTCCTTGGCAAGGGAGGCGAGCATCTCGTCGGTCTCCCGGAGCTGGCGCTCCACGGCCCTGTACTCGCGGTAGAGCTTCACCGTGGAGTCGATGTCCGAGAGGGCCTTGTTGATGTCGGCGTAGCTCTTCCGGTCCGACAGCACGGCCGGGTCGGCGAGCCGCTGGGTCAGCTCCTCATGGGTGCGTTCGATCTGGGCGAGCTTCTCGATCATGGCGCTTCATCTTACGCCCGTGCCATGGACTTCGGGCAGGGGGGAAGGTGCTTCACCCCTGCCCGAGCACGAGTCGATGTGTTTGAAAAGGGTCCCGGGCGCCGGCTCGGGAGGACTACCGCCGGCCCACGTTCGCGTAGCGCTTCTGGAAGCGCTCCACGCGGCCCGCGGTGTCGATCAGCTTCTGCTTGCCGGAGAAGAATGGATGGCAGGCGCTGCAGATCTCCAGCCGGACCTCGTCCTTCGTCGAGTGCGTCTCGAAGGTGTTGCCGCAGGCGCAGTGCACCGTCACGTAGTGCTGCGTCGGATGAATTCCCTGTTTCACGATCGTGATCCCTTCTCTGTTCAGTGGCTCTCCCCCGGAAGGGAGTCGGTCCTGGGCTCCAAGAACCCGGTAGCCTAGCCGATCGCCGGTGCGCTTGGCAAGCTGCCTCGGGTCCGGACGGGATAACGCTTCAGCGGGGGCTTGAATTCCGCTTGCAGACGACCCGGGGGAAGGAGGGCGAGGCCGTGCCCCACCCCCCGGGCCAGCTTTTGACGCCTTACTAGCAGATTTCGCACGTCGGGCACTCCGGGCAGCCCGAAACGAAGATGAACTCCTGGCTCTGGGAGGTCAGGCCGTGGTTGTCGGTCACCGTAAGGGTGATGGTGTAGGACCCGTAGTCATACCAGTGGTCGGTCGCGACACCCGAGCCGCGCCCCCCATCCCCGAAGTCCCAACTGTAGCTGACGATCGAGCCGTCCGGATCGCTGCTGCAGCCCGCATTGACGGAGACAAGCAGCGGGCCAGGGCCCGAGGTCGGAGACGCGGTGAAGCAGGCGATCGGGGGAGATGTCGAGGGCACGAAGGTGGAGGAGACGAGCGCCACCGCGTTGTTCGACTCATCCACCTCGGGAATCGAGCCCAGGGGGTCGACGACGTATCCGAGATAGTAGGAGCCCGACGGCTGTCCCACCGGAATGACGGTGTTGACGAAGAACGTGCTCGTGACTCCGGCGCCCAGCGAATACGTCGCCGCCCCAAGCAAGGTGTCGGCGGTGCTGATGAAGCGGTCGGCGGAGAGATAGAACTGCACCCGGGCCGACTCCTGGACCGTCCCGCGATTGCCGATCGTGAACTGGAAGCCGACGGGGTGCCCCCTAAAGGCCTGCCCGGGCGCGGTGATCCAGTTCGTGTCGATCGAGCTGGTCGACTTGTACGCCGAGGCATAGACATCCCGCTCCGTGCAGCACGTGCCGTAGCCAACCCGGTTCCCGAGCACGTCGTCGGCATGGGGGTGGATGAAATTGGAGTTGCCGAGCGTGCCGCCGCTCGGGTACCGGTCGTTCATGGTAGCCACGGCGCTCTTCTGGTGGTTGAGACCGAAGGCGTGGCCGAACTCATGGATTCCGACCAGCGTGAGGTTATAGGGGGAAGATGAGCTGATCGGCGAGGCCGGGAGGGTCTCGTAGGTCCACGAATAGGCGGGGTTGAACAGCACGTCAACCTCCGTCAGGTCGCCGCAGTTCCATCGCTGGAGGGCCACTCCGAGCGCGGTCCCCCAGTCGTAGCCAGAGGTGAAGGCGACCGAGTTCTTGCCGTCCCCGCTCTGGAGCGTGGTGGCGTCGTCGTAGACGAGGCTGAAGCGGAACCGCGTCCCCGGAGCGTGGTTGTTCCAGGCGTCGATCGCGGCGTCCAGGGGCGGACGGGCGGCCCCCGGCTGGAACGAGAGCTTCGCCGGGTAGAACGTGACCGCGGTGCGGCCCCAGTCGATCCGATTGCCGAGGCAGTGATGATAGTCGTAGCCGAGCGCCGGCGTGCCAGCGAGGGCGTAGACGGCGAGGGACGTGGCGAGCAGTGCCCGAAGAGCGATCTTGTTCATGGTCATCTCCTTGAACGCAGGTTCCGGCTATTGCTGGGGAGCGGGGGACGGGACGATCCCAAAGCTCTCAGGGACCTCTTCGACGCGGGCGGACTCCACCAGCCGCCCTGGCGCGAAGCTCTTCCGGCCCGAACGGCTGCGGAGGAACACCTTGAGCTCGGCGACCACCTGACCGGCGTCGGCAGCCTGGGCCGGACCCGGCGTTCGCCTCCAGCCGATGGGCTCGGGGGAAGCCGTGACACCCTCCACTTCCAGAAGAACTGCCGGAGGCTCCGTCTCGTCGACCCGCCGCGATTCCGCCACGGGCTGACTATCCCGCGCCCACTTCACATGCTCGATCCCCTGGACCGCCCTCTCCTCCGAGTCCACCAGAAGAGTCCGGTTCGACCCAGGCTCCTGCGTGAAGCGGAACTGACCCTGCCGCCAGCCGACGACCGGGAACGCCGACGTGCCGTTGCCGCGGACGAAGAGCAGATATTTTTGTCCCACCGTGAGCTCCGGCATCCCCGCCACCACGACCGCTTCATCCCCCACGACACCCCCATGGAACCTCAGGGTCAGTTCTCCGTTCCGCACGGCGCCCTTCAAGGTCTCCTCCACCTGGAAGGTCACGAACGTGAAGGGGAATTTGCCGTCCTTCGAAAGGACGACCTCGCTGTGAACCGCCGTGCCTGTGAAAATCAGGCCCGCCTGATCGGCCAGATCTTCCAGGTCCATCGGCGGCAGAGTGGTCGCTCCGGAGCCCTGCCAGGAAACGGCGAGGCCCAGGACCAGGCCAAGGAGAAGCTTCGAAGTCCATCTGTTCATGACGACTCCTTCTCTGTTCGCCCGAGGGGCATCCTCGGAATAATGTAAATTACATTATAATTCTAAATACTTTTCTGCGCAATGGCTTCTATCGAGAGGCGCTTCCCCCGTGGCCGGCTAGACTAGAGAGGCCATGGGTTTCCACGAAGACTGCCTCGTCGTCGACGGCCACACCGACGTCCCCACCCGGCTCTGGGAGGAGCCGGCAGACCTCTCCCGCCGGCTCACCGACCGGCACGTCGACCTCCCCCGGCTGCGGGAGGGCGGCGTGGACGCCGTCGTGTTCGCCTTGTTCGTTCCGGCCTCGCTCGACCCGGGCCGGGGATGGGAGCATGCGAAGGAGCTCTACCGGGTCTCGACCGAGGCCCTCGTCCCCGGCATGGTCCAGGTGGCCACGGCCGAGGACCTGCGCCGGGCGTGGTACCGCGGGGAGGTCGCGGTCCTCTTCGGCCTGGAGAACGGCCGCCCCCTCCTCGTGCCCGGAGCGCTCGACGACTGCCGCAAAATGGGCATCCGCTACGTCACCCTCACCCACTGGGCCACCCACGAGTGGTGCGACGCCTCCACGGACAAGCCCGTCCACGGCGGCCTCTCGGGGGAGGGGGTGAAGATCGTCCGGGAGATGAACAGGCTCGGCATCCTGCCGGACGTCTCCCACGTGTCCGACGACGCCGTCCTCCACGTCCTGGAGGTCTCCAAGGCCCCGGTGCTCGCGAGCCACAGCTCGGCCCGCGCCCTTTGCGACCATCCGCGCAACCTCCCGGACGACCTCCTCCGGGAGATCGCCCGCCAGGGCGGCCTCGTGATGGCCAACGCCTACCCGGCCTTCCTCACCCCCGAGGCCGCCCGGGCCGACGCCGAGCGCATCGTGGAGATCAAGCCGTTCCTTCTGGAGACCGAGGAGGAATACTTCCGCGATCCCCGGAAGATCGTCCAGGAGCGCACCCGTCTGTTCAACGAGCACCCCCTCCCCGAGGTGTCCCTCGACCGGTACGTGGACCACGTCCTCCACCTCATCGACAAGGCCGGGGAGGAGCACGTGGGCATCGGCAGCGACTTCGACGGCATCTCCCAGGCCCCCGCCGGCTTCGACGACGCCAGCCGGTTCCCGGACCTCACCGGCGAGCTTCTCAAGCGGGGGGTGGACAAGTCAGGGGTCAGGCTGATCCTGGGGGAGAATTTTCTGAGGATGCTGCGGGCGGCGGAGGGGGTGGCGGGGTAGGATCGGGGCCAGCATAGAATCAGGGCGAGCCCCTGATGCTCCAGGTGTCTTGATGCTGAACCCTCGTTTCGACATCCTTCCGCCTCCCCAGCGTGCGCTCTGGGGAGAGTTGGACTCCGTTCCCTCCGGATTCGTTCTCTACGGCGGAACCGCTCTGGCCCTCCGCCTGGGACATCGGTTTTCCGAGGATTTCGACTTCTTCTCGAACGGCGAGGTCAAGCCGGACGAGCTCGAACGTGCCGTTCCCTTTCTCGCTGGCTCCTCCAGGCTTCAGTCCTCCCCGAACACGCTGGTTTCTCGGATCGAGCGCAGCGGCCCGGTCAAGGTCTCCTTTTTCGGAGGTTTGAGCCTTCGGCGCGTCGAGGACCCAGAGCCGGCCGAGGGACCGGAGATCCTCATCGCATCTCTGCTCGACCTCGCGGCCACGAAGGTCAAGGTCGTCCAGGACCGTGCCGAGGCCAAGGACTACCTCGATCTCGATCGGTTGCTGTCCGAAGGAATCAGCCTGCCGGAGGCGTTGGGGGCCGCCCGGGCGGTCTACGGCGGAGGTTTCAATCCTCTCCTCAGCCTGAAGGCCCTCGCGTTCTTCCGGGACGGGGACCTTTCCTCTCTTCCCAAGGCCGTCCAGATTCGTCTGACGGAGGCCGTGAACAAGGTCGATCTTGCCCGTCTGCCGGAGATCCCCTCTCTCCCTGGAGGGCTCGTCCCATGACCGACCTCGAGAACGTGGCCCAGCGCCTCTTCTGGTGGAAGCCCCCCTCCGAAGCCCTGACCGATCCGATCCGCTTCCTGGCCCAGGTGATGACCTACGGCACGCTGGAGGACGTCCTGGTGGCCAGGAGGCACTTCCCCGAGAGCGCCTTCCGGGAGGTGCTCGCCCATCCTCCGGCGGGGGTGTTCGACCCCCGGTCCTGGAATTATTGGCACGTGGCTTTCGGGATCAGTCCCGTCCCGGATCTTCCGAAGCGCCAATTTCCCGAGCCCTGATCTCGGGCAACCGGACCGCCGGATCGACCGGCCGGCCCACACAGTCCCCGAGCTCAGCCCCCGGCCGGTGGCGGAGCCAAGCGGTAAGGCGTTCCTGGATCTCGCGCTCGTCTGCGTCGGGAAACCTCCGCCGGAGGTTCTGTCTCATCATGGCCACCCCGGCTTCGAAGAGAGCGAGCGTTGTGCGGAAGCGCGCAGCAGCGGTCGCGTCGTCCATGGGCTGATTCTACCTCTCCCC
>DASQEB010000583.1:0-5863 GCA_035633875.1 Thermoanaerobaculia bacterium
CCAAGTACGGGAGGTCTCCCCGCCGTGCGTCTGCCGCGAAGCGCTCGTTCCCGTCCGGATCGCTCGAATGACTGACGAGGAGCACGTCCAACTCCCCACGGTAGCGGCGGGAGAACGGGATGAGGCTCTTCATCAATCTCACGCACGCCTCACAGTTCGGCGAGACGAAGATCAGGAGACGATCCCGGTCCCCTGGAAACTCCAGGGGGAACTTGCCGCGAAGCCGGCCAACCTCCAGAAGAGCTGGCAGCCGGCTCCCGATCTCCGGTCCTTGATCGATCACCATGGCCCCGGCGGGCCCGATCCGCTCGTGAAGCTGTCCGACCAGACGCAGGAGCGAAAGGCAGAGGACCGCGAGGACCGCGACCGCGATCCAGAGGACGATGTAGGAAACGAGCCAGATCCCTTCCATGGCGCTACCTTGGAGCCATCATGCCGAGCCCGACGAATCGCCGGCGGATGTCCTTCACTCTTCCGACTCCACGCGAGAGCGCGAGGACGAGGCACAGCCCCAGAGCCGCCAGGGCGGTTGCAACCTCCTCCGGTCCGAACGCCGATCCCCTTCCCTCCTGGAGGAGCAGGAGAATCCCGGGCGCCATGAGGAGGATGTTCCTCAAGAGGAGCAGGCTCGTCCTCTCTCCTCTTCCGCTCCGCGAACCGAAGCACCCGCAGTCGAGCCACCAGTGCCCGAGCGCGTTTGCCCGGAGCAGAAAAACCGAAAAGATCAGCAGGAGAGCGAGAGAGAGGCCCGCAGCATAGCGAATCCACAGCCCGAGGACCAAGGCGATGCCGAGAACCAGCTCGGTCCATGGGAGCCCCAGCGCCACCGCACGGGCTCCGGGGGGACGGAGGCCGAACCGGTCCCTGAGAACCTTCTCGAAATCGGCTCTGCCAAAGAGCTTTCCGATTCCCGCAGCCCCCAGGACCCCGCCGAGGAGAAGACGGAAAACGAACACCAACTTGACATCGCCGCCGAGAAGATCGATTGGTTGCATTGTTAAGATGCTGTGAATTATAAACCGAACCGAAAAAGAAAGCAAGCCGCAACCGCTCAGGGCTCAGAGAAGCTGCTGGGGATCGACGTCGACGACCAGCTCGGAGGGCATGTTCTTCGGCAGCACGTCTTCCAGGACGCGGCGCAGGGCTCGGGCGTCGGCGGAGCGGGCGAGGAGCTGGAAGCGCCATTCTCCACGGAGGCGCTCCAGGGGGGCGGGTGCGGGGCCGGAGAGGCGGATGGATGTCGCCAGCGGGTGAGCGGCGAGGTCGTCGGCGAGGATGCGGAGGTTGGTCTCGGCGCGGGTGCGGTTCTTGTCCCGCATGAGGAGCTGGACCATGCGGGTGTAGGGCGGGTAGTGGAAGACCCGGCGGAAGCGGAGCTCTTCGCGGGCGAAGCCTTCGTCGTCCTGGTGGAGGGCGGCCTGGATGGCGTAGTGGCCCGGATGGTAGGTCTGGATGACCACCCGGCCCGGACGGTCCCCCCGGCCGGCGCGGCCGGCGAGCTGGACCATCAGGTTGTAGGTGCGCTCGACGGCGCGGAAGTCCGGGAAGCCGAGGTAGGCGTCCGCGGAGAGGACGGTGGCGAGGGCTACGCCTGGGAAGTGGTGGCCCTTGGAGACCATCTGGGTGCCGATGAGGACCTGGATCTCCCCGCGGCCGAAGCGCTCGAGGAGGGCGGCGGGGCCTCCGGGGCGGCGGGCGGTGTCGCGGTCGAGGACCCCCACGGCCACGCCGGGGAAGAGCTCCTGGAAGGTCTCCTCCACCCGTTCGGTTCCGGCGCCGATGGGTTCGAGGGCTTCCTCGGAGCAGGCGGGGCATTTGGCCGGGGACGGAATCATGGAGCCGCAGTAGTGGCAGACGAGGCGGGCGTCCCGGCGGTGGAAGGTGCGCGGCAGGCCGCAGTCGGGGCAGCGGAAGTCCTCGCCGCAGGCGCGGCAGAGGAGCATGGGGGCGTAGCCGCGGCGGTTTCTCAGCAGGATGATCTGTTCGCCGTCCGCGAGCGTCCGGGTGATCTCGTAGCGCAGCCGCTCGGAGAAATGGACCTCGCCGGGCCTGCGGGAGAGGCCCTCTTCCTTCAGATCCACGAGGATCCCTTCCGGCAGCGTCCCCTGCCCCGCCCGGGCGGTGAGGGTGAGAAGCTCCAGCTTCCCGCGCTCGGCGTTGAACCGGCTCTCCATGCTCGGGGTGGCGGAGACGAGGAGGACGGCGGCGCGGGCGTCCCGGCCGCGAACGAGGGCGAGGTCGCGGGCGTTGTAGCGCGGGTCGATCTCCTGCTTGTAGGCGGAGTCCTGCTCTTCGTCCACGACGAGGAGGCCGAGGTCGGCGACCGGAGCGAAGAGGGCGGAGCGGGGGCCGAGGACGACCCGGGCTTCGCCGCGGCGGACGCGCTCCCACTCCTGGTGGCGCTCGCCCGTGCCGAGGCCGGAGTGCAGGATGGCGAGATCGACACCGAACCGGCGCTCGACGGCCCGGGCCAGGGCGGGGACCAGGGCGATCTCCGGGACGAGAAGGATGACGGAGCGCCCGCGCTCCAGGGCCGCCTCGGCCGCCCGCAGGTAGACCTCGGTCTTGCCCGAGCCGGTCATGCCCTGGAGGAGAAAGGGCGCGAACTCCCGGGCGTCGATAGATGCGACGAGGCGGCGGAAGGCGGCGTCCTGGTCGTTGCGGAGGACGATCTCGGTCTTGTCCTCCGGCAGGCCCAGGATGTGGCGGTCGAGGGAGAGGCGCTCGACCTGGGTAAACTGCCGGAGCACGCCCTTCCCCACCAGCCGGCGGACGACCGCAGCGGTGCATTCGACGGCGGTCGTGACCTCGGCGACCGTGGCCGGCCGGCCGATGGCGGCGAGGTACTCGACCACGGCCCGGCCCGGCTCGGAGCGGCCGGCGGCGGCGAGGTGGGCGTCCTTGTCTCCGGGCGCGAGCTCCACGGCGTTGACGTACCGGGCGGAGCGCGGGCTGCCGTCCTCCAGGCTGACCCTCCCCCGCTCGGCCATGCCGGCGAGGACGGCGTCAAGGTCCGGGAGACCGGTCCGGCCCTGAAGCTCGGAGACGCTCATGCGCGTCCCCTCCCGCAGCACGTCGAGGATGGCGCCCTCGGCCGGGCCTCGCGGCACGGCCAGGGCTCCGGCGTCTGTCAGCCGGACGCGGCGGTCCCCCCAGGGCGGCAGGTTGGACGGCAGCATGGTGCGCACGACCTCGCCGATGGGGGCCATGTAGTAGTCGGCGGTGAAGCGGGCGAGCTCCAGGAGGTCAGGGGTAAGGATGGGCTCGCGGTCCAGGACCTCCTCCACGGGCTTGACGGTGATCCCCTCGGGCGCAACGCCGTGGAGCTGAAGGATCACCCCGAGGAGGCGGCGCTTGCCCACCCGAACCCGGACGCGGACCCCCGGTCGGGCGAGCGGGGCCCAGGCAGCGGGAACCTCGTAGGTGAGCGGGTCCGGGAGGGGAACGGGGAGGGCGACAGCGGCGTAGAGGTCAGGCATCAGGGACCCGCGGGGAACCCGCGACAGGATCGGGGCTTGGCAAGAGAGACCTTCAAGAGAGGGGTTGGAACGCCTTCCGGCACTCCTCCGAACAAAACACCTCCCCCTCCCCACCCGCGCCCTTCAATGCCCGGGAGCTGGGGACGTACGCCCCGCAGGCGGCACACGGCACCAGGGTCTCGACCGACTGCGTGGCGGCGGGGCGCTGCGGCCGGACGCTCCGGCGAGGCGCTCCGCTCCCCAGCATGGCCTTGAAGCGCTGGGCGAGGTTGTCCACCGCCAGCCAGAGGATGACGAGAAGGAGAGCGATGGCGAGGAGGCGGGTCATGATGGATCAGGAGGCGGCGTTGCGTTGCTGCTGCACGGCGCCGGCGAGGCGCTCGACGTCCGGATTGCCCGGCTGGAGCTCCCGGAGACGGGCGAGGACCCGGTCGGCCTCGTCGAACCGCTGGAGAGCGAAGGCCAGGACGACGACCTCGTTGTAGTAGGCCTGCCAGTGACTCGGGTTTTGCTGCTGGACCTGGCGGAACAGCTCCAGCGCCCGGTCGGGCTGCCCGAGCTCGTGATGGGTGACGCCGAGGTCGACCATGACGTCCGGGTCGTTGGGCCGGATCTCCAGATACCTGGAGTAGAGCTCCTGGGCGCGCTGCCAGTTCTGGATGTCGAAGTTGAGATTGGCCAGGGTGCGGAGGGCGTCCGTGTCGTTCGGGTTCTGCTGCAGGCGGTTCTGCAGCTCCTGGACCTGTGCCATGGCGGGGCCGGCACCACCGCCCGTGGCGGGAGCTCCCTGCGGACCGGCCGGCTGCCCCATGGGAGCGGCGGCCGGAGGGGCCGCGGCCGCACCCAGACGGGGGGGCTGGCGGCTGGCCATGGCTTCGAAGAAGAGATATGCCGACACGAATCCGATGAGGATTCCGACGACGGCGAACAGAAGGTTGTCCTTGTTCAAGGTTGCTCGCTTTCCTGGACGGCGGTCCAGGCGCCCTGGGCCGGCTCGCCGGACGCCAGCTCGGTGGCGGTCCAGATGCCGCTGATGCGCCCGTTGACCACCGTCCCCGTGAAGGTCGCATCGAAGCCCCGGACGGCGTCGATCCGCTCCATGCGCAGGACGTTGCCGGACAACGTTCCGCGGAAGGAGCCCGAGGCGCCTCCCTCCATCCGGTAGCTGCCGGTGACGACCGCCCCGTCGAGACGGAGGTCGAAGACGCCGGGCCGGTCCGGCGGCGCCACGCGCACCCGCCAGCGGCCGGTCACCGGGTCCGCTCTCACTCCCTGCCGCCCGCCCAGCTCGCCTTCGAGGAAGCCGATCTGCCGGAGACGGTCCTGCAGCCGCAGGAGCTGGTAGTCCACTCGCTCGGACGCGGTCCCGGCGGCCGCCCGGGCGATGGACAGCTCGTCGTGCAGCCCCTCCAGGGTTCCCAGGGCCACGGCGTCGCCCGCCAGGGCCTGGTCGAGCCGTCCAGAGACCTCGTCGACCCGTTCCCGGGCGCTCCGCTCCCTGTCCCGGGCTCCGCGGTAGGCCGCGAGGTCGAGGGTGAGAAGGCGGCGCTCGAGGCGCAGATCGGTTTCGATCTGAGCTCGGGCGGGGCTCTCCGCCGGCACCGGTGCGGGAGGCGTGGACTGCTGCGCGAGAGCCAGGCCGAGCGTCGCGGCCACCAGCAGGAGAACCAGAGATGTACGGATCATGGGTCGGAATTCTAGTACATCGGAAGGGCGGGGGGCCTGGGAGCGCCGTCATCCTTCGGCGACTCACTCAAAAACCAAGGAAGAAGGCCGGCAAGGATGCCGGCGCTCCCAGGGTCCCCATTCACAGCAGGGTCAGGCTGGGGCGGGGCCACCCCGCACAAGAAAAAGGCCGCTCCTGGGAGCGGCCTTCAGAGTGGTGGTGCCGGTGGGAGCCGGGATGGGGTTCAACTCGCCGCTTTCGCGGTCCTCTGACGCTTTTCCATCCCGGAGGTCAACGCGCGCTCGACCAGCTCCTCCGCTTCGCGCTCGTTGATGCCCTTGACGTGGGCAACCTCGCTCACGATGAAGTACTTGGCACGCTCGTACATCTTCTTTTCGCGGAAGGAGAGGCTCTTGCGCTGGGAAACCAGGCGAAGGTTCTTGAGCACTTCGGCGACGTCGGTGAGACGTCCGGTCTTCATCTTGTCCAGGTTCTGCTTGTAACGGCCTTTCCAGTCCTTGTAGGTATCGATGTTGCCGTCTTCCAGGATCTCGAACAGGGCGCGCACGTCCCGCTGGGCGCAGAGCGGACGCAGACCGACGAGGTCCAGGTTGGATTTCGGCACCATCACCTTGGAGTTGTTGGCGAGCAGACGCAGATGGACGTAGAGCTGTTCCACCCCGTCAATTTGTCCCGCCTCGATCTTCTCGACAAGGCT
>DASQEB010000584.1:0-12601 GCA_035633875.1 Thermoanaerobaculia bacterium
ATCGAGAGGATCGAGGAGCCCGACCGCGAGCGCTCCCCCGAGTGGCGGATGCCGGACGTCTGCCCCTCCTGCGGCACGCCGCTCACCGAGCGCGGCCCGTTCACGGTCTGCCCGAACAGCTTCGAGTGCCCGGCGCAGCTCGCCGGCCGCATCGTCCACCTCGCCTCGCGCGACGCCTTGGACGTCGAGGGCCTGGGCGACGAGACCGCCAAGCTCTTCGTGGCCGCGGGTCTCGTCCGCCAGCTCCCGGACATCTTCGACCTCCGAGCCGAGCAGCTCCTGCCTCTCCCCGGCTTCGCAAAGAAGAGCGCCGAGAAGCTCGTCCAGTCCATCGACAAGGCCTCCAACACCGAGCTCCCCCGCTTCCTCTACGGCCTGGGCATCCCCGAAGTGGGAGTGGCCGTGGCCCGCGACCTCGCCCGGCACTTCGGCACCTTCGAGCGCCTGCGGAATGCTGACGACGGCGCTCTCCAGGAGGTCCCGGGCGTCGGCCCCCGCATGGCCGAGGCCATCATCACCTTCTTCGGGGATCCGAAAAACGCGAAGATCCTCGACGAGCTCGCCACCAAGATCCGCCTTCAGGAGACCGAGCCATCCGCACCGGATAGCGGGGACGTACTTCCTTTGGCGGGACAGAAATGGGTCTTCACCGGCGGTCTCACCGCCCTCTCTCGCCGCGACGCCCAGGCCCTCGTCGAGCGCCTGGGAGCCCGGGCCACCGGCTCCGTCAGCAAGGCCACCGATGTCGTGGTGGTCGGCGAGGACGCCGGCTCCAAGGCCGACGACGCCCGCAAGCTCGGCATCAAGACCATGGACGAGACCGAGTTCCTGGCTTTCCTTCGCGGGAACGGGATCGACGTCTGATCTGTTGGAGACACCATGAAGAAACCGATCGCCCTCTTCATCACCCTCGCCCTCGCCCTGGCGGCCTGCGGCGGCCCCGACACCGCCGTCGCCGCGGACGAGCACGACCACAAAACCGCCGTCGCCCCGGCCGCCAACGCCGCCGCGCCGAAAGGATCGAAAGTGCAGACCATCGAGAAGATCGAGAAGACGGACGCCGAGTGGAAGCAGCTCCTCACCCCCGAGCAGTACTATGTGCTGCGCAAGCAGGGCACCGAGAGGGCCTGGACCAGTCCGCTCAACAAGAACAAGGAGAAGGGCACCTACGTCTGCGCCGCCTGCGGCCTCCCCCTTTTCACCTCCGAGACCAAGTTCGACTCCGGCACCGGCTGGCCGAGCTTCTACGCCCCGATCGACGAGTCCCACATCGGCACCGAGGTCGACCGCAGCTTCTTCCAGGTGAGGACCGAGGTCCACTGCGCGCGCTGCGGCGGGCATTTGGGGCACGTGTTCCCGGACGGTCCTCCTCCGACGGGGTTGCGGTATTGCATGAACGGGGTATCGTTGAAGTTCGAGCCGGCGAAGTAGGGGTGTGCCCACTCAGCCGTTCTCTTCTCCTTGCGCCCCCTGGGGCGCCGTTCGGGTAGCCCAGGGTGGAAACCCTGGGCGAAAGGGAACACCGGCCCGGCCGCCGCCTGAAACCGCGCGCACCTCCCCCGCCCAGCCCAGGGCTCCCGCCCTGGGCTACCCGAACAGCGCCCCAGGGGCGCAATAGGAGGGAAACTGCCGTGTCCAGGGACCAAGCCCCTCCCGCGGGCACTCAGGCCTCCCCGACCGCCGCCGCCCGTGCCCTCTTCCCCAAGGCCTCCAGCTCCGGCACATCCCGCTCCTTCACCGAAGGCCACGTCACGCGCCGGGTGGATTGCGCGGCGTCGAGCCGCTGCCAGAGGTCCCGGTTGGAGACGGGTTGGCCTTCCTGGGTCTTCCAGCCCCGGCGCTTCCAGCCGGCGAGCCAGCCGGTGGCGCCGTTCCTCAGGTAATCGGAGCCGGTGTGCATGGCGATGGAAGCTCCCTCGGGGAGGCTTTCCAAAGCGCTCAGGGCGGCGAGGAGGTCGAGCTGGTTGGGGGTGACGTTGTCGTGGCGGCCGGTGAGGAGCTCCTCCCCCTCGGGTGTGCGGACGAGGACGGCCCAGCCTCCCTTGCGGCCGGAGCAGGAGATGCGGAGGTAGACCTCGGCGTCGGGCTTTTCGGCGGGGGACGGAGCGGCCGTTCCCTTCCCGCCTCTCTGGGCGCGGATGGCCGCCGTGGCGAGCTGGTCGGCGCGCTCGTTCCATTTGTGGCCGGCGTGGCCCTTGACCCAGTCCCACTGGACGTCGTGGGTCTCGATGAGTTGGGCGAGGCGGCGCCAGAGGTCCTCGTTCTGAAGCTCGCCGTCCTTGCGGCGCCAGCCTCTCGCGATCCAGCCGGGGAGCCACTGGGTGACCCCTTTCTTCAGATACAGGGAGTCGGTGAAGAGCTCCACGTGGCAGGGGCGCTTCAGGGCTTCGAGGCCGCGGATGGCCGCGGTGAGCTCCATGCGGTTGTTCGTGGTGTGAGGCTCGCCGCCGGACAGCTCCTTGGCCGCACCCGTAGCATCGTCCACGAGGATGGCCGCCCAGCCGCCGGTCCCCGGGTTGGGGTCGGCTCCGCCGTCGGTGTAGATCGTTACGCGGGGAAGGGTTGGTTGTGTCATCGGTTCCGGGAAAATCGGAGGGACTGTAGAGGATTCCGGCGGAGAAGGCAAAGAAGGAGCCGCAGGGGCACTTTCTTTGCTTCAAAGTCGCAGCATGAGACCACTACGCCTTCCCATCCCCTTCCTGCTCCTGCTTTCCACGATCTCCCTCACCGCCTGCTGGTCCATCCTCCCCTCCAAGGGGGGTGGACAGACCTCGTTCGACGGCACGCGGCAGGTCGATCCCTCGGGCATCGCTCTGCCGGACGGCTACCGAGCCGAGGTGGTGGCAACAGGGTTGACGTTCCCCACGGCGGTGGCGTTCGACGACCGCGGCGGGGTGTACGTGCTCGAAGCGGGGTACTCGTACGGCGAGGTGTGGACGACGCCGCGGCTGCTGCGCGTGGAGCCCGGGGGACGGACGGCGGTGGTGGCCACGGGGGAGAACCCGCCCTGGAACGGTACGGTGTTCCAGGGGGGAGCTTTCTACATCGCGGACGGCGGCGAGAAGTCGGGCGGACGGATCCTCCGGGTGACGCCGGAAGGGGCTATCCGGCCGATCGTCGAAGGGCTCCCGAGCGTGGGGGACCACCACACGAACGGGCCGGCGGTGGGGCCGGACGGGTGGATCTACTTCGGCCAGGGCACGGCCACGAACTCGGGCGTGGTGGGGACGGACAACTACGAGTTCGGATGGCTGAAGCGCCACCCGGATTTCCACGACGTCCCGTGCAGGGACGTCCGCCTCTCCGGCCGCAATTACACGAGCGACAATCCGTTGACGTCCGAGCCGGGGGACCGGGCCACGACCGGGGCCTTCCTCCCGTTCGGGACGGCTTCGACGGCCGGCCAGGTGATCTCCGGCAAGGTCCCGTGCAGCGGCGCGGTCCTGCGGGTGCGGGCCGAGGGAGGCACGCCGGAGCTGGTGGCGTGGGGGTTCCGCAACCCCTTCGGTCTCGCGTTCTCTCCGGACGGGAAGCTCTATCTCACGGAGAACGGCTTCGATCAGCGGGGGAGCCGGCCCGTGTACGGCACGCCGGACGTGCTCTGGGCCGTGGAGCCCGGCCGCTGGTACGGCTGGCCGGACCACTCGGCGGGGGTCCCCCTGAAGGACGGCCGCTTCGCCCAGGGCGGAAACCCGAACCCGGAGATGCTCCTGGCCGACATGCCCGGGGAGCCGCCGGAGCCGGCGGCCCTGCTGGGCGTCCATGCCTCGGCCAACGGTTTCGACTTCTCCCGGAGCGAGTCCTTCGGCTATGTCGGGGAAGCCTTCGTGGCTCACTTCGGGGACATGGCGCCCAAGGTCGGCAAGGTCCTCGGGCCCGTTGGCTTCAAGGTCTCGCGGGTGAACGTGGAGACGGGCCGCATCGAGGACTTCGCCGTGAACCGGCCGGACAAGGGGCCGGCCTCGATGGTCGGCGGCGGCGGGCTGGAGCGGCCGGTGGCGGCGCGGTTCGATCCGAGCGGCGAGGCCCTCTACGTCGTGGATTTCGGGGTGATGACGGTGAGCCGGCAGGGGCCCTCGCCGAAGAAGGAGACCGGCGTGCTCTGGAGGATCACCCGTACCAGCGGCAGCCGCTCCGCGGAAAGGAGGCCGCGATGACAATGAATCGAGCCCGCGCCCTGGCTGCGATCGCTCTCCTGTCTCTCGCGCTCGCCGCCGGCTGCTCGGCGCGTCGGGGCGAGCCGATCGTGGAGCCGCTGCGAAGCTCCTCGCAAGAGGTCATGCACGGCGAGGTCGCCTTCGACCGCCACTGCTCGCACTGCCATCCCGGCGGCGAGAGGGGGCTGGCTCCGGCGATCAACAACAAGCCTCTTCCCGGCTTTCTGATCAAGTTTCAGGTCCGCCGCGGCATGGGGGCCATGCCGGCGTTCTCGGAGCGGGAGATTCCGGACGAAGACCTCGATGCGCTGGTGAAGTATCTCAAGACGCTGCGGAAGCAGTAGAGCCTCACCCCGGCCCCTCCGTGGCACGTCTCTTGCGGGCTTCTCCAAAGTCTGGGCCGGGCGGGCGCGCGATCCTTTCGTCCCAGGGAGGTCAACGACACCACCGATCACTTACAACCACAAGGAGGGCCATCCACGTGCGAGACGATGTCAACCTCAACCCATCTCACCAGGGCACGGGATCTTTGGAAGTCCATCGGACCTCCGATTTCGACGCAGAACAGGAAGAATCCAACCTGGCCGGCAAGGTCGGGCAGGCCGTGATGATCGTCAGCGGCGCGGCGCTGGTCGCCTTCGCGGCGCGGCGGCGCTCGTGGAGCACGCTCGGCGCGGCCCTCGCGGGGGCTCCCCTGCTCTACCGCGGCGCCACCGGTCACTGGCCCACTCCCCAGGCCGTCACCCAGCGGGTCGGGGCCTCGGCTCCCAAGCCTGTTGAGGCGAGCGTCACCATCGGCAAGCCGGCCGAGGAGCTCTACACCTTCTGGCGCAATCTCGAGAACCTCCCCCAGTTCATGAAGAACCTGGAATCGGTCGTCAACCTCGGCAACGGCCGTTCACACTGGGTCGCCAAGAGCCCCCTCGGGTTCAAGGTGGAGTGGGACGCCGAGATCGTCGAGGAGCGTGAAGGGCATTTCCTCTCCTGGCGGTCTTTGCCCGGCGCGCAGGTCCACAACGCGGGCACGGTGCTCTTCGAACCGGCCCTCGGCGGGCGCGGCACGGTGGTGCGGGTGACGCTGGAGTTCAAGCCGGCCGGCCTCGGGTCCGCGATCGGCAAGATCCTGCGGCCGACCACGGAACAGGAGGTGCGGGAGGATCTTCGACGCTTCAAGAACCTGATGGAAGCCGGCGAGATCCCGACCACCGACGGCCAACCCGCGGGCCAGAGGCACCTCCTCAGCCTGCGGAGCCCCTTCTGAACATCACATCTGAGCCTTGGAAGGCCGGGAGCACACACCATGCGAGCAGTCTGCTGGAACGGCAAGAACGACATCCGGGTCGAGACCGTCCCGGATCCGGAAATCCTGAACCCCCGCGACGCCATCGTCCGGGTCACCTCGGCCGCGATCTGCGGCTCCGACCTCCATCTCTACGACGGCTATATCCCCACCATGCAGAAGGGAGACATCCTCGGTCACGAATTCATGGGCGAGGTGGTGGAGGTGGGGCCGGCGGTCAAGAACCTGAGCGTGGGCGACCGGGTGGTCGTCCCCTTCAACATCGCTTGCGGCCAGTGCTTCTTCTGCCAGAGGGAGCTCTGGAGCCTGTGCGACAACTCGAACCCCAACACCTGGATCGCGGAGAAGATGATGGGCCACTCCCCCGCCGGCCTCTACGGCTATTCCCATATGACGGGAGGCTATGCGGGAGGGCAGGCCGAGTACGTGCGGGTCCCCTTCGCCGACGTGAACCCCCTGAAGGTGCCCGACGGGATGCCGGACGAGCAGGTCCTCTTCCTCGGGGACATCTTCCCGACAGGCTACATGGCCGCCGAGAACTGCGACATCCGGCAGGGGGACACGGTGGCAGTCTGGGGCTGCGGCCCGGTGGCCCAGTTTGCTATCCAGAGCGCGTGGATGCTGGGAGCCGAGCGGGTGATCGCCATCGACAGCGTGCCCGAGCGGCTGCTGCTCGCACAGACCTGGGGCCGGGCCGAGGTCATCGACTCCGATCAGGTGGACAGCGTTCTCGACACGCTGAACGAGATGACCGGCGGAATGGGGCCGGACTGCTGCATCGACGCTGTCGGCATGGAGGCGCACGGCCACTCGGTGGACGCCTTGTACGACAAGGCCAAGCAGACGCTGCGGATGGAGACCGACCGGCCGCACGCCCTGCGCGAGGCGATCATGGCCTGCCGCAAGGGGGGGACTGTCTCAATCCCCGGAGTTTACGGCGGTTTCATCGACAAGGTCCCGATGGGCGCGGCGTTCAACAAGGGCCTGACTCTGAAGATGGGGCAGACGCACGTCCACCGGTACATGCGCCCGCTGCTCGAGCGGATCCAGAACGGCGATGTCGACCCCACCCGGGTCATCACCCACCGCCTGCCTCTGGACGAAGCCCCGCAGGCGTACAGGACGTTCCGCGACAAGGAAGACAACTGCATCAAGGTCGTCCTGAGGCCGGACGGCAACGGGCATCACCTCCACCGCCATCACGATGGGAACGGCGGCGTCCAGGGTGCCGTATGAGTCTCCCGGAAGACCTGGAGCGATGGAGGAAACCGGCCATCGTCGCCCTGGCGGGGGCCGGCCTCCTCGCCCTCACCCAGGCCTTGCGTCGGCAACGGCCGATGGACTTCCGCGACCGCGTGGTGGCGATCACCGGCGGCTCGCGGGGGCTGGGTCTCCTGATGGCCCGCGAGCTGGCGCAGGAGGGGGCCCGGCTCGCCATCCTCGCCCGCGATGGCGATGAGCTCGATCTGGCCCGCCGCGAGCTCGCGGCTCTCGGCGGCCACCGGGTCCTGGCCCTCCCCTGCGACGTGCGGGACCGGCAGGAGTGCGAGTGGGCCGTCGAGGCCACCGTCGAGCGCTTCGGCCGGCTGGACGTGCTGATCAACAACGCTGGTGTCATCCAGGTGGGGCCGCTGGAGCACATGACCGCCGAGGACTTCGAGGACTCGATGCGGATCCACTTCTGGGGGCCTCTCTGGCTGACGATGGCCGCCCTCCCCCACCTCCGCCGGCAGGGGGAAGGGCGCATCGTCAACATCGCCTCCTTCGGCGGCAAGGTGGCGGTCCCCCATCTGATCCCCTATGTCGCCAGCAAGCATGCCCTCGTGGGTCTGTCGAACGGTCTGCGGACCGAGCTGGCGAAAGACGGGATCTGGGTCACCACCGTCTGCCCGGGGTTGATGCGCACCGGCTCTCACGTCAACGCTCAATTCAAAGGACGGCGGGAGGAGGAGTTCACTGTGTTCGCCGTGACGGACGCGAACCCCCTGGCCTCGATGAGCGCCCGGCGGGCCGCCCGCCGGATCGTCGAGGCCTGCCGGTACGGCGAGCCGCACCTCACCCTCACCGTCCAGGCCCGCCTCGCAGTGGCGCTCGCCAACCTGGCCCCCGGCCTCACCGCCCGGGCCCTGGAGCTGGCCAACCGCATGCTCCCGGCTCCGGCCGGACAGGACGGTCAGGAGGCCCGGCCGGGCTGGCAAAACGCCACCCGTTGGGCGCCGTCGGTCCTCACCCGGCTGGCAGACCGTGCGGCGGTGGAGAACAACGAGCTGCGGCGGCGGGAAGGGGCGCGGGCGTACGGGGGCGGCGGATCTCCGTGAAGGGGGATGTGCTATCCTTCTTTACGGGAGGAAAGAGCATGTCGGCCGGTACGGTGATCCATAAAGGGCAAATTACTCTGCCAAGAGAGATTCAAGAGCATCTCCACCTGGTCGACGGGGACCGGGTGGAGTTCCTGATCAAATCCAATGGCAAGGTCGAGCTACAGCCAGTCTCCCGCTCCATCAAGAGCCTCTTTGGGAGGTTCCACCGTCCGGGAATGCCCCCCTTGAGCGTCGAAGAGATCGATGAGGCGATCGGAAGATATCTTGCCGAGGAGGATGAGCGGATTCGAAGGGGTGAAATGCCCAGGAATGAGGAATGACGGGCATCGACACGAACGTGTTGCTGCGCCACATCCTTGAGGACGAACCCGAACAAACATCTGTCGTCAACGCTTTGATCGAGAAGGCCGAGAACGATCGTGAAGGGCTCTACGTCAATACGATCGTGCTCTGTGAGCTGATCTGGACCCTCCGCTCCGCGTACCGCGCTCGACGGTCCGAAATCGTGTCCGTTCTCGAAGATCTCCTCGCCTCGCAGGTCTTCGAGATCCAGGATCGGGACCTCGTCCAATGCGCCCTGCAAGACTACCGGCACGGAAAGGCTGATTTCTCGGACTACCTCCTCGGCTGGCAGAACCGAGAAGCCGGTTGCAGGGAAACTGTCAGCTTCGACGGGGGGCTCAAGAAGGCCACCGGCTTCTTGGTCTTGGGATGATCGAAATCGTCGCCTGAGGCCCCCTTGGACAACCCCGAAATCGCCCGCACCCTCGAGGAAGTCGCCGACATCCTCGAAATCCAGAACGCCAACCCGTTCCGCATCCGTGCCTACAGGAACGCCGTCCGCACAGTGCAGTCGCTGACCACGCCGCTGCGCCGGTGGGTGGAGGAAAACCGTCCCTTGACCGACCTGCCGGGGATTGGCAAGGAGATGGCGAATCACATCCGGGAGATGGTGGAGACGGGGACGCTCGGGTTCCGCGACCAGCTCGTGGCCGAGGTGCCCCGGTCGCTCATCGACCTGATGCGGCTTCCCGGAGTAGGTCCGAAGAAGGCGCGGCGGTTCTATGACGAGATGAACATCTGCTCGGTGGACGAGCTCGAGGCCGCGGCCAAGGAGGGGAGGATCGCCACGATCCCCGGCTTTGGCGCCAAGACCCAGGAAAAGATTCTCGCCGGCATCCAGGAGCACCGCCAGCACTCGAGCCGCTTTCTGCTGAGCGACGCCGAACGATCCGTCGAGCCTCTGATCGCTTGGCTGCGGGAGATCCCGGAGGTGGAGCGGCTGGAGGTGGCGGGCAGCTACCGGCGGCGGCGCGAGACCGTGGGGGACATCGACCTGCTGGTTCTCGCCTCGAAGCCCGGACCGGTGATGGAAGCGTTCCTCCACTATCCCCAACGGGACAAGATCCTGATGGCCGGCGACACCCGGAGCACGATCACTCTGGGCTCCGGCCTCCAGGTGGACCTCCGGGTCGTGCCGCCCGACTGCTACGGCGCCGCCCTCGTCTACTTCACGGGCTCGAAGGAACACAACGTGAAGCTCCGCCGCCGCGGGGTGGAGCGCGGCCTGCGGATCTCCGAGTACGGCGTCTTCCGGGTGGACGGCGGCGCGGAGGGCGAGGGCGAGCGCATCGCCGGCCGGGAGGAGGCGGACGTCTACGCCGCCGTGGGTCTCGCCTGGGTCCAGCCCGAATTGCGCGAGGACCGGGGCGAGATCGAGGCCGCGTCCACGGGCCGGCTCCCGACCTTGATCCGTCTGGAGGACCTCCGGGGCGACCTCCACATGCACTCCACCTGGTCGGACGGCCGCAACACGATCGAGGAGATGGTCGAGGCAGCTGCCGCCCGGGGCTACGAATACATGGTCATCTCCGACCACAGCAAGGCCCTGTCCATGGTCAACGGCCTGGACGCCTACCGCCTGCGCGAGCAGTGGAAGGAGATCGACGAGGTCCGCGCCCGCCATCCCGAGATCCGCATCCTCCGCTCCATGGAGATCGACATCCTGGGCGACGGCTCCCTCGACTTGGAGGACGAGATGCTGGCGGAGCTCGATCTCGTCCTCGTCTCCCTCCATACCCGCCTCGACCTCCCGGAGGCGCAGCAGACCGAGCGCGTGCTCCGGGCCTTGGAGCATCCGGAGGTGAACGTCTTCTGCCATCCCACGGCCCGGCTGATCAACCGCCGCAAGCCGGTGGAGATGGACGTCGACGTCGTCCTCCGCCGCGCCGCCGAGCTCGGCGTGGCCGTCGAGGTCAACTCAAATCCCCACCGCCTGGACTTGAAGGACACCCATCTCAAACTGGCGAAGGAGCTCGGCTGCAAGGTGGTGATCAACACGGACTCCCACCGCATCCGGGAGCTCGACCTCATGCGCTACGGCGTCGAGCAGGCGCGGCGGGCGGGGCTGGAGGCGAGGGACGTTTTGAATGCTCTTCCGTATAAAGAATTCGAGCGGGCAGTGAAGAAGTAGGCCCGGGGCTGCCGTTTCCGAGCTTTTTCCGATATGCTGGGAGTACCAGATTATCGAGACGAGGTGTCGATATGAATCGATTTGTCTCAAAGAGCATGGCCCTGACGATTTTGCTCGTCGCAACCCTGGCGATCCCGGGGGCGGCCCAGGACCTCAAGTCTTTCGAGGAGAAGACGACCGTCCACAAGCTTGCGAACGGATGGACGTTCATCATCACCGAGCGGCCGGTGGCGCCGGTCTTCTCCTTCGCCACGATGGTCAACGTGGGCTCCGCCCAGGAGGTGCCGGGGATCACAGGGCTTGCCCACATGTTCGAGCACATGGCATTCAAGGGGACGCAAAACATCGGCACGCGGGACTTCGCGGCCGAGAAGAAAGCGCTGGACGCTCTGGAGGCGGCCTACCAGGCCTACCAGGCGGCGCGCCTGGTTCCCGACGCGGACCCGCAGAAGGTCGAGGCGCTCCTCGCCGCGTTCCAGGCAAAGCAGAAGGAGGCGGCGGGCTACGTCGTGAAGGGCGAGTTCGACGACGTCCTCACCCGCGAGGGGGGCGTGGGGCTCAACGCCTTCACGGGCGCGGACTCCACCGGTTACTTCTACTCCCTGCCGTCGAACAAAGTGGAGCTGTTCGCTTTCCTCGAATCCGAGCGGTTCTTCCACCCGGTCTTCCGGGAGTTCTACGAGGAGCGGGACGTCGTCCAGGAGGAGCGACGGCTACGCAGTGAGAGCAGCCCCGTCGGACGGCTGATCGAGCAGTTCGTCGCTGTGGCGTTCTCGGCGCATCCATACCAACAACCGGTCGTGGGATACATGAGCGACCTGCAGTCGATCACGATCACGGACGCCGAGGCCTTCTTCCGCACCCACTACGCGCCGTCGAACCTGGTCACGGCCGTGGTGGGCGATGTCCGCGCCAGGGAGCTGATCCCGATGCTGGAGAAGTATTTCGGCCGCATCCCGGCCCGCCCGGGGCCGCCGCCGCTGCGGACGGTGGAGCCGCCCCAGGGCGCGGAGAGGATCGTGATCCTGGAGGACCCCTCCCAGCCCGTCTACCTGGAGGCCTATCACAAGCCGGCCCGGACCCATGCGGACCAGGCGGTGTACGACGCCATCAACGACATCCTGTCGCGCGGCCGCACCTCGCGCCTCTACCGCTCGCTGGTGCGGGACAAGAAGCTCGCGGTGAGCATCCAGTCCTTCTCCGGATTTCCCGGTGACAAGTACCCGAACCTCTGGGCGGTGCTCGCCTACCCTGCCCTGGGAGTGACCAACGAGGCGGTGCAGGCGGCGCTCCGCGAGGAGATCGAGCGCCTGAAGCGGGAGGACGTCACCGACGAGGAGCTCGCGCGGTTCAAGACCCGGGCGAAGGCGAGCCTCCTCCGCCGGCTGGGCAGCAATCAGGGGCTCGCCCTCCAGATGGCCGAGCACCAGCAGCTCTTCGGCGACTGGCGCGAGCTGTTCCGCTCGATCGAACGCCTGGACAAGGTGACGAAGGAAGACATCCGCCGGGTCGCCGGCGCGGCCTTCCAGGCGAACAACCGCACCGTGGCCATGATCGTCAACAACAAGCCGGCCGGCCAGCAACCGGCGGCCACCCCGGCAGCCCCTGGAGGAGGACGGTGATGAACCGACGGACCGCAACAGCCCTTGCCCTCGTCCTCGCTGCCGTCCTGGGGCTTCCCGCGGCGGGAGCGGCCCAGGCCCGACGGGCAGAAGAGCTCCGCTATCCACCCCTGCGCAGCTTCGAGATCCCGAAACCCGAACGGGTCGTGCTGGACAACGGCCTCGTGGTCATGCTCCTCGCGGACCACGAGCTGCCGCTCATCGAGGCGACCGCGCTGATCCGCACCGGCAACCGCCTCGACCCAGCGGACAAGGTGGGGCTGGCCGAGATCGCCGCCGAGGTGGTCCGCACCGGCGGGACCACCAAGATGACAGGCGACCAGCTCGACGAGTTCCTGGAGAGCCGTGCCGCCGTGGTCGAGGTCCGGGCCACCCGGGACCTCACCGAAGCGAACCTTTCGTCGCTCCGCGAAGACTTCCCCGACGTTCTGCGGATCTTCGCCGACGTGCTGCGGCGCCCCGCCTTCGACGAACGCCGGCTGGAGGTGGCGCGGACCCGGGCGGTGGCCTCCGTTTCCCGCCAGAACGACGAGGCGTTCGAGATCATGGACCGGGAGTTCAACAAGATCATCTACGGTGCGGACTCCCCCTACGGCCGTTCGAAGACCTACGCGACCCTGGGAGGCATCCGCCGCGAGGACCTGGCCGCGTGGCATGCGGAGCACTTCCATCCGGACCGCATCGTGCTCGGCCTCGTCGGGCACTTAGACCGGGACGAGGTCCTGCGG
>DASQEB010000585.1:0-17668 GCA_035633875.1 Thermoanaerobaculia bacterium
GGCCCGGAGATCTCCGAGCCGGCTCCTCTCGCGGAGGTCTCTCAGGCGCGAATCTGCGGCCAAGGCCCGAGAGGGGACGAGCCCCTCCCTACATCACAGAGACAGATTTGTAGGCGCACTCACTTTACTTTTTCAGGTTGCGGCCCGCGAGGGGCAGCCGGAATGCGGCCATCTCCTGGTCGTTGCGAACCAGCAGGACGTCGCCGGCCAGCACCGGGTGGTTCCAGGTCTTGCCCTCGATCGCCGGGAACCGCGCGAGCTCCGTGAACTGGTCGGGAGCCGCCCTGACCAGCGCCAGCTCACCCTTCTCCGACAGCACCAGCAGCAGGTCCTGGTCGGGCAACAGGACGAGCTGGCCGTGGCCGTAGCGTCCGCCCTTCCACTTGCGCTTGCCGTCCGCGAGGTCGATGGACGCGAGCATGCTGCCGTCGACGCCGAAGGCATGGCCCTCGTGAACGACGAAGTCGTTGAAGTAGGGCTTCAGCCCGATCGAGGTCCAGCGCTCTTCGACCGTCCATCCGCCGGGTCCGTGCGCGACCGCGATGCGGCGCACGCCGCTTCCGCCGCTCATTCCGGAGCCGGTGCCGATCAGGACGTCGCCGTCCGCGGTCAGGGCCGGCTGCACGATGCCGTCGCCCTGCCACCGGTGCTCCCAGAGCAGCTTGCCGTCGGCCGGCGCGACGCTGATCGCGCCGGCCGTGTTCAGCAGCAGGATCTGCGCGACTCCGTCGATCGTCACCAGATGTGGCGAGCTGTAGCCCGAGCCGCCGGCCGGACCCTTCCAGCGCGGATCGCCGGTGGCGACGTCGTAGGCGGCGAGCGTACCGGCGGTGGCGGCGATGACGACGTCGCCGACCACCAGCGGCGAGCCCGAAAAGCCCCAGCCCGGGAGCTTCGCGCCGGTGTCGGTCGCCGCGTTGCGCGACCACACGACGGAGCCGTCCCGGGCGTCGAGCGCGTTCAGGATTCCGGTCGCACCCAAGGTGTACACACGACCGTTGCTCAGGGTCGGCGTCGCGCGCGGACCGGCGCCGGCATTCGACTCCCAGAACCGGGCCGCGTCGCTGTGTCTCCACACCGGCGCGCCGGTGATCAGGTTGTAGCAGGCCACGACCTCTTCGTCACCGCGCTGCTCCTGGGTGAAGAGGAGGTCGCCGTGGACCGCGAAGGACGACCAGCCCGGTCCGATCGGCCGGCGCCACAGCTCGACCGGCGGCGACGCAGACCAGTCGGTCTCGATCCGCGCGCCACGAGAGATGCCGTCGCGCTGGGGTCCGCGAAAGCCGGGCCAGTCGGCTCCTGTCTCCGTTGCTGCCGGAGCCGCCGCGTTGCCAGGAACCGCCACCGGCTTGCCGTCGGTCTGGGCTCCGAACGGTTCCTCGGGAGTCTCCGCCGTTGCCGGAGCCGCCACGTCGCCAGGAACCGCCGCCGGCTCGCCGCCCGCTTGGGGCAGGGGCCGTTCCTCGGGAGTCTTCGCCGCTGCCGGAGCCGCCACATCGCCAGGAATCGCCACCGGCTCGTCGCCGGCCTGGGCCAGGAGCCGTTCCTCCGGAGTCTCGGTCCACCGCCAGTGGAGATCCGAATCACCTGCGCCGGAGATGCCGCCGGTCCGCAGGAGCGTGAACACCCCGCACGCGAGCAGAATGCTGGCGGCCATCGCCGCGCGACGGGGTCCGTCCGGGAGGCGGCGGCTGGCCACCGCCCACGCGACCAGGGCGAGGCTCAGGACCGGGACCACCAAAACAATGAACAAAAATCCCATCGCCCCCTTCGCGATTGACTCGTGGAGGACGCCCGGGATGCGCAACGTCGCGAAGACCGCGGCGATCATCAGGACGACGGCGCCCAGGCGCTCGGACCAGGGCGCCCGGCTGAAGAACACCCACCATACGATGACAGCCAACCAGATGCCGAGGTCGACAAAGATCACGAGGCCAGCGGCTTCGGGCTCGACGACAGGGACGACAAGCCTGACCAGCCACTGCAGGATCACGAGGACCACGCCGGGCCACAGCCGGAGCGGCTTCTTGAGAGTCGGTGCGTTGGTCTGTGCGATGGCCATCTCGGATCTCCCATGGGTCGCGCCGGGAGGGGTCGACTCGCCCAGGGGCGGCGCGAGGTCCGGCGAGAAGTCGAGTTGACCGGAACCGTCTTCGCCCTTCCAAGAATCGGCGACGATATGGTTGGTACGCGCATCCGGACGAAATGTTACGAGGCGATCTTCGGCAGCCGGGTGGACCTGGACCGCTGAACCCACACAAAACCGTCGCTCCGACTGAAACTAATCAACGTCGGGGGCCGGACGCGCTAGCACAGGGCTGGATACATGCACAAGTCTTTATAGGCGGTTGGCCACGGAGTACAGTCAGTGCGTCACCTGCCAGGTCGGCAGGCGGGTAACGAAGGAGGTGTTTATGAACTATATGAAAATGTTCGCTCTGGCTTCTGTTCTCTGCGTCGGCGCTCTCGGTGTCGCGAGCCCCTCGATGGCGAATCACGGCGGCTGCCACAAGGACCGGCACGCCATCTGCCCCGCGATCTTCGACCCCGTGGTCTGTGACAACGGGAAGACCTACAGCAACCAGTGCTTCGCGAACGCCGACTGCGCCACGGGTTGCACCAGCGCTCTACCAGAGGCGTAGCCTTCTTGTAGAATCCGCTCGCAAGGGGGGGGCGACAGCCCCCAGTTCCCGCGTCGCCCCCCGATCTTCTCGCAACTTTCGAGACGGAGCCCTGCTGACCATGACGATGTTCTTCCTGACCTTCCTCGCCGTCCCCACCCCCGATGCGAAGGAGTATCTCGAGGCCGGGGGAGCCTATGTCAATTGCTGGATCCAGAGCCCCGACCGCTTCCAGGCGGAAGAGCGAGCCAGGGAGTTGATCCGCGAGTACGGATGGCAGGTGGAGGCTCTGGAGGAGGGAGCGATCGTCACCAGCGAGAGCTACGACGAGGACGAAGAGGATCGCGAGTTCTTCGAGCAGGCGCTCGTCGAAAGGGAGGTCCTCGTCTTCAATACCTGGCCGCCGGGAGAGGAGGGCGAGGAAGAGGAGGAGGAGGACGACGAGGACTGACTCCGGGTCTCCGCCCTCCTTTCCCCTCCCCGACACACCTTTCCCGACCGGCGCGGTCAGGGCGGGCGGCCCTTCGTGGGTACGTCCGACTCGCAGCGAGTGAGTTCCACCGATGGGTCGTTGAAATTCCTGTCCCGCATTTGCCAAGTGGCCGCACCTTTCTGGGTAGGTGAGCTTCTACCTGAATGGGCCTCTCTGACGCTGTACTGCATGTTGGTATGCCTTTCAGAAAAAGGCATTGACGGAATGCGGTTTTTTTCCATCGACGGGGGACATCTCTTGGAAACCTTCCCGGTCCAAGAGATGTGGTGTTGATCGTCAGGATGAGCGCTGCCTAGCGACTCCACGGTGCGGCTAGTACTGAGGAGCGTTTTACCCTGCCGACTGGGGAGCTCGATCCCCAGACCTCCTGCCCAGTGTGTGTGCCGAAGGCCGTCCCGTCGCGGGGGCGTCCTTTCTGAAAGGAGGAGGTATGAATGGTTCGGACGTGGCCGTAGACAGGCAGGGGGGAGCGCACAGGGCCCGGCGAGGGTGGCTGGGTCTGGCGGCGCTACTGTCGGTCGCCATCGTGGCATGGGAGTACCTGCTCAATGCGGCGCTGAACCCGGCCGACTGGAACCTGGTCGGGGTCGGCGCCCACATGGCCCTCGATGTGGCCATGGTGCTCCCCCTGGTCGCGCTCGCCCTGGCGGCGGGTCTGCGACTGGCCCGAAGGTTCCGCATGGGGACGGGCGAGTGGGCCGGCTTGCTGGGAATCGCCGGCCTGGTGTCGCTCACTTTCCTGATTTTGATGGTGCCGGTCGCCAGCACCCGGGACGTTGCCCACGAATGGATGGGCAACACCTACGGTCTGTCTCTGGCCGAGGTCCAGATCACCCAGGTCCGGACCGAGCTCACGGTCAACCAGGCAAAGCAGCTCTGTTCTTTCTCATCGCTGCGCAATCCCAGTCTCGCCGGAAACTTCGATCAGGCCCAGATTCCGGTCCTGTTTCGGGTCGAGACGACCGCCAACGCGCTCCTGACTCAATTGGCGGCGCTGCTGCCGCTCCTGCTGCTGGGACTGTTCTTCCGCTTCCGCGCCGAGCTGCCGCGCGCGAGCTTCGAGCAGCCCCAGGTCTTGCTGCGCTGGTTCGCCCGGCCGCTGCGCCTCGGGACCCTCGCACTTCTCTGCGTGCTGGGCTTCTGCTTCGGCGGCAACACGGACGAGATCCAGGCGCAGCCGGTGGTGGCCACCACGGCGCCGGTCAACGCCTGTGAGAACGGCGGACCGGTCAAGGAGTACAAGATCCACGCGATCAACGTGGTCCACACCGTGAACCGCTACTTCGACTTCGTCCCCGGGTTCATGTACGCCCTGGAGGCGAACATCCCGGCCATCCGGGCTTTCGAGCAGAGCCTGATCAACAGCCGGGCGGCTCTGGTCGCCGCCAACAACGTCAACGCGGACCTGCCCGGGATCACCCGGGTGACGCCGGGTCTGCGCAAGGACCCGATCCAGCCGCTGGTGATCCGCGCCAACCTGGGCGACTGTGTGCGGATCCACTTCACCAATGACCTCGTCGACGGCCACCCGGCCTCGCTGCACATCCTGGGCCTCTCGCACACGGTCCAGAACGCGGGCAGCGCGGTGGGCCAGAACGCCCCCAGCTATGCTCCTCAGGGGCAGACCGTCACCTACGAGATCCCGATCCCCACGGACCCCGCCGCTGAGCGGGCCTACCACTTCCACGACCACGGAGCGGGCACCGTCGCGGGGATGAACCCGCCGGCTCCGGGGCGCTTTGACTGGCGTCTGCGCCAGGGCCTGGGGCTGTTCGGTGCCCTCGTGGTCGAGCCCGCGGGCTCGACCTACCTGGACGTCGAGACGGGCGAGGAGCTCGACACCGAGACCGGCAGCAACTGGGAGGCGATCATCATCGATCCCAACCAGGGGAACCGGCCGGACGGCAAGAGCTTCCGCGAATTCGTCATCCTCTATCACGAGTTCGGCGCCGAGAACTACCGGGGCCTGTTCGACTTCCGGGGCGCGATCCTTCCCCACCTGGACGGCAACGCGCTGTCCGGCGCCTACAAGATGGTGGGCCGCGCGATCAACTACCGGAGCGAGCCGTTCCGCCGCCGCATCGAGCTGAACGACCGGGTCAACGGCAACACGCTCGGCTCGATCCGACACGGCAAGAACCTGAGCTACGCGTCGTACCCGTTCGGCGATCCGCCGACGCCGATGCCCCGCTCCTACCTGGGGGAGGCGACCAAGACGCGGGTGCTCCACGCCGGCACCGAGATCTTCCACGTGCACCACCTGCACGGCGGCGGCGACCGCTGGCGCAGGAACCCTGACGCGGATCCCAACAGCAACTTCTGGAAGGGCCTGACCAAGGTCCCGAACCAGACTTTGAAGTCGGTCCATCTCGACTCGCAGTCGATTGGACCCGGCTCGAGCTACAACCTGGAGCACGAGTGCGGCGCGGGCGGCTGCCAGCAGGGTGAGGGCGAGTTCCTCTACCACTGCCACATCGGCCACCACTACGTTGCGGGCATGTGGTCGTTCTGGCGCGTCTACGCCACCGTGCAGACGCCGGAGAACGAGATCCACGGCCATGGGCTCTTCGTCGAGCCGCGCCTGTTCCAGGCCGACAACGTGTTCTCCGACAGCGAGGCGCCGTCCAACACGCCGCCGCTGCCAGGCGTCTCGGCCGGGCAGCTCATCGGCCTCAAGGTGGACTGGAACCGCACCATCGTCGCCGACGCCAACTTCTCGCACCCCTTGACCCAGGTCAGGCTCTCCGACTGGATTGCGGGCCAGCTCCCGCCGCAGGGCGTGCGCATCGACGCAAACGACGCCACGGTGTGGGACTGGATCACCACCGGGGCCCCCGACGCCACGTACAAGGTCTTCGGCGAGCCCGAGGAGACCCTGGCGATGGCCAACTGGAAGTCGCCCACTCCGGGGGTGAGACCGGAGGTCAAGTTCAACCCGAAGAACGGCCGCTACGCCTGGCCGCTGTTCAGGCCTCACGCGGCCCAGCGACCACCCTTCACGGCCCGGCACAGCGGGTCGCCCTGGCTGGGCGATCAGATGATCCCCGGGCGCATGGACGGCCTGTGCGCCAACAACTTCGTCCACTCCGGCGTGTCCGTCGGGTCCAAGGCTCAGCGATGGTATCCGGTGAGCGCCGTCACGCTGCCGATCCAGGTGACGAAGGCGACGCCTCCGGGCAGGCCGTCGGCCTCGGATCCCAATGGCATGCTGTTCGTGCTCAACGAGCACAAGGCCGACCTCTTCGCCGGCTTGAGACCCGCGGAGCCGCTGGCCATCCGCTCGAACGTCGGAGATTGCGTGGAGCTCGTCTTCACCAACGAGATCCCCGACGGGCCGCTCAACAACAACTGGTCCAAGGTCAACATCCACAGTCACTTCGTGCAGTTCGACACGCAGGCCTCGGACGGCGTGATCTCCGGCTTCTCCTACGAGCAGTCGGTGCGCCCGTACGCGACCGAGAACCGCACGCTGACGCAGCCGGCCAATCAGTTCACCAACACCCTCAAGGTGACCAACGTCGATCGCCTGCGGCCGGGCATCTGGATCGGCATCGGGCTTGGCGAGGCCACCTGCGGCAGCATCCTGGGCCAGCCGTTCCCCTGCACCGAGATCCGCAAGATCACGTCGATCACGGCGCCCGACACCATCACGCTCGACCTGCCGCTGCTGCTGAACCACGACATCGGCGAGGCGGTGGGTGTCGAGTTCGTCCGCTACAACTGGTATTCGGACGTGGACTTCGGCACGGTGTTCTTCCACACCCACGTCGAGAGCAAGGACTGGGATCGCGGCCTGTTCGGCGCCCACATCGTGGAGCCGAAGGGCTCGACCTACCACGATCCGGTGACCGGCAACGAGATCCGTGCGGGAACCCTCGCCGACATCCGCGTCTCCGGCTCGGCCGGCAAGCCGGTGGCCGCGGGCGTCAACGGCTCGTTCCGCGAGTTCATGACCTTCGTCCACAACCAGAGCCCGGTGGTCGGCCAGTTCGATCTCGGCGGCGGCACCATCAACCTGCGCGCCGAGCCCTGGTCGCTGCGGCCGGGTGATCCGGGATACCGGTTCTCGTCGGTAACGCACGGAGATCCGTTTACCCAGGAGGTGAGGGCCTACGCAGGAGACCCGGTGGTCTTCCGCGGCATGGGCCTGGTCGAGAAGCTGGGCGGCCTCCGGGTGACCGGGCACCGCTTCAACATCGAGCGCTACAGCGCCAACTCGGACCTGCGCGACACCACCTTCATCGGCATCTCCGAGCGCTACGACTTCGCGCTCGAGGGCGGCGCCGGCGGGCCCAAGAAGTACCCCGGCGACTACATGTACTACTCCACCAATGCGAAGGACTTCGAGTCCGGAGCCTGGGGCCTGCTGCGCGTCTATGACACGCCGCAAGGCGACCTCCAGCCGCTGCCGGGCTCCACAGCGCCGAGCGGCGGCAGCGGCTTCCCGACGCTGACGCAGACCGGCGGGGCGCCACCCTCGTTGGCGGACGGGCCAGGCAACGCCTGTCCGGCGGGCGCGGTGCGGAAGAGCTACAACCTGTCCATCGCCGATACCAGCATCATCTACAACGATGCGCTGCCCGGCGAAGCCGGCGTCGCTTACTTCCTCAACGGCGACCCGGTGACCAACACCCGCACGCCGATGGTCGTGCGCGTCAACAAGGGCGAGTGCCTGCAAGTCAACCTGACCAACCAGCGCATCGACAAACGGTCGGGGTTCAGCGTCGGCGAGCTGCTCTTCGATCCGCAGCGTTCCTATGGCGCCGCCATCGGCTTCAACCATGACTCGACGGTGGCACCGGGAGCGACGCGGACCTACGAGTACTACGCCGACAAGGAGCTCGGCCTCACTCTGGTGCTCAACCTGGCGGACCCCGACTCGCTGGCCAAGGGCGCCTGGGGCGGCGTGGTGGTCGAGCCGGAAGGCTCTACCTACCGCAGCCCGGGAACGCTCAATCCGCTTCCAGGCGGCGGCGTCGGCATCCAGGCGGA
Source organism: Thermoanaerobaculia bacterium (assembly GCA_035633875.1). Classification (GTDB taxonomy): domain Bacteria; phylum Acidobacteriota; class Thermoanaerobaculia; order Multivoradales; family UBA5704; genus DATARR01. Next base: position 8,107 of record DASQEB010000585.1, read on the forward strand.
CATCGTGAAGAACGGGCTCGCCACCCGCGAGTTCGTGGCTCTCTTCATGGACGCCGAGGACGAGCTCAACCAGGACCGCATGCCGTATCCCGCCGCGCCCGAGTTCACCAACTCGGTCAGCTACAGCAACGAGCCGTTGTCGCTGCGCAACTTCCTGCTCGACCCGGCCAACGTCTTCCGCAGCGCTCTCCACGGCGATCCGCGGCACGTCGTCACGGTGCCGAAGGGAGCGTCCATCATCTACCGTGCCGGCTCGCCCTGGGCCGAGACGGCCCACCTGCCCACCCTCGAAGGCCACCGCTACCGCCAGGAACCCGGCATGGCCGGCTCGGAGGTGTTGTTCAACGACGTGCTGGCTCCGGGCATGACGCTCAACATGGAATACCTGAGCGGAGCCGGCAGTGACCTGCAAGCGCCCGGGGACTACCTGTTCCTGGAGCGTGCGCAGAACTTCCTCCAGACCGGTCTGTGGAACATCCTGCGGGTGACCGATGTGGGCGGTGCCATCGCAGCGACCGACGTCGTCACCGTCACCGGCGTGGACAGCCGCGGCGGCAAGACGACCCTGCGCGGCTTCGTCAGCACCAAGCCCGCCGGCGACACCGTCGGGCGCCTCGCGTTGTTCGCGGGCGTCGAGAACAAGGGCCGGTGCACCGGCAAGCGCATCGGCACCATCCGGGTCAACCGCGGCAGCGGCCGATGGCAACACGAGCTCGGTGCGCAGGCACCGGCGCACGTCTGCCTCCAGTCGCCGGGCGGTGGTGTGGCGAGCGGTCCGACCGGGAATCTCGTCACCGACCGGACGAAGCGGTTGATGGCAGCTGCGGAGGAGGTGCAAAGCAGCCATGCGTTGAAGGGACAGCTCCTCCAGGAGTTCGAGGGGCTGGAAGAGACGGAGGCGGAGGAGAACCAGCAGTAAGCCGCCTGCCGTTCGTTTGATCGATTGACCTCCGCCGGGCTTACCCGGCGGAGGTTTTACCTTTTTGATCCACCAGGAGAAGTATGAGGATCACCTCCTGTCGCAGACCTCCACCGCACCGGTGAACTGCTGCGGAGAGGGGGCCTCCCCCTATGGCGCCTTCAACATGGCCGGCAACGTCTGGGAGTGGTGCGAGGACAGCTACCTACCCGGTCTCTACGCGAGCTCGCCGAAGAAGAATCCGGTCAATCTGGAGAAAAGCAATCAGAAAATTCTGCGCGGCGGAGCTTTCAACTGGCGCCCCAGTTCCTGAGCACCTGCCACCGCTACTGGCTCGCCGACGTCGACCGGATCTCCGACATCGGCTTCAGGACGGTGATCAGCGGAGTCCCTCATTCCGGAGCCAACGGGGGAAGTAGGCACAGCCCTCACCTCCCCGGTCGGGGTGAGGGCTTCTACTCCGCCTCCAACCCCCACAGCTCCGAGCCCGTCGTCCGCTCCCAGGCGCGGAAGAGCAGGCGGCCGCCGGCGGTGACCAGCTCGAACGAGGCGGCCTCGCCACCGAGCTCGAAGGGCGACGCCAGGCTCTGGACCACGAATGTGCCCTCCGGCGTGCCGTCGGTCTGGTAGAGAAGGCTGGTCAGACCGGTCGTGAAGTAGAGGCGGCCGTCAAAGGCACGGAAGGCCTCGGGCTCGTCGATCTCCAGACCATTGGCGTCGAGCAGCGGCCCCGTCCCTTCCACGGTGCCGTCGCTGCGCCAGAGGATTTCGTCGCTGTCAGATGCGAAGAAGAGCTTGCCCTCGAAGGCGCTCGGGACTCCTTCCTCTCGCGTGTCGATGTGAATCGTCTTCTGGCTGAGCTGGCGGGTGCCGGCGGAGGTGCCGTCGGTGACCCACAGGCCCTGTTGCAGGACGCCGGCCGGACCGCCGGAGAAGAAGAGATGAGGTCCGGTGGAGACGAGATGGGTCATGAAGACGCCGTCGGGTCCCGCCGTGATCTCGGCGGCGAGGGTGGTGCCGGCTTCCGTACCGTCGGTGCTCCACAGCTCCCGGCCGTGCTCGGGATCGGCGGCGGGGAAATAGAGCCGGCCGGCATGCACGGTCAGGAGCTCGGGATCGGACCCGCGGCTCGGCCGTGGATCGATGTCCTTGACGAGGAAGGTCCCTTCCGGCGTGCCGTCGCTGCGATACAGCTCGCGGCCGGCGTCTCCTACCACGGCGGTGAAGTAGAGCCGGTCCTCGAACACCGTCAGACTCCGCGGCTGCGAGCCCTGGATCCCCGGCTCGAGGTCCGCCGCCGGCCGGGTCCCTTGGGCGGTGCCGTCGGTCGTCCACAGCTCCTCGCCATGCTCCGCGTCGGCGGCGACGAAGAACACCCGCCCGTTCGCGGTGCGGAGGGGCTCGAGGGAGACGACCCGCAGTTCCGGAGGCGTCAGCCGCACAGCGCTGCCTGGGGTGCCTTCCGTTCGCCAGAGCGACGAGTTGGGCTCGAGGAGGTGGACGACGAAGAAAACCGTGCCTGCGAGCTCGGTAACGCCTTCGAAGCTCGGGGGACCGAAGGGCCCTTCGCCCGGAGTGAGCTCTTCGACCAGGACCGTGCCCTCCTCGCTGCCGTCGCTCGCCCACAGCTCGAAGCCGTGGAGGCCGTCGTCGGCAAAGAACCAGGCCTTGCCCGCCGCCGAGCGCAGCGTCGTGGGGAAGGAGCCGCCGAAATCCTCGGGATTCAGGTCCAGGAACACCCGGGCGCTCTGGTGCGTGCCGTCGCTCGCCCACAGCTCCCGGCCATGCTCGTCGTCTCCGGCGGAGAACAGGAAGGTGCCTCCCAGGGAGATGCCGGCGGAAGGACCGGCCAGGGCCGTGGCGCTCCGGAAGCCCGTGAGGCGGACCGTGCCCCGCGACGTGCCGTCCGAGCGCCAGAGCTGGGGAACGTTCCGCTCGTTGCGGCCCAGCAGGAACACACCTCCGTCTCCGGCCTGCAGGACGAAAGGCTCCGAGCTGCAGCCCCCCCGGCAGAGATCGCGGACCAGGCGGGTGCCGTCCGTCGTGCCGTCCGTCGCCCACAGCTCGAAGCCCCGGAGGCCGTTGTTGCCGGAAAAGAAGAGGCGGTCGCCGGCCGCGACGCTCGCAACGCCGGCGTCGTCCGTCGAGAGGGTGCCGATACAGGAGCCGGGGCAGAGGTCGCGGAGCAGGCGGGTGCCGCCGCGCGTGCCGTCCGTGACCCAGGGCTCCACGCCGTGCGGACCGTCGTTGGCGCGGAAGATCATCGAGCTTCCGAGAGGTGTCTCGGGCAGCAGACGGCTGTCGGAGCCGCCGAGGGGGAGGAACGGGGCGGCCGGACCGAACTGGGTCAACGGCTGGGTGCCCTGCTTCGTTCCGTCGGACGCCCACAGCTCCTGTCCCCGTCCCGGCTCGACGGCCACGAACAGGAGCCGGTTGCCGAGAACCGTAGCGTCGAGGAAGGCAGGAGCACTTGCGTCGGCGCGGACCTCGATCAAGAACGAAGTCCCGCCGGGGGTGCCGTCGCTCTTCCAGAGGCCGTCGCGGCGCTGCGTCGTCGGGGCGGCGAAAAAGAGCGTTCGCCCGGCGGCACGGAGCAGGGACGGCCCGCGGTGCGACGCAGAACCCGGCAGCGGGTCGCGCACCAGAATCGTGCCCTGGACCGTGCCGTCGCTCGTCCACAGCGCGGGCCCGCGCTCGCCGTCGTCGGCGCGGAAGTACAAGCGGCCGTCGAGCTCGGTCAGTTCGGCGGGCTCGGAGCCTGCGGATCCGGGCCGCAGATCCGTGATCTGGAACGTCCCGGCAGGAGTGCCGTCGGACCTCCAAAGCTCCGGACCATGGACGAGGTCGTTCGCGGCGAAGTAGAGCACGCCCTGGCCAGCCATCCAGAGGGTGCTTCCGTCGGAATCGGGAAGGAGGAGAGCCCCGGCGAGGCGGACCGTGCCCGCGGCCGAGCCGTCCGTCACCCACAGATCCACCGGGCCGAAGCCGCGTCCGAAGGCGCGGAAAAACACGGACGTCTCGGTGCGGGCCACGACCACGGGTTGGCTGCTGCAGTCCCCCGGGCAGGCGTCGACGAGTTGGAACGTCCCGGCCACGGTGCCGTCCGTGCGCCACAGCTCCGTCCCGCTCACTCCGCCGTCCGCGGCGAAGAACGCCAGATCCCCGACCCTCACGTAGCCGTGCGGAAACGAGCCCTGGGCCTCCGGGATCGTATTGATGTCTTTGACGAGGTGTGAGGTCTGTCCCAGGGCAGGGGCCGGGACGAGCAGGGTGAGGGCCAGCAGGAACGACGGTCCGGCACGCATCGGGGAGCTCCTCTCCAGAAATCAAGAATTACAGGCTCAGCTCCCCTTCTGCTCGAGCAGATAGGCCAGCAGATCGGCGGCGTCTTGCACGGTCAACAGGCTGGAGTACTCGGGCATGGCGGTGGGCGCCTCGCAGGGCACGCCGCCCTTGCACTCGGGAGCGATGAAGGCCTCCGGCTCCATGATCGACTCGTAGAGGTACTGCTCCGCCCGCAGATCCTTGACGCGGCTGCCTGCCAAGGCGCCGATCCCTCCCAGGTGGGGGCCGATGTTGTTGCTGTCGGGCACCTTCGGGTCGCCGTGGCAGGCGCTGCAGCCGTAGGTCCCGGCGTAGAGCCGCTCGCCCCGCGCCGCCTTGCCGATCGGCAGCAGCAGCCGTGCGTCGGGGGGCAGGTCCTCGCCGGCCCGGGGCCGCAGGTGGAAGTGCTCGGGAGGCAGTGGAACCGGGAAGTACACCGACCGGTTTTCATGGCGCCACTCGACGACCAGTCTGCCGTGGGGCTGGCGGGTGTCGATGTCGAAGTGGATGCCGGTGTTGATGGTCTGGCCCGGCTCCAGCGTGGCGGTGCCCACCACGGCGCCGAACGGCGGCACCTTCTCGCCGATCTCGGGCACGAGATAGAACTCCTCCCCACGATATTCGCGCAGCTCCTTGCTGCGGTTCTCCAGGGCCAGATAGACCGTGACGCGCTGCGAGCCGAACGCCGGCATGTCGGGCATCATGGCCGCGGGCTGGCTGAAGTTCTCGCCGTGCTCCATCTGGTCGGCGATCCAACGTGCATCCTCGAGGCGTACGTTGAGGCCGTCGATGTTCGCTTCCTGCACCGGGAGGCGGCGGGCCGCCTGGACGAGGATCCCCCAGCCGGCGGCGGCGAGACCGAGCGCGCCGAGGAAGACGAGGACTCCGGGCTTGCGCCACCAGCGGAGGGCCTCGTCGAGCATCTTCTGCTCGCGCTGGGTCCGGCGCCGTTTGGCGCCGCGGCCGGAGGCCTCCGGTTGGACCGGCTCGTTCATCGCGGCTCAGCTCCTTCCGCCGTGCTCTCTGTGGTGTGCTCGCCGTGATCCATCGAATGCCCGCTGTGATCCATCTCTTCCGTGGCAGGGAGGACGGCCTGGACCTCGATCGCACCGGCGCGCTCGAAATGGAGGGTCAACGGGATCGAGCCGGCCGCCTCCTGGGCCGTCTTGGGCTCGATCAGCATGATGTGCTTGCCCCCGGGCCCGAGCTCCAGCGTGCCTCCGGCGGGGACCTCGAAACCCTCGGGGCGCGCCGCCATGCGCACGACGCCGTTCTCGTGGAGGCTCTCGTGAGTCTCGGCGACCCGCGCCGCGGCGGTTTCGACGCGCAGCAGACGGTCATCCTCCGGACCGGGGTTGACGACGGTCAGGTAGACCACCCCCATGTCCTGCATGAGGCTGGCCCGCGCATCCCGGATCTCCAACTCCCCCACCGCTGCCGGAGCTCGCTGCCCGCAGCCAATCGCCATCCCCAGAAGGGCGATGCTCAGGCACAACCGGGACATCGTCGTGCTTTTCAAAAAGGCCTCCTCAAACGGCGAGCAGCTTCTCGAGGTCCGGCAGCATCTGCTCGGCCGTGGCATTGGGTGGGAACTTGAGCCGCAGCCGCCCCTCGCGGTCGATGACGAAAAACGTTCCGGTATGGTCCACGTAATAGTAGCTGTCGGTCTCCAGCCCGTGCTTGGGCTGCCCGTACTGAACGCTGAGGTCGAAGCCCTTGGTGGCGGCGTCGAGCTCCTTGGGCTCGAGGCGCAGACCGTAGAAGCGGCGGTCGAACGCGGGCACGTAGCGGGACAGCTTCTCCACCGTGTCCCGCTGCGGATCGACCGAGACGAAGACCACTTCCAGATCCTTGGCCCGGTCGCCGAGCTCACGGTAGATCTGCTTGAACTTGGCGAGCGTGAACGGACAGACATCGGGGCAGTAGGTGTAGCCGAAGAAGACCACCGCCACCTTGCCGCGGTGCTCGCTCAACAGGAAGCGCTTGCCGTCCCAGTTGACTCCGGTCAGCTCCGGCGCCGGCTGGGCGGGCTCCACGACCTCGCCGTTGAATTTCTGGGCAGGCTTGCAGGCTGTGAGGAGCAGCAAGGCCGCGGTCAGGATCTGTGCTCGACTGAGCTTCATGGCGATCGTTCACCTGGTGGTAATTTCCACTGATCCTTCAACTGTGAGAGCAACCCGTGAAGTATAGCGGCGCCGGAGGACTGATTCAAGGGCTGAGCGGCCGTAATCTCTCCCCCACCCCGATCGCTGACCCCGCAAGTTTCTGATAGCACGAGACTCCGCCGCCGGCACAGTCTAGAGATGACCTCGGCGGCGGACTGACGAGCCCAGCCGCCCGGTCCGCAACGAGAGGTCGTCACGGGGACGATCTCGAACGCAACGAGGATGGAGAGCCCTATGAAGAAGAAGCTGAACGAGAAGCTGGTCCTGACCAAGGAGACGCTCCGCACCCTCTCTGGCAACGACATGGCCGACGTCCTGGGCGGTGCCGCCTCGCGGTTCTGCACGACCGGCACCAGCGGTGTCACCGATACCTGCGAGACCTGCGTCGGACCTGAGTGCAGGTAGGACGTTGTCGATCTCGTCGTCCTCCAACGGAACCCCCTCGTCCGAGGGGGTTCCACATTTTCAGAATCGAGGGTGGCAGCCCCTGCTGACCGGCGCTGCTGCGGCAGCGGCCCGCGACGCCGTTCTGGCGATCGCCGCGGATCTCGGCTCCCGGCTGCCGGAAGACCGGTCCCGGGAGGCCGGTCAGCCCTTCCGGTCGCCGCTCGCCCGAGGGCCGGCGGGAACGGCCCTGTTCTTCGCCTACGCACACCTCGCAGATCCCGACCGCGGGTGGGACGACGCTTGCCTCCAGGCGATCCGGGACGCGCTGGCCACCACCGCCGCCAGCGACATGGGCCCGGGGCTGTTCACCGGGGTCACCGGCGTGGGCTGGGTGCTCCAGCACCTCGACGGCCTTCTCTTCGAGACGAAGGAGGATCCGGGAGCCGAGGTGGAGAGCGCCCTGGTGCAGGACCTCGCCCGCAACCGGCAACGCTGGCCGCCCGAGCTCATCGGGGGTCTCGCCGGGTACGGCGTCTACTTCCTGGAGCGCCTGCCCCGGGCCTCGGCCCGGCAGGGGGTCGAGCGGGTGATCGATCAACTCGCCGGACTCGCCGAGGAGCGGAACGATGCAATCGCCTGGTTCACTCCCGCCCGGAACGTGCCCCCCTCGCAACTGGAGTCCGCCCCGGCCGGCTGTTACAACCTCGGAGTATCCCACGGGGTCCCGGGAACAATCGGTTTTCTCGCCGCGGCCCATCGGCAGGGCGTGGCGGTGGCCGAAACCCGGCGCCTCCTGGACGGAGCGGTGCGCTGGCTCCTCGCCCAGCGTCTGCCCGGCGGGTCCGCGGGTGTCTTCCCCGCCCTCGTGGGCCCTGGCATCGAGCCGGCGCCGACGCGGCTGGCCTGGTGCTATGGCGACCCGGGAATCGCGGCGGTCCTGCTCTCCGCCGCCCGCAGCCTGGGCCGGGAGGACTGGGAGCGCGAAGCGCTCGCCTGCGCCCGCCACGCCGCCGGACGGCGGGGCGGCGACACGCGCGTCGTGGACGCCGGCCTGTGCCACGGCGCCGCCGGCCTCGGCCACCTTTTCCATCGCCTCTTCCGCGCCACCGGCGACGAGACGCTCCGGGAAGCGGCCCTCCATTGGCTCCAGAGGACCCTCGAGATGCGGCACCCGGGGAGCGGACCCGGAGGTTTCCAGAGCGCGGACTCCGACGCGGCCGGGCGGTTGACCTGGACGGGAGATCCCGGTTTCCTCCCCGGTGCCGCGGGCATCGGCCTGGCCCTCCTCGCCGCCCTCTCGCCGGTCGAGCCGGAATGGGACCGCCTGCTGCTGCTCTCTCTTTGAGGAAACATCGAAAGCCCATCGTCCGTATACCTGGTCGCAGAAAAAGAGAGCAGCCCTGCTTCGCGGAATCGCAGGACGACGTGTGGTCTTCTCCATCGCAGCTTCACGGTCACAAGGAGTCATCATGCAAAAAAAGCGCGTTTCGCTTCCTCATTTCATCTTGCCCATTCTGATGCTGCTGAGTGCCGTTCTCGCGCAACCGGCTCAGGGCGTTGAATATTGGGGCTCGATCGGTACCGGTGTCGGGCGACCGGCGGCCTCGCGCAACAACGACGGCCGGCTCGAGGTGTTCGTTCGTCGCGCCGACGGCGCGCTCTGGCATCGCTGGACCGACCCGAATGCGCCAGACGGCTGGAGCGCATGGCAGACGCTCGGAGGCCCGATCACGGGAGATCCGATCGTGGCCCGTGCCGCCGACGGCCGGTTGGAGGTGTTCGCCCTGAACAGCCGCGCCTTGGTCCACAAGTGGCGCAGCGGAGCGAGCCCGGAGAGCTCGTGGTCAGCGAGTTGGACCCAGATCGCCGCCAACATCGCGAGCGATCCGGCGATGATCCTGAACAGCGCCGGTGTTCTGCAGGTCTTCGCTCGCGCCACAGATGCATCGATCGGATACAGCGTACAGCAGAGCGCCCTGCCCGGAGCGGCGTGGACGTCCTGGGCATCCCTCGGCGGTTTCGTGTCGGGCGTCCCTGCCGCCGCGGTCAATGCCGATGGCCGGGCTGAGGTCTTCGCCCGCACGCCCGATGGAATCATCTGGCACAAGTGGGAGACGGCGGCGGGTGGCCCCTGGTCGGCCTGGTGGTTCAACCTCGACGGCACGGTCGCCAGCCACCCTGTGGTGGGCCGCAATTCCGATGGCCGGCTCGAGGTGTTCGCGATCACCAGCTCCGGCCTCCTGTGGCACCGCCGGCAGAGCACGGCCGGCGCAACGACCGATTGGACGGCCGGAGCCACTCTCGGTGGAGACGTGCTCGGCCGTGTGGCCGGCACGACTGGGAACCTGACCGGCACCCCGGCCCTGGCGATCGGAGACGGGGGACGCCTGGGCGTCATTGCCCGCTCCACGGACGGCCGATGGTGGAGCAAGTGGCAGAAGGCGGCCAGCTCGGATATCTGGTCGGTCTGGACATCGCTATGCGGGATCTCGGCCAGCGAACCGGTCGTGGCCCCGCCTCAAAACGGCGATCCCCACCTCGTGCTTCGCGCCTCCGATGGGGTCCTCTGGCAGAAGAAGTGTGACAAAGCCTGCCGCGGCAACCGGGGCAAGAGTGTGCCGGTCCTCACTAGTGTCCGGTCTATTTGCTGTCTACCGACCGTAAGGCCAGTATTGACTGTAGTTTCGGGCGACTCAGGGGTGTCCACGATTTGAATTTCGGGGGAGGAGACGTCCCGGAGGGATTGAGCAATCTCTTGGGGACGGGG
>DASQEB010000586.1:0-14696 GCA_035633875.1 Thermoanaerobaculia bacterium
CATACACTCGTCCAGAAGGTGGTCACCGGTTCGATTCCGGCAAAGCCGCCTGCATGGGTCCCCCTCTCCCGGGGGATGGGAGGGCGATGGGAGAGGGGGACAGGGGGTGAGGTTCAGGTCTCCGGCAGCAACCCGATCCCCGCCTCCCGCACCTTGGCCCGGAAGGGGCCGATCTCGTCGGCGAAGAAGCGGTCGAGGTCCCCGAGGACGGTACGGAGGGCCTCCTCGGCCTCTTCCAGATACGCGAGCTGCGCCGGGGTCGGCGCGTCCCACGACGAGGAGAGGGAGCCCCGGACGTAGTTGAGCTTGGAGTCGACGTCGGTCTCGGGGAGGATGCCCTTCGGGTTTTCCGGCTGGCGGAGGCGGCCTTCGAGGCGGTCGAGCTCCCGGCCCAGCCTGCGGGCGGAGGCGAGGAGGTCCTTGTGGGGGAAGCTCACCTCGCCGCCGCCTGCACGGCGCTTCGCCTCCTCCTCCTGGCGGCGGAGCCGGGCGGCGATCGACTGGACGTCCTCCCGGGTGCGGACGACCCTCTCGATGGCCTCCACCAGATCGTCCTGGAGGGCCCCGGCGCGCTGGAGAGCTTCGAAGTTGGCCCGGCGGCCCTCCTCCGCGCGCTCGAAGCGTGGGTCGGGCAGCACGCGCACCGTGCCCTGCGCCTCCTGGCCGCCGTACCGGACCTTGACGGTGTAGGTGCCGGGGAGCGCCTCGGGGCCGCGGGCCTGGCGCCAGGGCACGTCCTCCACCGGCTGCGAGGTGGGCGCCTGCCGGAACGGGTCGTGGCGCAGGTCCCAGACCGCCCGGTTGAGGCCCTGGACGGCGGGGGCCTTGAAGGTGCGGATCACCTTGCCGCCGGCGTCCAGGACCTGAATCTCGGCCTCGGGCCTGGCGGGCCGGCGTCCCTCCCCCTCCTCCTGATCCGGCTCGGGGTCGAGCCGGCCTTCCGACGTTCGCTCAGCGGCCTCCCTCTCGGCCGGGTCCGGCGTCTCCTCCTTCGGCGTCGTGGCCTCGGCCGCGCGCTCGGCCTCCTTGCGCTCGCGCTCCTTCTCCTCGTCCGGGTGGGGCAGCCCGGGAGTCCGGAGGATGTAGTGGAGAAGGGCGCCGCTGGGGCGGGTCTCACCCCGGAACTCGCCGTTGCCGGGGAAGCGGGAGCCGCCGGTCTGGGCCTCCCGGTACTGCTGGGCATCGGCGATCTCGAAGAGGTGGAGGGGCTTCCTCTGGATCTCCTCGGAGAGGGCCCGCAGCGGGCGGAGGTCGTCCACGATGTAGATCCCGCGGCCGTGGGTGGCGATCACCAGGTCGTGCTCCCGCGGGTGGATGACCAGGTCCATGACCGAGGCGGTGGGCACGCCGTGCCGGAAGGGCATCCAGCCCCGGCCACCGTCGATCGAGAACCAGAGGCCGAACTCCGTCCCCAGGAAGAGGAGGTCGGGGTCCACCGGATCCTGGACGATCGACAGGGCGTAGCCCCGCAGATCCTTGGTGGCCAGGCTCGTCCAGGTTCTGCCGAAGTCGGTCGTCTTGTAGACGTAGGGCGTCCAGTTGGACCGCCGGTGGTCGTCGAAGACCACGAAGGCCGAGCCCGCGTCGTGCGGCGAGGGCTCGACATGCGGGATCCAGGTGTTGGCCGGCACGCCCCGGACGTTGCCCTCGACGCTCGTCCAGGTCTTACCCGCGTCCCGGGTCACGTGGAGCCGGCCGTCGTCCGTGCCCACCCAGAGGACGCCCTGCTGCTTGGGCGAGGGGGCGATGGCGAGGATCGTCGTGAGATTCTCGGCGCCGGTCACGTCCGGGGTCAGACCCCCGCTCTCCGCCTGCTTCTGCCACTCCGCCCGGTTCGAGGTCAGGTCGCCGCTGATCGCGGTCCAGGTGTCCCCCCGGTCGGTGGATCTGTGGACGAACTGGCTGCCGTAGTAGATCGTGTCCGGCGCGAAGGGGTCGATGGCGATGCCGGCGTTCCAGTTGAAGCGCAGGCGAGTGCCCTTGACCGGGGTGGCGGGGCGGACGTCCTTTCTCTCGCCGGTCCGCAGGTCCCAGCGGACGAGGTAGCCCTCCTGGCTCATGGCGTACCCCCGCATCGGGTCGCGCGGGTCGGGCACGGTGTCGAAGCCGTCGCCGAACTGGACCTCCTGCCAGTGCTGGTTGCGGATGCCGCCGTTCTCCCAGACCGAGCTCGGTCCCTTCCAGGAGCCGTTGTCCTGCAGGCCGCCGTAGACGTTGTACGGCACAGCGTTGTCCACCCGCACATGGTAGAACTGGGCCAGCGGCAGGTTCCCCACGAAGCTCCAGGTCCGGCCGCGGTCCTGGCTGATGTAGACGCCGCCGTCGTTGCCATTGATCAGATGGCTGCCGTCTTGCGGGTCGATCCACAGGGCGTGGTGGTCCGGATGCACGGTGCGGAACGAGGTGACGGTCCGGAACGTCTTGCCGCCGTCGTCGCTCGCGTCGAGCCGGGAGGCCAGCCGGTAGACCCGGTTCGGGTTCTCGGAGTCGACCCGGATGTCCGCGTAATAAAAAGGCCGCGGATTGACGTCCGGCTCGGTGTTGACCAGCCGCCAGGTGCGTCCGCCGTCCTCGGAGCGGGCGAGGGCGCTCTGCTCCGCTTCCACGAGCGCGTAGACCACGTTCGGGTCGGAGGGGGCGACGGCCACGCCGATCCGGCCGAGAGTCCCCTTGGGCAGGCCGTCGTCCTCGGTCAGCTTGCGCCAGCTCTCCCCGCCGTCCTGGGTGACGTAGAGGCCGGAGCCGGGGCCGCCCGAGCGGAAGGACCAGGGCCAGCGCCGGTAGTCCCACATCGCGGCGAAGAGCTTGCTGGGGTTGGTGGGGTCCATCACGAGGTCGGCGGCACCGGTGCGCTCGTCCACGTGGAGGACGCGGCGCCACGTCCGGCCGCCGTCCTCGGTCTTGAACACGCCGCGCTCCGGGTTCTCCCCCCAGGCCTGACCCAGGGCGGCGGCGTAGACCACCCGGGAGTCCCGGGGGTCCACGATCACCCGGTGGATGCGCTCGGTCTTCTCGAGCCCCAGGTGCTGCCAGGTCCGGCCGCCGTCGTTCGAGCGGTAGATGCCGTTGCCCACCGACACGCTGTTGCGGACGTTGCCCTCGCCCGTGCCCACCCACAATACGTCGGGATTGCGGGGATCGAGGGCGATGTCACCGATCGAGTGCACGGGCTGATCGTCGAACAGCGGGTCCCAGGACATCCCGCCATTGACGGTCTTCCAGACGCCGCCGGTCGCGGCGCCCACGTAGATCACCTCGGGATTGCCGGGCACGGACTCGATGGCCGCGATGCGGCCGCTCATGGCCGCCGGGCCGATGGACCGGGCCTCCAGCCCGGCCAGCAGGTCGGGATCGACCGCGGCCCGGGTTGGCACCGCCAGAACGAGGGCAAGCACCGCCGCGATCAGGACGAAATTCTTTCGCATCGATGGCCTCCAGAGAAAGGGATCGAAGCCCCTCGGGCTGTCGCGGCAAGGGTATCCGGCCGGGGCAAAGGCCCGCAACCCGCGTTCCCGGTTAAGATCCCATAGAAGAAATCGTCCGGCCGGTCTCCGCAGGAGGAGTGCCCATGAAAACCCTTCGCGCGTTCCTGTTCCTTCTGGTCCTCCCGGCGTTGCTCGCGGGCCAGACCCCGGCGAGCGGGGAGGTCCAGGCCAACCTCTACACGGCACTCTCCCAGCGCGACCCGGTGATCGCCCGGGCTCCCGACGGCAGGTTCGTCGTGGTGTGGCATAGCGAATACCAGGACGGCGATCCCGCCGACCTCTACGCCCGCCTCTTCACGCCCGATGGAAGGCCCCGCGGCGGGGAGATCCGGATCAGCAGCACGCCGGACAGCTTCACCATCTCCCCCGCCGTCGCAATGATGGACGACGGCTCGTTCGTCGTCGTCTGGCGTCACGCCTCGGCCCTCGTCCTCGACGGGTACAGCATCACGGGCCGCCGTTTTGCGGCCGACGGGACCCCGCTGGGCAACGACTTCCGCGTCTCCCGCCCCAGGCTCCAGGAACCGGGGGAGCCCGCGGTCGCCACCCGCGGGGACGGCAGCTTCGTCGTGGTGTGGGGAGGCGGCTCCCGCGAGAGCGAGATCTTCGGCCGCCGGTACGGAGCCGACGGCGCCCCCCTCGGCCGAGAATTCCAGGTCAACCGCCAGGATGCCGCCGACACCCAGGAGCTCCCCTCCGTGGCGGTGGGGCCGGCGGGAGAGTTCGTGGTCGTCTGGCGCAGCCGGGAGACGGCCTTCATCGGCGCGACGGCCAAGTTCGAAGTGGACGTCGCCAACGTCATCGCCGCGCAGAGGTTCGCCGCCGACGGCCGGCGGCTCGGCCCCGAGCTCTTCCCGGCCCCGAGGCTGCCGCGCCTCACGTTCAGGCCCAAGGTGCTCAAGGACCGGGCCGGCAACTTCTTCGTGGCCTGGAGCGATTACACAACCGGCACCGGGGAGCTCCTCGGCCAGCGCTTCGACTCGAACGGCAGCCCCCTGGGCGGGATCGTCCGCCTGGGCGATGTCCGTACGGTCACCTCGGAGCTCGCCATCGACCCCCACGGCAACCTCGTGGTGGCGCGGGAGCGGGAGGACCCGGACCGCTGGTCGGATGTCTACGTCCGGCGCTACGCGCCCGACGGCACTCCGCTCGGGCCGGAGCTGCGGGCGAACGTCACCACACACCATCTGCAGCACAAGCCGGCCGTGGCGGCCGACCGCTTCGGCAACTTCGTCGTGGCCTGGGACAGCTACCTCCAGGACGGCGACCTCTCCAGCATCCAGGCGCGTCTCTACGCGTCCGGCGACTTCCCGGAAGGCTCCCGCCTCTCCCTGCGGGACGGCCGGTTCGAGGTCTACGTGACCTGGCGGGACGGCCAGGGCCACGCCGGCACGGGCCGGGCGGTCCCCATGACCGCCGACAGCGGCGCCTTCTGGTTCTTCGGCTCGGACAATCTCGAGCTGCTCGTCAAGGTGCTCGACGGCCGGCCGGTCAACGGGAGCTTCTGGGTCTTCTACGGCGCGCTCTCGGACGTCGAGTACACCTTCACCGTCCTCGACACCGCGACGGGCCAGAGCAAGACCTACTTCAACCCGCCCGGCCATCTCGCGAGCGTCGGCGACACCGAAGCCCTCCCCGCGCCCCGGACCGCGTTCTCCGAAGCCCCGCCTGTGGCAGCCGGCGAGCCTCTGGCGACCTGTACCGGCACGGGGGAGAGCCTCTGCCTGAACGGGGGCCGCTTCCGCGTCGCGGTGACCTGGCAGACCCCCGCCCGAGGCACCGGCGCCGGCCACGCCCGGCCCCTCACGGACGAAACCGGCGCCTTCTGGTTCTTCGGTCCCGACAACCTGGAGCTCGCCGTGAAGGTGCTGGACGGCCGCGCCGTCAACGGACGCTTCTGGGTGTTCTACGCCTCCCTGACCAACGTCGAGTTCACCCTGACGGTCACCGACACGGAGACGGGAAACGTCCGCACCTACGTCAACCCGGCCGGCCGCCTCGCGAGCCTCGCGGACACGGCGGCGCTGCCGGGAAACTGAGAAGCGATCCGGTGAGCAGACGCTGTTGTTGTAGCAGCAGACCGAGAGTTCCGCAGACAAGAACCCGGGGGGGCGGCGATCGGCAGGCCGTCGAAGCTTGAGTCTACGCCGCCTCCCCCGAATACGTCCCCGACCCGCTCAACCAGTCACTCAAGGACCGGCCCCTTCCCGCGACGAAGAGAGGAATCCCCAGGGTAGCGGTCGTGAGGAGGCTTCCCAGCCAGCGGCGGGCGGTCTGGTCAAAGGTGAGGGGCTCGCCGTCGGGGTTGCGGGAGGTGATGTTCGCCCAGGTCATCCCCAGGGTGTGCCCCCAGAAGGCCAGGGGGACCACCATGTAGAGGAAGGAGAAAGAGAGGAGGAACGTGAGCAGGGCGGGCCAATCCGCGACGGCCGGCCGGATTCCCATCATCTGGATGCCCGCGAGCGCCACCACGGCGATGGCGGCGTGCACCAGGAGGTCCGCGGCTCCGGCGGCGAGGCGGCTTCCCAGGCCGGCGTAGCCCGACTTCGAGGTCGGTTCCGGCTCCTCCTCCGGCGCGGCGGGCTCTGGAGACGGAACGGGGGTGGGGCCGCGCCGCACCTCCTCCCGTGCCGCCAAGGGCAGCTCGGGTGGAGCCGGGGCGCGATCCTCCCGCAGGGTCCGGGGGGCCCGCTCGGCCGGACCTCTGCGCTCGACCTTGCCCATCTCGCCGGCGTTCGGGCGCTCGGGCGTGCTCAGGGGCAGGTCGAAGAGAAGGGGCTCGTCGTTCGTGTCTTCGTCCGGGCGTCGCATCAACGGAACGGCAGATATTTGACGTAGATGCGGTAGAGGAGGTCCTTGGGGCGCTCCCCGTACGTCTGGGCGAACTGCAGGTGCCGGCGGAGGGCCGGGTCGTCCGGCTGGAGGTTCAGGGCCTCCTGGAAGTTCTCGGCCGCCTTGGACGCGTCGGCGCGCTGCAGGTCGCGCACCCCCAGATTGTAGTAGGAATCCACGATCAATTGGGTGACGTCCCGGTCTGCGGGATTCTCCTCCCGGAGCCGCCACAGACGGGGGATGACGAACTCCCACTCGTGCTGGCGGAAGAGGTCGATCTCCTGGGCGATGGGCGCGAGCCTGCGCTTCGTGTCCTCCAGGAGCCGGGCGTCCTCTCCCTCGAGCCGCCCCAGGGCCGCGGCCTGCTGGAGACGGCTGAAGGTCCGGAGGTAGCTGCGCTCGCCGTACGCCTGACGGGCCGCGGCCAGGAGCTCCTGGCGTCTCAGGGCGGTCTCGGAGGCGGCGGCCGGAACCGGCGCCGGCGCTCCCTCGGTCCCTTCCGCGGCCGGAACCGCGAGAGCGGCGGGCTCCGGCGAAGTCCTTCCCTCCCACTCGGCGATGAGCCTCTGCGCCTCCCCGTACTGGGGATCGGTCGGCGGGATCCGCTTCAATTGGGAGATCGCCATGGAGGTCTTGCCCGCCTTCTGGAGCCCGGTGGCGCGCTCGATGGGTCCTTGGCGAGGCTGGGCCATCGGGGCTCCCGCCTCGGCCTCGGGCTTGGAGTTCGGGAAGAGCCGGTCCCGGTTCTGGAGGAGCAGCCAGCCGGCGGCCAGGGCCAGCACCAGCACGGCGCCCCCGACCAGGAGGAAGAGCCGCCGGGCGCGCCCCTCGCCGCTGGCACGCCCACCGGAGCGGGACGCGGCGGCAGCGCGGGAGCCGCGCTTCTCCGCCCCCATTCCTCCCGACTCGCTCGGGTCGGGCGGAACCAGGATCTCCTCCCGCAGGCTGTCGGCGAGGTCGAGATCCGAGGGCAGAGGCAGCGGAGGCTCGGGCGGGATCACCGGCATGTCGCGCAGGCCCGCGGGCCTCAGCGGAGAGACCGCCCCGGAGGCGATCTGCTGGAGGTACTCCCGGGCCGCGAAGTGGCCGGGCTGAAGCTGGAGCACCCCCTCGAACGACAGGCGAGCCGCGGCGGCGTCGCCGGCTTCGAGGCGGGACACCCCCTCCTGGAAGCCCTCTTCCACCTGGCGCTCGTTCTCGGCCTTGAGCCGGCGCGCCGCCTCGATCCGCCGCGCCGCGTCCTGGTTGTCGATGTCGATCAGGAAGATGCGGGACCAGGCGTCGATCGCGCCCTGCGGGTCCCCGCGATCGAGGGCGGCCTGCCCTTCGTCCAGCAGCTCCCGGATGCGGCGCTGGCTCTCCGAGTCCCCGATCCCCAGCCCGCCGATCTCGCCGAGCTCGAAGCCCGGGGGCAGGACCGGGTTCTGGAGCGACGCGGGGAACTGCACCGGCTCCAGGAGCGAGAGCGCAGGGGTGGCCGCCGCGGCCCGGGCGGCTTCGAGCTCGGCGATCCCCGGATGGCCGGGGTCGAGAGAGCGCGCCTTGTCGAGGAGCCGGCCGGCCTCGGCGGCCTGGCCGGACTGGAGCGCCTGCCGGGCCGAGGCCAGGAACTTCTGGATGTAGGGCTCGGCCTCCATCCGCTCCTGGGCCTCGCCGACGATCCGCTGGAGCTCCGGGTCGGCCATCACGGCCGCCTGCTCCCGCTGGGCCGTGGCCATCAACTCCTGGTACCGGCGCTGGTCGAGGAGCGCCTGGAGCTCGGACCGCAGGCCGGCTCCATCGCCGCCTCCGAGCGGACCGGGAAGGTCCGGGAGCTCGGGAAGACGGAGACCGTCCAGGCCCGCCAGGTCTGCGAACGGGTCGTCCGGGGGCGGCGGGTTGCCCCGGAGGTCATCGATGCGGACCGGGCCGGTGCTGGACTTCAGCCGGTCCTGGAGGAGGCGGGCGGGCTCGAACTGCGGATCCATCCGCAGGACGAAGTCGCACCCCAGGAGAGCCTCCTGGCGGCTGCCCTCCCCCGCGAGTTGCAGCGTCTGGTCGAACGTCCCGAGGATCCGCTGCCGGACCTCGGGCGAGATGGAAGGATTCCCAGCGTAGTTCATTTCAGCAGCGGCTTATGCGTCGGTTTGAAACCGCGCGTATCCTAACACAACCCGAGGCGTTGCTATACTTTGGCCGGTGCTGCCGCTCGAGTGCGTCCCCAACGTGAGCGAAGGGCGCCGTCCGGAGGTGGTCGCCCGGCTGGCGGCGGCCGCGGCGGCCGCTCCGGGGGTGCGGCTCCTCGACGTCTCGTCCGATCCCGACCACAACCGCTCGGTGCTGACCCTGGCCGGCGCGCCGGACGGGCTCCAGGCTTCCCTTCTCGCCCTGTACGAGGCGGCGCTCGCCGAAATCGATCTCACGCGCCACGCGGGGGTCCACCCCCGGGTGGGAGCGGTCGACGTGGTGCCGTTCGTGCCCCTGGGAGACACTCCCATGGAGGTGGCCGTCGCCGCGGCCGGGAGGCTCGGCCAGGAGGTGGCTGCCCGGTTCGGCCTCCCGGTCTACCTCTACGAACAGGCGGCCCGGCGGCCGGAACGAAAGCTCCTCGCCGACATCCGCCGCGGCGGCTTCGAGGGTTTCTTCGCGAAGATCGCCGATCCCGCCTGGGCTCCGGACTACGGGCCCGCCCGGGTCCACCCCACCGCGGGAGTCACCGTCATCGGGGCCCGCTTCTTCCTCATCGCGTTCAACGCCGTCCTCGACACCCCGGACGTCAACGTCGCCCGCGCCGTCGCCCGCCGGGTGCGCGAGTCGGGAGGGGGCCTGCCGGCCGTGCGCGCCATGGGCGTCTACCTCGCGAGCCGCGACCGGGCCCAGGTCAGCATGAACCTGGTCGACTACCGGCGCACGTCCATCCTCACGCTCCTGAACCACGTCCGCCAGGAGGCCGAGGCCCTGGGCACGCGGGTGATCGAGAGCGAGGTGATCGGGCTGATGCCGGAGGAGGCGGCGTTGGAGGTGGTGCGGGAGGCGGTGCAGTTGCCGGGGTTGCCTCCGGTGCTGGAAGGGAGACTGAGGGGTTAGGCCCTCAACCGCCCAGGGTTTCCACCCTGGGCTATCCCAACGTCGCTCCAGAGGAGCGATCGCCCCCAGGGAGATGTCTGGCCAGCCCAGGGTGGAAACCCTGGGCGATTTGGGCGATCGGCGGCCCGGTCCTGCTTCCGCTACTCCCGCAACGCCTCCAGCAAGGTGTGCGGCATGCCTTCGAACGCCCCCGAAGACATCGTCACCAGCACCGCCCCGTCCCCCGCCTCCTCCAGAGCCCGGCGCATCACCTCGGCATTGTCCGCGCACGCGGTGGCGGGCACGCCGGCGGCGGAGATCTCGGCGGCCAGGGTTGCGAAGTCGAGCTTCTCGTCCGCCGACAGCCTTCCGTTGTGGAAGATCGGGGCAAAGAGCACGCGGTCGGCGTGGGTGAAGGCCTCGCGGTAGGGCTCGAAGAAGAAGCCGCGGCCGGCGGTGAGGCTGCGGGGCTCGAAGAGCGTCACGATGCGCCGGCCCGGGTAGCGCTGGCGCAGGGCGAGGAGGGTCTTCTCCACCGCCGTCGGGTGATGGGCGAAGTCGTCCACCACGGTCACCCCCCGGGCGGTGCCCAGCTCCTCCAGGCGACGCCTGACGCCGTGGAAGCGGCCGAGGGCGTCCGCCACGGCGGCGGCCGGCAGCCCGTCCCGGCGGGCCGCGGCCCAGACCGCCAGGGCGTTCGAGACGTTGTGCGACCCGGCCAGGGGCAGGGTGATCTCCACCTCGCCGGCCTCGGGGTCGGCCACGCGGAACCGGCTCGCCTCCGGCAGGGATTCGATCCCTCCCACGGGATGCACGACGTTTTCCGGGTCCAATCCGTAGAAGAGAGTGCGGCACATGGCCAGACGGGAGAGCTCCCGCACCTTGGGAGTGTCCCCGCAGGCGACCAGGAGGCCGCTTTCGGGCAGCAACTGGATCAGCTTTGCGTAAGCGTCCCAGAGCGTCTCGGGGTTCGGGTACAGGTCGGCGTGGTCGTACTCCACGCTGGTCAGCACCAGCATCTCGGGCTGATAGTGGAGGAACTTGGCGCCGCGATCGAAGTAGGCGGCGTTGTACTCGTCCCCCTCGATGATGAAGCGCTCGCCCGCGCCGTCGTGGAAGCTCCCGGGGAGGTCCCGGGGGGCGCCCCCGATCAGGTAGCCCGGGTCGGCGCCGCAGGCGGTGTAGACCCAGGCCGCCATCGCCGTCGTGGTCGTCTTCCCGTGCGTCCCCGCCACCACCAGGGGGCGGTGCCGGGAGAGAAAGAAGCGGGCGAGAGCCTGGGGCATGGAGAGGATGGGGAGCCCCAGCCGCTCGGCCTCCACCGCCTCGACGTTGTCCCGGCGGAGGGCGTTGCCGATGATCACCAGGTCGGGGCGGGGATCGAGATGGGCGGCGTCGTACCCCACGAGGGGGTGGATGCCGGCGCGCTCCAGGAGCGTGCTCATGGGGGGATACAGAGGGCCGTCGGTGCCACGCACACGGTGGCCCTGCTCTTGCAGAAGGCAGGCGAGAGGAGCCATCCCCGTCCCGCCGATCGCCAGGCAGTAGATGTCGAGTTGTGGAGAATTCACAGCAGGGCTTTCTCGTTCAAGGCCAGGGAGTGTAACATTCCCGGGTTCGGTTCAACCCCAAGTCTCGTAGAGGTAGAGGAGCAGGCCGTTATGAAGCATGGATTCAAGACCGCCATTCTGGCACTCAGCGCCGTCCTTCTTGTCGCGGCAACCCTGTTCGCGGCAGGCAAGCCCAAGGCCGTCGCCGTCGAGCCGATCAAGGATGTCGGCACCGTCGCCAAGGGCGAGAAGATCACCCACGACTTCGTCATCCGCAACGACGGGGACGTCCCCCTGGAGATCACCCAGGTCCACCCCGCCTGCGGCTGCACGGTCGTGGAGTTCGACAAGACCATCGCCCCCGGCCAGACGGGAAAGATCCACGCGGTGCTCGACACGTCGACCTTCGCCGGCGCCATCGCCAAGGGGGTCACCGTCTTCACCAACGACACCGACACGCCGCAGATCGAGCTGACGGTCCGGGCCAAGGTGGAGCCCTACATCGCCGTCAAGCCCGGCTACGCCCGCTACCTGACCGTGCAGGGCGAGCCGCTGGAGGGCAACATCGCCCAGACGATCTGGGCCACGGACGGCGCGCCCTTCCAGATCGTCAAGGTCGAGTCCCCCTATCCGTTCCTCAAGACCAACTTCCGTGAGGCCAAGGCGGAGGAGCGGATCCCCGAAGCCGAGGGCAAGCAGCAGTGGAAGGTCGAGATGCTGCTCACCAACGACGCCCGGGTGGGCGCGCTCGCGGAGTACGTGACGGTCCACACCACCCATCCCAAGCAGAAGATCGTGCAGATCCCCGTCTCCGGCTTCGTGCGTCCGGTGATGGCCGTCACTCCGCCGGTGGCCGACTTCGGCCGCATCGAGCTCAAGGAGCCTCTGAAGCGGTCGCTCAACATCCGCAACTTCGCCAGCGAGAAGATCACCATCACCGGCATCGAGGGGGCCCCCAAGGGAGTCGAAGCGAAGCTCGAGCCCCTGGAGGACGGCCGTGAGTATCAGATCCGTCTCACCCTCAGCCCCGAGCTGGCCAAGGGACCGCTCAACGGTAAAATTTCCCTCCGCACGGACAGCCCCAAGATCCCCGTGATCGAGGTGGAGCTCAAGGGCACCGTCCTGTAACCTGCGGATGTCCGCTCCAAGTGGACGGAATCGAGGCGGGCTCCGGCCCGCCTTTTTCTTTTCCGGCCAGATGTTGTCAAGCTGGAACATCTCCTTTCTTTGCGCGTCCATCTCGGTCGCCTGGTATCTCTGTTGCACTACCTCTTGGTCCTGGAGGCACCTCGCGGGCTCCTCTTCTTCTCCCGAGAGAGAACCCTCCGCCGCCGGGAGGATGGGATGCGCAGGAAACGGGTTTCGTCTTCGGCCATTTCCTCCGTGGGATACGACGAAGGCTCCTCGACACTGGAGCTGGAGTTCAAGAGCGGTTCCGTCTACGACTACTACGGCGTGCCACCGGACGTGTACCAGGAGCTGATGGAGGCGGATTCGAAGGGGCGGTTCGTGTCCTACAACATCAAAGGCCGCTACCCCGCCACCCGCGCGGGCGAGTAGACGCGCCGTCGCAGGATCGCCAGCCTGCCGACCGATCGCCAGCCCGTCATAAGCATCGGCAGCTCGCCGACCGATCGGCACGCTGCCGAAGGAGCGCTGGGCCACAACAAGGATCGCCAGCCCGTCGATCGATCGACGGCCTATCGTACGCATCGGCGGCCCACCGATCGATTGGCACCCTGTCGAAGGATCGCCGCGCCAGAGAAGGATCGCCGGCCTGTCGATTGGTCGCCTGCCCATCGTAAGGATCGGCAGCTCGCCGATGGATCGGCAGCCTGTCGATCGGTCTCCAGGCCGTCGTAAGCATCGGCAGGCTGTCGAAGGATCGCCGGGCCAAAATAAGGATCGCCAGCCCGTCGATCGATCGACACGCTGTCGATGCCACTTACGGGCGGCCCCAGAGATCCTTCTCGGGCTTCGGCGGTGCCTGGCGCCGGCGACTCTTGGCGCGGATCTCGGCAACCTCTTCGAGCGTGGAGGCGAGGGCCTGGTTCTGGAGCTCGGCGAGCCGGGCGATCCCCTGGAAGGCGAGGTCGACCATCGCGTCCATCTCCTGCCGGCTGAAGCTCCGCTTCTCCCCGGTCCCCTGAATTTCGACGAGCGATCCGCCGGCCGTGGCCACGACGTTCATGTCCACCTCCGCCACCTGGTCCTCCACGTACTCGAGGTCGAGCAGGGGCACTCCGCCCAGGACGCCCACCGACACGGCAGCGAGCTGGTCCGTCACCGGCCAATTCTGGATGTCGCCGGTCAAGAGGAGCCGTCCCAAAGCGAGAACCATGGCCACATAGCCCCCGGTAATCGCGGCTGTGCGGGTGCCGCCGTCCGCCTGGAGCACGTCGCAGTCGAGCGTGAGCGTGCGCTCCGGCATGGCCTTCAGGTCGACCACGGCCCGGAGGCTCCGTCCGATGAGCCGCTGGATCTCCGCCGTGCGGCCCGAGGGCTTCCCCTGGTTGACCTCCCGGGAGGACCGGGTGTGGGTGGCCCGGGGGAGCATGGAGTACTCCGCCGTGAGCCACCCCTCGCCGCTGTCCTTCTTGAACGGGGGAACCCGGCTCTCGACGCTGGCCGCGACCAACACGCGGGTATCGCCGAGCTCGATCAGCGCCGAGCCCTCGGCAAACTTGAGCACGCTGGTCTCGATCCGAACCAGACGGAGGGCGTCGGCCGGACGGCCGTTGGGGCGGGTGGTGGGGGGGGAGGTGATCATGGGGCGCATTCTACCGGGATCGGAAACCGCCCGCCGATCCCCGGGAAGTCTACGCGGCGAAGTTGAAGACCGGAGCCTCGATGACCCGGACCGGCACCCCGCCACCCCGGAGGATCTCCTGAAGGCGTTCCAGGGTCTGGGGAGTGAAGTACTGCTCCCCGGTCTCGACGTCCATGCGGGCGGGCACGTTCTCGACCACGCAGAGCTTGCCGTCCAGCTGAGGCTCTCACAGGCTGTCCCTGGTGTGTGGCATACTCATGGCAGAAAAGCTCTCCGCCACGAAGAGGAGGGGAGTCCCTTGTCATGAAACCACCTTCGGTAATCGGATATCATGGCACTAGCGTTGCAGCAGCAGAGAGCATCCTCTTGGAGGGTTTTAAGCGTAGCCAGAACGAGTATGACTGGCTGGGAGACGGTGTTTATTTTTTCCAGGATGCGCCTAACAGAGCGTATCAATGGGCCAAGGAGCACTACGGGGACGAGTGTGCCGTTGTGGCCTGCGAGATAGCTCTGGAGGACTGCATGGATCTTCTAGATATAGGGTGGGCGAGCATTCTTGCAGATGCCTATGATGATTTTCTCAGGCTATGTAAAATTACTAATACACCTTTGCCAAAGCAATCGAGAGGGGCCCATAGGCTAGATCGCTTCGTGATTAACTACGCAATCGGAATCTTGGAATCTCAGGGAATTCAGATTAGATCTGTTCGCGCAGCTTTTGCAGAAGGAGGGCCCGTGTTCCCAAATTCTGCTCTCCGTTGCTTGGCGCACGTCCAGCTTGCCGTTCGTGATGAATCCATTATCAAGAAGGTTCGGCTTGAAAGACCAGGAGGTGCTTGAGATGGCTTCCAGAGACGAGATCAGGGCTACTCTCGATGAGCACTTCTCAAATGTAACTGTTGAGGAATTCGCCGAAAACCTTAGGCAGTATTGTCCTGATTTGCGTCCTCTTGGCTCGCCGAGCCAGCTAAGTCTAAGGAGGAATGAAGAGGAAATGACTCAGATAAAGTTATT
>DASQEB010000587.1:0-4667 GCA_035633875.1 Thermoanaerobaculia bacterium
GCCGGCGGCTCGTCGGTTGTTCGGGGGGAACCCGCGAACGGAAAGGTCTGGAGGAGCACCTGCCAGGCGGCGGGCAGACGCCGGAGCTGCCAGGCGATCTGGGACTCTCCTCCGGGTCCCTCCAGCCGGGGGGCGAGGCCGGCGGCGTCCGGGAGCGCCGCAAAGCCCTCGAGCAGCCGCTCCAGGGCGCCCTCCTCGGGGACCGCGTCCGGATTGAGGATCAGCAGGATCTCCCCCTTGGTCGCGGCGACCCCTGTGTTGGCGCCCCCGGCGAACCCCAGGTTGCGGCCGGGGCGGAGGATGCGGACCCCGGCCGGCAGGGGAGCGGACGAGCCGTTGTCCACCACGACCAGCTCAAAGCGGGGGTCCCGGGGCCACGCAGCCGCCAGCTCGGCCAACAGATCCTCGTTCCGCCAGTGGACGACGACGCCGGAAAGCAAGGGCTCCATCGGGAGGACAGGTTATCGGAAGCGGCGGATCTCGCCTAACGGAACGGCCGAAGCGCCGGGCCGGGTAAAGGAGGGGAGACGGCGCAGAGCCCTCCCCCAGCCCGACAGGAGCCCCAAGGCGAGAGGGCCCTGCCCGCGGGTGACGGCCCGGGCCAGGTCGGCCAGGTCCCGGGTGGCCATGAGCGGCATGCGTTGCCAGAAGGAGCGGCCCAGCAGCCGGGCGGCCACCAGGTAGCGGTTCCCGTAGAGCAGGCGCCAGCGCTCCCGGCTCAGGGTCCTCCCGGTAACCGACCCGGCGTGCAGGGCCCGGGCCGCCGGGACCACGAGGGAGCCCCAGCCGGCGATCCGCAGCCGGACGGCCAAATCCACGTCCTCGTAGTAGGAGACGAGGGCCGGGTCGAACACCTCGCCGCGGGCGGAGACGGCGAGGAGGGCCTTGCGGCGGAACAGGGCCGCTGTGGCCGAGACGCCGAAGACCTCGTGGGGCGCTTCCGCAGGCGGCGGCGCCATCTCGCCATGGCCGACCTGGACCGCCTGCCACCAGCGGTTCCAGGCGATGCCGCAACCGTCGATCCGCTCCGGATCGTCCAGGAGGACGTTGACCCCCTGGACCGCTCCCGCTTTGGGGTCGGCGTGCAGAGCCGCGGTGAGAGCGGCGAGCCAGCCGGGCTCCACCACGGCGTCGTCGTTAACCGTGGCGATCAGCCGCCCCGTCGACTCGGCGATCCCCAGGTTGTTGGCCGCCGCGAAGCCGAGGTTCGTCCCCGGCCGGAGGACGCGGTCCGCCAGTCCGCGCGGCAGATCCGCCGGCGGCTCCCCCTGGTCGACCACGACGATCTCGATCTCCTTGCCTCCCTCCCGGCGCAGGGCTTCCAGGCAGGAGACGAGCCACGGGCTCCTGCCGAGGGTCGGGACAATCGCGCTTACCTCCACTCGAGCTCCAGGCGGTCGAGGATCGCGCCGTTGAGCTGCCCTGGCGGCGTGGGCCCCTGGGCGGAGAGGACCAGCGGCTCCCCGTCCGTCCATTCGAAGGGACCGAGGACGATCGTCTCCCAGGTCCGCTCCTTCCCCGGGCGCCAGACCGCCAGGCGCCGGTTCCCCTGGAGGATCTCGATCTCGAACGGCGTCGGCTGGTTGCGGATGAACTCCGCTTCCAGCCGGAGCCGGACCCGCCGCCCGCCGGGCTCCACCGGGACCTTCAACCGCTCGGTTACGCGGAGGACCCAGCCTCCCCGGTGGCGCGTTCGCTCCACCACCCAGGGCTCGGGGTGGATGTGGCCGCCGCTCTTCCAGACGTGGGGGTCCTCGAGCTCGACGATGCGGGAGGGGAGGCGGGCGGCGGCCAGGGGCAGCACGGCCGTCGCACCCAGGAGGAGGGCCACTCCCGCGAGCGCGGTTCCCGCGGTGCCAGCCGGCTGGGAGGTCCGCCGCACCGGGAGCCACCAGAGGAGGGTCACCACGGCCACCGAGACCGGCGGCCAGATCCAGGTAGCGGCCCGGGGCCGGGCCGAGCTGGGGAACAGGCGGGTGACGTCCGTCCCCAGACGCTCGCTCAGGCGGTCCAGCACGTAGGTCCGGCCATCAGCGAAGTTGTACGTCCAGCCGGGCACCGCGATCCAGACGAGCGTCATCACCAGCGTGAGGGCGGCCAGCGCCGCGAGGAGCCCCCGGGCTCCTGGCCGGTGGCGGAGAGCCAGGAGGGGCACCAGGGTAAGACCCAGCAGGGGGAGGGTGATCAGGGCGTACCGGAAGGGGGGAGACCACCCGCCGTACCACTCATTGCGAGGGGCCACGATGACGAGGTAGGGCAGCGCCAAGGCGACCAGGTGGCCGAGGAGCCGGCTCCGCCGGGTGAGGAGGAGGACGATGGCCGGCAGGAGCAGCATCCAGACCGGGGCGCAGCCGAAGAGGCCGAAGGCGGAATCCCAGAGGAAGCCGAGCCCCCCCTTGGCGTAGTCGAGCAGGGTGTAGCGCTGGGGATCCACCTCCTCCCAGGTGTGGATCTTGAGCGGATTCGAGTAGAGGGTCTGGTTGTAGGCGAGGATGCCCGCCGCGGTCATCCCGAACAGCAGCCCCAGGATCAGGATCTGCCGGCGGGGCCGCCCCGCGTACCACCACCCCATGGCGAGGAGGGGAGCGGCGAGGAGGACGAAGCGGATCTTGACTAGGGGGAGGAAGAGCACGGGAAGGCCGATCCCCAGCCACTCCTTCCACCGCCAGCTCCGCCGGCCGTCCAGATCCAGGATGCGGTCGAGGGCGATGGCGGCGAGGAGCGCCGCCGGCACCTCCACCCAGACCTGGTAGGAGTAGAGGAGGAGCGGCGGCGTGAAGGCCACGATGGCCCAGGCGACGAGGGACTCTCCCGGCAGGTCCGGCAGGTACCGGCTGGCGAGCCGGAGCGTCATCCAGGCCAGGGCCGCCGTGAACGCCGCCATGGTCGCGAGGGCCCCCAGCTTGCCCGCCAGGAGATAGGCCGGCACGAGCATCATGGGAAGCAGCTCGTTGTGGCGGGAGTACCTCTCGCCCCCCGGACCCACCGGGTCCCCCGGCTGCGGCTCGATCGGCCGGTCCATGAAGTGCCGCCAATCCCCCCGGGCGTAGTTGTCGGTGAGGTCCGCGTCCAGGTCGTAGGCCAGGCTGTGGGTGACGAGGAGGTAGTACGGCTCGTCCCCGTCCGGCTGCCGGTGCCGGGCCGACCAGGGGAGGATGGCGAGATAGACCGCCAGGGGCAGGAAGAAGAAAAGGGCGGAGGGACGGCCCGGGAGCCGGCTGCCCAGCAGGGGACGCAGGGCGAGGACCTGGCGGGTCACCCGGTGGGCCAGCACGAGGAGGAACCCGGCGGCGAGGGCCTCCTCGGCCCGGGCCAGCCCCAGGTGGGGGCGGGCGAGGGCGAGGAGGACCAGCGCTCCCAGGGCCGCCAGCTCTCCCGCCGTGCCCTGGGGCGCGAGGTCCCCCCCGCCGAGCCTGACGGTCCAGCGGCGGATCTCCCGGAAGCCGGCCAGGAGAAGCGGCAGGAGGACGAGCGTGCCGCGCAAAGGACCGTCCTCGGGCAGCGGGACTCTCCATGCCAGCAGCGCCGAGGCGGCGGCGGACGCTGCGAGCACCCCGCCGGTCTCGATCCAGTCCCTCCCGGGCCTCACCGCCGGACCTCCAACTGATGGATCGCGAGGACGAGCCCCGGCGGCAGGCCGGGAGCCCGCTCGATCCGCAGGCTGGCAAACCGCTCGGGCCGCGGGACCTCCCACCGGGAGCGGTAGCGCTGGGCGAAGAAGTCCCCGGCCACCCAGCACACCCAGGGCCGCGGAGCGGGCGCTCCTGCCTGTGCCACGTCCGGCCGCTGCGCCGCCCACTCCCCGGTGTCCTCCCCGGCCCGCAGCGTCCGGTCCAGCGTCCTTCCGGCGAGGTCCCGCAGGCGGAGGAGGGCGACCGGCGTGCCCGGTGCGAGCCCGGCGCCGTTGCCGAGGCTGGACTCCACGACCACGCTCTCCACCTTCTCCCGGGGCAGGTCCACCTCCCAGACCGGCCGCCCGGCGTCGATCAGCACGGGCATCTCGGGAGGGAGGAGCGGAGTCCCCGGGGAGGGGAGGCCGGCCCACAAGGCAGCAAAGAGGGCCATGCCCGCCAGGGCCTCGGGGACGGGCAAGCGGGACGCCGTCTCGGGTCGCCGCCCGTTCCAGGCTCCGACCGCTGCCAGGGTCAGGAAGGCGGCGGCGACCACGACGGCCAGGAAGGGGCCTGGAGGGAGCCCGAGGAGGGACAGCGCCTCCGCGAGGGGCACCTCGCGCATCCAGGGATAGGACGCCAGGAGGGCCGTGCCGGTCAGGACCGCGGCCGTCCACACGCGCTGGGGCGCGAGCACTGCTCTTTCCCGGCGCAGGGAGAGGGCCGCGAGCCCCAGAGGTGCCGCGAGCACCGCCCGGTCGGGGATCAGCGGGACCGTCGCGGCGATCAGGGCGGCCGTGAGCAGGTTCCAGGAGCGCTCCCGATCCGGCAGGATGATCCCCGGAAGCAGCAGGGGGAGCCAGAAGAGCTGGCGGAACCCCCCGTCCGTCGCCCCTTCCGTTCCCCAGTGGATCCAGTGGAGGGCAGCGGCCAGGGGGACGGCCACCGCCGCCGCCGCCCGGGGGCGCCACAGGGCGAGCCCGCAGGCGGCCGCCCCCAGACCCGGGCCCGGCTCCCAAACGATCGAGACCAGGAAGGGGAGGACCGCCGCCGCCT
>DASQEB010000588.1:0-14081 GCA_035633875.1 Thermoanaerobaculia bacterium
GGACCTCCACCCGGCGCTGGTGCTCGCCGCTCAGGTGGACTTCGCCTCCGGGGACGACCAGGCCGTGATCGACCGGCTGCTCCCGGTGAGCGACTCCCTGCCCGGCTATACGGCGAGCCAGCTCCTCCTCGGCCGCTCGGCCGAGCGCCTGGGGGACATCCCGCTTGCCTATTCGGCCTTCCGCGCGGTGGCCACGCGCAACCCGCTGGCTCTGAAGCGCACCGGCGAGCTCCACCCCCGGGCCCTGGAGATCGTCTCGAACCGGCTGCAGGAGGCGCTGCGGCAAGGGGAGGTGGTGAGAGCCGAGGAGCAGCTCTCGCGGCTTCGGGAGTGGGCCCCCTCGGAGACCATGACCCTCGAAGGCATCCGGGCCGTGGCCGTGGCGCGGGGGGACCTGCGTGCGGAGCTGGCCGCCACCCAGGAGCTGTCCTCCCGGCGGCCGGAGGACCCGGGGCTCCTCGAACGGCGGGCCGAGCTGGAGCTGTCCGTGGGAGATCCCGGCAAGGGCCTCCAGCTCGTCCAGGAGCTCGCGGCCCGCCACCCGGGCGATGCCCAGTGGGCCGAGCGGCTGGACTCCGCGAAGTTCCGCTGGCGCCTGACCCAGCTCCCCCGGTCCGTCCAGGAGGTGGCCGCCAAACTCGAGCTGACCAAGGCCGACTTCGCCCTCCTCCTCTACTGGCTCGTGCCGGACGTGCGCAACAGCCGTCCCACCGCGGGGCGCATCGCCTCCGACGTGCTGGACCACCCCTACCGGGAGGAGATCGTCCGGGTGGCCAACCTCGGGCTCCTGGAGATCGACCCGACGCTCCACCGCTTCTTCCCGAGCGCCCCGGTGCGCCGGAGCGTCGCCTTGCGGACCCTGACCCGCATGGTCTCCCGCTTCGACAAGAAGGTCTCCTGTCCCGGAGAGACCTGCGAGGCGGCGGCCCAGTGCCGGCTGGTCCTCCCCGAAGAGGAGTGCCGACCGTCGGAGGCCCTTTCCGGCAGCGACGGCGTCGAGCTCATCCGCCGCAGTCTGAAGCTCCTGGGCGGAGCATGACCTTCACCATCCCCAATCTCCTCTCCCTGTTCCGCATGGGGCTCGTCCCCCTGTTCATCATCTCCGTGATCGACGGCCAGGCGCTCCGGGCCCTGGTGATCTTCCTCCTGGCGGGGATCACCGACGCCCTCGACGGCTTCATCGCCCGGGTGTTCAAACAGCAGTCGCTCCTCGGCACCTATCTCGACCCGATCGCGGACAAGCTCCTGCTCGTCTCCGCCTACGTAACCCTCTCCATCCCCCAGCTCAACCAGGGCATACAGATCCCCCTCTGGGTGACCGTCCTGGTCATCGCCCGCGACGTGCTCCTGGTGGTGGTCGCCCTGATCCTGTACCTCGCCGCGGGCATCCGCAGCTTCCCGCCCACCCTCCTGAGCAAGATCAACACCGCCCTCCAGGTGGTGGCGGTCGTCCTCGTCCTCATCTCGGGAACGTTCCCCGAGATCCGCTGGATCGACCTCACGGCCGACACGACGATCTACCTGGTGGCCGCCCTGACGCTGATCTCGGGGCTGGACTACATCGTCCGCTCCAACCGGCTGCAGCCGGCGCAGAAGACCCCGCAGGCCTGAGCCAGGCCGAGGCTCCCGACTGGGGGCCCGTACCGGATTCTGATAACATCCCTCCCTGGCAGCACCGCTCCCATCTGGTACGATCAAAGCGATGTCCGACTTCGTCCATCTTCATCTCCATAGCCAGTTCAGCCTGCTCGACGGGGCCAACCGCATCGAGGACGTGATGAAGGCCGCGGCCGAGGCCGGCATGCCGGCGGTCGCCCTCACGGACCACGGCAACATGTTCGGGGCCATCGAGTTCTACAACAAGGCCAGGGCCGCGGGCGTCAGGCCGATCATCGGCATGGAGGCCTACGTCGCCCAGGGCGACCACCGGGACCGCACGCCGGGCAGGGGGAGCAGCAACCACCTCGTTCTCCTGGCGATGAACGAGACCGGGTACCGCAACCTCATCAAGCTGACCTCCGCCTCGTATCTCGAAGGCTTCTATTACAAACCCCGGGTGGACAAGGAGCTGCTGCGCAAGCACAGCGAGGGGCTCATCTGCCTCTCCGCCTGCCTCAAGGGGGAGATCAACGAGCACATCGTGGCCACCCGGGAGCGGGAGGCCGAGGCTGCGGCGCGGGAGTTTCTCGAGATCTTCGGGGAAGGGAACTTCTTTCTCGAAATGCAGGACCACGGGATCCCCGAGCAACGGCTCGCCAACGAGGTGGTCCGCCGCCTCTCCCGCAAGCTCGGCATCCCCCTCGTGGTCTCCAACGACGCCCACTATCTGAGGAAGGACGACGCCTTCGCCCACGACGTCCTCCTCTGCATCGGCACCCAGAAGACCTTCTCCGACCCGGACCGTCTGAAGTACGCCTCAGACAACTTCTACCTGAAGTCCGCCGAGGAGATGCACCAGATCTTCCCCGACGACCACCAGGCGATCGAGAACACCGTGGCCATCGCCGAGCGGTGCAATCTGGTGATCCCCACGGGCACCTTCCACCTGCCCGAGTTCCCGGTGCCTCCGGACTACACCCTCCAGTCCTACTTCGAGAAGGTCGTTCGCGAGGGACTGGAGGAGCGCTTCGCCGGGATCCGCAAGCGCCGCGCGCAGGGGATCGTCCGCCACCCCGACGAGGTCTACCGCCAACGGCTGGAGTACGAGATCGAGGTCATCGAGAAGATGGGCTTCCCGGGCTACTTCCTCGTGGTCTGGGACTTCATCCGCCACGCCCGGGAGAGCGGCGTCCCGGTCGGCCCGGGCCGCGGCTCGGCCGCCGGCTCCCTCGTCGCCTACTCGCTGCGGATCACCGACATCGACCCGCTCCAGTACGACCTGCTGTTCGAGCGGTTCTTGAACCCCGACCGCATCAGCATGCCGGACATCGACATCGACTTCTGCATGCGCCGCCGGGGCCAGGTGATCTCGTACGTGGGGGAGAAGTACGGCCGCGACCGGGTGGCCCAGATCATCACCTTCGGGACGCTCGCCGCCAAGGCCGTGATCCGCGACGTCGGCCGGGTGATGGGCCTGCCCTACGCCAAGGTCGACCGCGTCGCCAAGCTCATCCCGGACATGACCAAGTCCCTGGTGGACGCCCTCAAGGACAACGACGCCCTCCAGTCCGAGGTGCAGAAGGACCCCGAGATCAAGCAGGTCATCGAGGTGGGCAAGCGCCTCGAGGGCCTCACCCGCCACGCCTCCGTCCACGCCGCGGGCGTCGTCATCACCCCGCGTCCGCTCGACGACCTCGTCCCCCTGTACAAGGTCACCAAGGGGGACGAAGAGCAGATCATGACCCAGTGGGACATGACCATCGTCGAGAGCCTCGGGCTCCTGAAGATGGACTTCCTGGGCCTGCGCACCCTCACGGTCATCGACGACGCCGTGAAGATCGTCCGCCAGCAGGGCATTCCCCTGGACCTCGACGAGGTCCCCCTGGACGACCCCGAGACCTTCCGGGTCTTCTGCGAGGGGCGCACGAGCGGCATCTTCCAGTTTGAATCCCGCGGCATGACCGACCTGTTGCGGCGGGTCAAGCCTTCGCGCTTCGAAGAGCTCGCCGCCTTGAACGCCCTCTACCGACCCGGCGCCCTCACCGTGGGTATGGTGGAGGAGTACATCCTGAGAAAGCAGGGAAAGAGGTTCGAGTACAACCTCCCCGAGACCCGGCCGATCCTGGAGGAGACCTACGGCGTCATCGTCTACCAGGAGCAGGTGATGCTCATCGCCGTGGCCGTGGCCGGCTTTTCCATGGCGGAAGCGGACACCCTCCGCAAGGCCATGGGCAAGAAGAAGGCCGACGTCATGGCCAAGATGAAGGAAAAGTTCGTCGAGGGCGCCGCCGCCCGGGGCGTGCCGCGCGAGAAGTCCGCCGGTCTCTGGGACTACATCGAGCCCTTCGCCGGCTACGGCTTCAACAAGAGCCACAGCGTCGCCTACGCCAACCTGGCCTACAAGACGGCGTACTTGAAGGCCCACCACCCCGTGGCCTTCATGACGGCGATGCTCAACTCCGAGCTCTCCTCCTCGGACTCCATCGCCAAGTACCTCGCCGAGTGCCGCCACATGGGGATCGGCATCCAGCCGCCGGACGTCAACGAAAGCAGCTACGAGTTCACCGTTACCGCGGACGGCGCCGGCATCCGCTTCGGCCTCGGCGGCATCAAGGGGGTGGGGGAAGGCGCCATCGAGGCCCTCCTCGACGTCCGCCGCCGGGTGGGCCGCTTCAAGAGCCTCGCCCACCTCGCCTGCGAGGTCGACACGCGGACGATCAATCGCAAGGTCTTCGAGTGCCTCGTCAAGGCCGGCGCCTTCGACAGCCTGGGCGTCCACCGGGCCGCGCTCTACGGCTCCCTCGACTCCCTCCTGGACCATGCCCAGCGCCGCCGCCATGAGCGCGAAGCCGGCCAGTCGAACCTCTTCGGCGCCGTCCTGCCCGCGTCCGAGCCGCAGCCGGACCTGTCGCTGCGCCCCTGGCCCGAGCGGGAGCGCCTCCGCAACGAGAAGGAGGCCCTCGGCCTCTACCTCACCGGCAACCCCATCTCCGAGCACCAGCGCGACCTCGAGCGGCTGGTCTCCCACACCATCGCGGACCTCAAGGAGCTCAAGGACAGCATCGAGGAGTCCGTCACGATCGGTGGCCAGGTGACCGCCTTCAACCGGGTCAAGATCAAGACCGGAGCCAACGCCGGCAAGTTCATGGGACGCCTCGTCCTGGAGGACCTGACCGGCGGAATCCCCGTCACCCTCTTTGCCAACCAGCTCCAGCAGTACGGCCATCTGCTGGCCGACGACGCCGTGGTCCTCGTCAAAGGCCAGGTCCGCGAACGGGGAACCGACCTGGAGCTGACGGTCGAGGAGGTCACCCCCCTGGACAAGGTCGCTCTCCGCCCTGCCCTGGCCGGGGTCGACCTGACCCTCTCTCCCGCGATGTCCCAGACCAAGATGTTGGAGCTGCGGGATCTCCTGACCCGCCACCCCGGCGACGTGCCCGTCACCCTGGAGGTCCAGCTCCCGGACCGCACCGTCCGCATCGCCGCCAAAGAAAGCTACAAGATCCACTTCGGCCCCCAATTGGCCGCCTCTCTGGAGGGGATCCTGGGGCAGGGGAGCGTGCGGGAAAGGTACCTCGGGGCGGAAGCGTAGGCGGCCCAGATGCCCCTTGCGGGGAGCCTGCCAGGGGAGACGGTCTGCCCAGCGAGGAGACGCCCGTAGTCCCGTGACCGATTGAGGGCCTCGCATCGTAGAATCGCTGGTGCTGGACTGACCAAAGGAGAGGACGATGAAGAGGACCCGTCGGCTGAAGCTCGCCAAAGAGACGCTGCACAAACTGGAGGACACCCGGCTGAAGACCCTCGCGGGCGCGACCGGAGAATCCATCTGCTGGTGCATCACGCAGCTCTGCGCTTCGGAAGGCTACACGCACTGCGAGGCCTGCAACTCGTAGGGCTCAGCCCACTGAGGCTGCCAGGCGCAGCCCCGGAGGGGGCGACACCTGGCGTCTTGGCGTCTGGTGCCGCCCCCCTGTGGGGGCTCATTAGTCGATTGGGTGATCCCGTTCCCGGGGCTGACGCTCCCGGGCTATTCAAATGTCGCCCCCTTCGGGGGCGTGGGGGGGCGGCCGCGGGTCGTCCCCTCGGTCTCGCCAAACTCCTCGTTAAACTCTTTGCGGTTACGCCGAAATGCTACCGGATGGGCGCCTTAGGAGAAAGCCCAGCGTGTCCCTCTCTCCGGGAATTTAAGCGGTGCAGTGCGAGCACATCGACGTGCAACTGCACACCGACTGGCAGGACGTGCCTCCGCTCGCCCCAACCACCGTCTCGATCCGGGAGTCTTCCAGGCTCTGGAGAGTCTCTCGGTGGAGAGACAACTTCTTGCTCTCTAATTTCTTCTTCAAGGAGCCTCCGATCTGCGGAACCATCTCCGCGATCCGGAGAATGCACTAAAGAATGAAGATCGGTCAAGCTCCGGGAACAACCTGCGTCAGCCTACTCCCGCCGGCCCGGCGCCGACCCTTCAAGAGAGACCCACTCGCTGCAGACCTCTTCGAAGCGGTGGGGGTCCTGGGCGGAGAGGGCCTCCTGGGTGAAACGCTCGATCTCGTCGGGGGGCGTTCCGGCGCGGCGCAGACCCTGGCGGATCGCGCTCGCGAGGGCGAATGGGTTGCGGCTTCGGATCGACACTCGGACAGACGGATAGAGCGGTCCCATTGCTTCTCAGATCCCCCCTATATAACGTCCGATCCCGCGAAAACGTTTCACCCCATTTTCGGCTCCTCTCAACCCGCCCGGACGACCGCCTCAGCCGGGGCCGGCGGGACCGACTCGGTCCAGGGCGGAGAGACGCGGCGCCAGACGATGGCGAGGACGACCTCGTCAGCCGCCAGGGGCTTCTCGTCCGCGGCGGCGACGCCGGTCCGGGGGAGCTCGCTCCCGCGAATCAAGATCTGCACGCCTTGTTCCTCCCGTAAGTGCGAAGGTTTCGAGTCTGCCCACTCCTGGCCTGCCGGGCGGTTGAGCAGGACGAAGAGGTGGTCCCGGACGATGAAGGCCCTGGCCACGTCAGGGTAGAGGGCCGAGGCGACGAAGGTGGGCGCGGCGATGCGGGAGGCGCTCAGGGCAGCGTCGACGCGCAGCACGGTCTCGACCTTGCGGGCGAAGTCGGCGTCGAAGAGCCGCACAACAGTGCGGAGGTCCGGGTTCACCCTCCTGGCGGCCAAGCCGACGCCGAGGTTCACGGCGTCGTCGTCGTAGGCCGAAACCACGGCGCGGGCCTGCGCCATGGCTACCTTTTCGAGGATGCCCGGCAGACGGGCGTCGCCGATCACCACCGGAGCCTGGGCTCCGGCGGCGGCCACGAGCGGCCCGTCGGCATCGGAGTGGACGGCAACCACGGGCACTCCGACCTGCCGGAGCTCTCCGATGGTCTGATGGCCCACGGAGGTGAGGCCCACGACGACCACGTGCCCGGCCCGGGGGATCTTCTGCTCGCCCAGGATCTTGCGCAGGCGGGAGGCCACGAGGTAGTCGGTGATCATGGAGTAGAGGGTGGCGACGGTGATGGCTCCGAGGATCATCACCAGGATCTCGTGGAGCTTGCCGCCCGGGCTTTCCGGGGTGAAGCCGATCTCACCGTGGAGGGTGATGAGCGTGTAGAAGATCGCATCCACGAAGGGAAGCCCCAAGGTGAGATGGAAGAGGACGACGCTCAGAGGGATGAGCACGCCCAGGCCAAGGACGACGTTGCGGAGCGGGCGCGGCTCGTCCCGCCAGATCTCCCGGGCGCGGGCGAGGCTCCGGCCGAGGCGGCGCCAGAGGGGGACCTTGTCGAGGTGGGGAGGGCTCGGGGGCGCGAAGAGCCGGTCCCAGTCCTTCTTGCGGGCGAGGAGGGAGAGCCGGTCGCCGGGCCTCACCGCCGAGTCCCGGTCGGGCAGGGGCACGCAGTCGCCCTCGGGGCGCTCGCAGGCGAGGGCGACGAGGCCGTAGACCCGGGCGATGCGGCCGAGGGTCTCGAGGCGGTGGAGCGGCGACCCCTCATCGACGACGGCGCGGCCCACGACGAACGGCGTGTCGTCCACGGTGAAGCTCGACAGGATGGCCTCGCCCAGGGCCGCGGCGGCGAAGCTGGGAGCGGCCAGGGTGGAGATCTCCAGGGCGCGGCGCAGGTCGAAGGAGATTTCGAGCTGCCGGGCGAGGCTAGGATCGAAGAGGCGGACGACGAGGGGCAGGTCGGGCCGGGAGCGCCGGGCGTCGAGGGCGATCTCGATGTTGACCAGGTCCTCATTGGTGGCGGCGATGAGGACCTGGGCCGTGGCGAGCCCGGCCTCGTGGAGCAGGTGCTCGCTCCGGGCGTCGCCGAGAAGGACGCGCACTCCGGCGTCCCTGGCCATCTGCAGCCGCTCCTCCCGCGCGTCGCGGGTGACGGCCACCACCTCCTCGCCGAGGCGGTGCAGCAGCTCCGCCACGCGGAAGCCGACGTCTCCGAACCCGCAGACGATGAAGTGGCCGGCCATGAGGTTCCCTCCCGGTGTGGTGGGGGGATTGTCTCATGCGGGAGCGTTGCGGTGCCCCCCACTCGGGCCCGGGTGGGGGCTCGGCGAAGGCCCGCAGGGTAGGATAGAGCACGAGCCGGACCGGCCGAGAGGACATCGAAATGAAGCCCATCAGACTGCAACTCACGACCATCCTCCTCGCCCTTCTGATCCCCTCCTTCGCCGGAGGACAAGCGCCGGCCGCTCCCCCGGCCCCGGACGCCGAGACGGCCGTCCGCGTCGCCAACGACCAGCGATTCCTGGCCATGGTGAAGGGGGACGTTGCCGCGCTGGAGCGTCTCCTGGCGGATGATTTGACCTACACCCATTCGAACGGCACGGTGGAGACGAAGCAGCAGTTCCTCGCTTCGATCAGGGCGAAGACGCTGGAGTACCGAGTGATCGAGGCGGAGGACGTGCAGGTGCGGGTCCACGGCGTGGCGGCAATCGTGACCGGTCGGGCCGCCGTGAAGGTGGCGACCGGGGGACGGGAGATGGACCTGTCCCTCCGCTTCACGGCGTTATACATCCGTGAAGGCGGCGCGTGGAAGCTGGCGGCGTGGCAGTCCACGCGGGTGGGGTAGAAAGGACAAAAGGACCCAAAGGAACAGAAAGGACACCAAGGACGTGGGCGCCCCTGGTCCTTTTCGTTCTTGATGTCCTTTTGGTCCTTGTCTTTTCTTGCTGGGCAGTCTCCTAGAAGAACCGCAACCCCACCGCGATCACCGCTTCCGTCTCATCCGCGATGATGAACTTCCCCTGGACATACGGCCGGATCGCTTGGCCCTTTCCGAATCCCAGGCCGGCGAGGAGGTTGGCGCCGATCTCGGTGTCGTCTTCGGTCTCGATGCGGCGGCCCCTCCGGAATTCGTCCTCGGCGAAGATCACGGCCAGTCCTCCGCCGAGCCAGACGTAGAAGGGCGAGCGGATGGGGAGGTCGTAGTGGGCGTCCAGGTTCAGGGTGGAGAGGTCTCCGTCATCCACGAAGACGTACTCGTAGTTGGGGTTGAAGTACCAGCTCCGGGTGATCGGGACCAGGAGCTCGAACCCGACGAACCCCGCTTCGGCGTCGCTGTAGAGCCCCCCCCGGACTCCAAGGTCGATATCGCGCTGGGCCTCGGCCAGGGCGGGGACGAGGAAGAGGCCGGTGACGGCGAGCATCCACACAACACGTCCTGTCGTCTTTCCAAGCATCGTCATTCCTCCTTCAAGACGGAAGCACTCGAAGCTCTGGGGAGCTTCCATGCACGTCCGTGCAATTGATCTGCCACCGAGGGCCGGGCGAAGACGACGATGGCCGTGTAGCCGGAGGCGATCATGCTGAGCACGATGAGGAGGCCGAGCTTGGCGATGGTCGGATTGGCCGACAGCATCAGGATCGAGAGGCCGGCGCCCACGACGAGGACGTTGGCCAGGACGCGCAGGAAGATGGCTCCCTCTTCGCCTTCGCCCGAGCGGGAGCGGCCGAAGGCGAGATGGATGCCGTAGTCGAGCCCCACTCCCACACCCAGGGCGAGGAAGCACGACGAGGCCACTCCCAGGCTCAGGCCGGCCCAGCCGGCGATCCCCAACACCAGGGCGAGAGCCCAGACGATGGCCAGGATGCAGCGCAGGGCGGTGCCCCACCGGCCGGAGGCGAAGCCCAGGGCGAGCCAGGAGAGGACGAGGGAGGCGGCGACCGAGATCCCCTGGCTGGAGACGACGGACTGGATGAGGACCCGGCCGCGCTCGGCGCTGCCGCCCACCCGGACCTCGACAGCCCCTGGCGGGAAGGTCTCGCGCACGGCCTGGTCCAGGGCCTGCCGGGCCCGCGAGGAGGTTCCGTAGTCGTCCCGGGCAGTGACGAAGATGAGCCGCGTGGCGCGGTGGTCCCGGTCCAGGAACATGCGGAGGAAGATCTCTTCGTTGAACAGGCGATAGGTGGAGAGAAGCCTCTCGACCTCGCGCCGGGTGGGGGGGAGGGGAGGGCGAGCCGCCTGCGGGTCGCCCAGCTCCCAGGCCCGGTCGCGGACGAGGTCGGGGAGCGAGAGGCCGGCGGTGATCTCGGGCGCGGCCTCGGCCCGGGTCTGGAGCCGTTCGAGGGCGCGCAGCTCGGCGGAATGAGTCCAGGGGCGGCCGTCCCTCCGGGCCAGCATCACGTCGAACTGATAGACGCCCACGGACTCTTTTTCGAACCACCGGACGTCCTGGACGATCAGATGGTCCGGCCGGAAGTTGCGGGTCCAGCCGTCGTCGATCCGCAGCCGGGCGATGCCGGGAAGGAGGGCGAGCGAGAGCGCGACCGGCACCACGCCGCGGAAGAGCGGGTTGAGGGCGGGGATGTCCGGCCGGAGGGTCCACTCGGGCGGCCTCTTCACGGGAGCGAGGGCGAGGAGCACCGGGACCACGGTCATGGTGAGGAGCCAGGAGAAGCAGACGCCGATGCCGGCGAGAAGGCCGAAGACGCGCAGGGCGGGCACGTCGGTGGGCAGGAAGGAGGCGAACCCGATGGCCGTGGTGAGCGCGGTGGCGGTGCAGGGGAAGAGGACCTTCCGCACGCCCTTCCAGACCAGAGAGAGGGGAGGCTCCTCGGGGTACCGGGCCTTGAGCCGGAGGTACTCGCTGTAGAGGTGAAGGTCGTCGGCGATCCCCAGGACGGTCAGGAGGATGGGGATCATCGCCGTGGTCAGCGAGATGGGGTGGCCCAGGAGCTCCAGGACGGCCAGGGTGAAGAGCACGCAGAGGCCGGACTGGAGGATGGCGATCCCGGCGAGGAGGGCCGAGCGGAAGATCCCCCAGAAGAGGACGAAGATCAGGGCGAAGCACCAGGGCAGCAGGCGCTGGAGGTCTTCGAACAGGGCCTGCCCCAGGCCGTCGAGCACCACGTGGCGCCCGATCAAGCGCACCTCGTACGCGCTTGGGGCGCGTTCCTCCAGCTTCGCGAAGGCTTGCCGGACCCTCTCGCCGATGGAGCGGACGCCCGAGGTGCTGAGGGCGGGGGTCTCCAGGAACACCGTGCGGCGGGAGGTGCCTGTCGCGAGCTTGCCGGCGATGGCCGAGGAGCGGAGGGCGGCTTCGATCCAGGAGCCGTCCGGCGGATGGAGGAGCCACGGCGCTCCTGTGGGCGGCTCGCTCCGGAACCTCGGGTGAGTGAGCCGGTCGAAAAGGAGCATGCGGATGTTGTGGCTCTGCCCCAGCTCGCGGGTGAAAAACCAGAGGTCCTCCAGGAACGCCGGATCGGTGACGGGGCGGCTCCGGCTCGTGAAGGCGACGATCAGCCGCTCGTCCGAACCGAAGGTCTCGCGCACGGCGTCGTCCGCCTCCAGGACCTCGGCCCGGGTGGGGAGGAGCTCCAGGTCGTGGACCCGGATCTCCAGCTTCAGCACCCGCCAGGCGGCGCCCGCGGCGAGGCCGGCGAGGACGAGGAAGCCCAGGGTGAGGAGGGCGCGCGTCCGGAATCTCATGGCGGGCAGAAGACCTCGGCCTCGGCGCCTGGTCCCGCAACGCGCAACTCGCCCGCGTCCAGGGGATCGCCGTCGCCGTCGTCGTCGTCCAGGAAGTCCTTGCCCGCCCAGCGGAGAGCGGTCCAGCCGGCCGGCTCAGGATTCAGTTCCAGCCGCGCCAGGTCGACGGGGCGGCGCGCCCAGTGATGGAGGGAGACGCGGACGAAAAGGTCGCAGCCGGTGGACGGAAGGTTGCCGGGCCAGAGCACAGCCTGCTCTTCGAGGAAGGCGCGGCGCTCGCCGGGAGCGGCCGGGATCTCCGGCGCCTCCCAGTTCGGAACGGCGATGGGGAAGACCTGCTCGCCGCTCTTCGGGATGGAGACGTAGGACGGGGGCTGCAGGGGACGGGTGCGCGGCGCCTGCCAGGCGAGGAGGACCACGGCCAGCAGGAAGAGCACGGCCATGCGGCGTTGGAGGGAGTCCTGGGGTCGCAGAAGGCGGTTCCTGAGCTCAGCCGGGTTTGCCCGGGCGACCTCCCCCTCCGTCTCCTCGAGGAGAGGTGTCGGAGGGGGAGGTCGCGATGGAAAGGACGTCAGACGATCAGTGGACGGTGAACGCCCGGCCCGGACGCAGCGTGCCGGCGGACTTGCCGTTCGCGTCCACGAGCGAGACCTCGTTGGACAGGACGTAGGTGGTGCCCGGAGGCGGCGGGAACGCCCGGACCTCGGAGTTGGTCACCGTGGCCGCGTTGGCGGAACGGTACTCGACACCGCCGATCTTGGCCGTGAAATGGAAGCGCATCGTCTGGGTGGCTGGGAAATCAGAGCTGGCTTGGTTGGCCACGATGCCGCTGGGGCCCGCCTCCCGAGACCTGTCGAGGCTGAACGAGGCGTCGCCGAGGCCGTCCGCCTGGCCGGTCGAGAACACGTCCTCGACGGTCAGATTGCGGGCCGTCCGGCCGTCGCTCAACTTGAAGGGGTCTCCGACTCCGGCATCGAGGAAGCCGGTAGTCGCGATGTCGAACCTCAGCCCGGCGATGGTCTCGAAGAGGTGGCTCTTGTCGCCCTTGCACCGGATGACCCGGACCGGCTGGTTGATGGCAGCATCGGACGACGGCAGCGTCAGCGCCAGGCCGGTTCCCACCAGCGCGACGGCACCCAGAACCACACCCGCTCGCTTCCACATTAGTTTCTTCATCTGCATTTCCTCCGTTTGAGGGTGGACAGTCCGCTCCCAGGGCCGGCGTGGTCTCCACCAGCCGAGA
Organism: Thermoanaerobaculia bacterium; assembly: GCA_035633875.1. Taxonomy (GTDB): domain Bacteria; phylum Acidobacteriota; class Thermoanaerobaculia; order Multivoradales; family UBA5704; genus DATARR01. Next base: position 12,762 of record DASQEB010000588.1, read on the forward strand.
GGCGGTTTTGACTGGCTCTACTGGGTATGGTGCGCACCCCCAGCGCAGGCGAGCCTATGCAACTACACTTTAGTTTTCGAAAGATAGAGCGAAGGCGACAAGGGTCTCCTCGTCTCCCACGCGGGCCACGATCCGGTCTTCCACACCGTTGGGATCGGCCTCGACGCGGCAGGCTTCGACCGTGCTTTCGGAGGCGCCCTGGAAGCAGAGGCGGCAAGGAGGCAGGGCGGATTCGCCGATCTGGACAGGAGGGCTGAAGGTGCGGCAGGTCAGGGGCCGGTGGGCGTAGAGCTCGCAGCGGCCGGTCTTGGGATTGAGGGCTGGGCAGGGGAGGGCGCCGTGACGGGTGAAGTACGGGTCCGCGGCCTCGTCGTCGTCGCCGAGGACGCCGGTGGTCGGATCTCCGGGGAAGTCTTCCCGGAGAACGGGAAGCTGGACCCTGGCACGCTCCACCACGGCTGCCGCCTGCTCCGGGTCCCGGGCCGCGAGCGCGGCGAGCCCCTCCCGGAGGCGGCGGGCATCCAGCCGGTTGATGGGAAACGGGCCGTGGCAGCACTCGGTGCAGCCGGGCCGGCACGCGAGCCAGGAGCCGCCGTCCTCCCGAGCGGCGCGGCGGGCGGCCTCGGTCATGGCCTCGTCGATCACCTTCAGGAGGCGGCGGTCCGAGCGGGCGATACCGGGCTCGCCGCGGGGGATGAGGGGCCGTCGTGCCACGGATTGACGATAGCATCCGTGGCATGGGATTAGGAGGCGCAGGTGTGGGGATGGATGCGGGGGCGGTAAGAAGAGAGCCCCTCGGACAAAATCGCGGGCGTAGGTCGCAGGCGCTGCTTTCGTGGAGGGCTGGACAGAGGAAAAAGGGATGCCCCCGGTTCTGGCGCGACTCGGGGGCATCGCGGACGAAGAGGCGCCGCCAACAGGAGACGCGAGAGACCGGGGAAAATCGTGTCAGGGAAAAAGGCAAAAAGGATGCCCCCGTTCTGGCGCGAGGGCATCGTGAACGAAGAGGCGCCGTCGGTAGGGGACGAGCCCCCTTGGCCGCCCGAAGGTTTTAGACGGACAGGTGGAAGATTTTCGCCAGCCGTTCGATGCCGTCCACCAGCCGGGGGCCGGGGCGGCTGAAGCAGCCGTTGGCGTCCACCGGGTGGAGGCGGCCCTCGCGGACCGCCCGAAGGGACCGCCATTCGGATCGTTGGGCCATGAGCTCGAGCTGGGCGCGGGCGCCGTCTTCGTCGAAGCCGCAGGGCATGGCGACGATGACGTCCGGGTCCGCCGCCGCAACCTGCTCCCAGGTGAGGCGGGCGGAGTGGGCGCCTGGCC